>NZ_JBSHMS010000004.1:0-497972 GCF_053645575.1 Nocardia sp. NPDC055321
CAGTCGAATCGACTGCGGCCGGGCCTTTTTCACGTCGTGTGGCAGCGCGGTCCGCGGGCTATCGGCCTCTCCGCCTCGGCCTGTGGCGTGTCAGCCCGCGGCGCGCTCGAAGTAGCGACGGTGCAGTTCGCGTACGCGGTCGGCGAACTCGGGGAACGGGCCGGTGACCGGGATGCCGGGGGCCACGCGGGGGATCGGCAGCGGCAGGACCGGGGCGGGCGGGACGCCGAACTCGGTCAGCCAGGCGGTGAACTGCTTGGTCGATGCGGCGTAGACGATCGGGCCGAGGCCGACCCAGGCGTGGGCGGCCGAGCACATCGGGCAGTGCTCGCCGGAGGTGTAGACCGTGGCGGTGGCGCGGTCGGCGGGGGAGAGGTTGTCCGCGGCCCAGCGGGCCAGCGCGAATTCGGGGTGTTGCGTCTGATCGCCGCCCGCGATGCGATTGCGGTCTTCGGCCAGAACGGTGCCGTCGGCGGCCACCAGGATCGAGCCGAAGGGCTGGTCACCGGCTTCCAAAGCCTGCTCTGCCAATTCGACGCAGCGTTCGAGATAGTCGAGGTGCTCGCGCATCGGTGCTCCGATCGTCGTGGTGGGCATTCGAGCGTGGGACTGATGTGGGGAAAGCCTTTCGGCGCACGGTGATTCGCGTCGGAACCGGCCAGGGTCGCGCTCCGCGTGGTGCGGTGGGTCGCTCGCGGTGGGCCCGGCACGCAGTCCCGGGGTCATTCGCGATGGTACGAATCCTGGGCCTCGCGGATTTCTCCGATATTGCTTTCCAGCAGGTCGATGAGACCGGCCAGGTGTTCGGCGACCCGCGCGCCCAGCGGGGTCAGGGTGTACTCGACCACCGGCGGGATGGACTGCTGGACCTCGCGGTGGATCATCCCGTCGCGTTCGAGGTTCTGCAGGGTCTGCGACAGCATGCGCTCGCTGATGCCGTCGACCCGCCGGCGCAGGGCGCTGAAACGGTAGGGACCCTCGCGCAGCGCGGCCATGGCCAGGACGCCCCAGCGGCTGGCGACGTCCTGCAGGACCGGGCGGGAAGCGCAGTGGCGTGCGAAGACGTCGGCTTCCAGCGTCGGGTCGAAGGAGGGGTCGGCCGGGTCGTTCATGGGTTCGAGATTACCTAACCGCTCGGGTTGCGATGGGGGAATAGCATGTGCTTACTATTAGTTAGTACAACCCGATAAGGCAGTTCATTCCCGTCACCTGGAGGAAGTCATGACCGTTGTCGCCGTCACCGGAGCGAGTGGCCAGCTGGGCCGCCTGGTTGTCGAAGCCCTGCTGAAGGAGGGCGCGACCCCGATCGCCGTCGTGCGCGATCCGGCCAAGGTCGCCGATCTGAGCGAGCGGGGCGTGCAGGTGCGCGTCGCCGGATACGACGATCCCGCCGCGCTGGACAGCGCGTTCGCCGGCGTCGACCGCGTCCTGCTGGTCTCGGGCAACGAATTCGGCGCGCGAGTAGCCCAGCACACCAACGTCATTCGGGCCGCCGAGCGCGCGGGCGTGGAACTGCTGGCCTACACCAGCATTCCGGGCGCGCCGACGAATCCGCTCATCCTGGCGCAGGAGCACGCGGGCACCGAGGCCGTGCTGGCCGAGGCCACCGTGCCGCACGTGCTGCTGCGTAACGACTGGTACTGGGAGAACTACCTGGGCGGGCTCGCGCACGCGGTCGAGACGGGCGTACTGCACGGCGCGGCCGGGACCGGCCGGGTGGCGGGCGCGTCGCGGGCCGACTACGCCGAGGCGGCGGCCAAGGTCCTCAGCACCGACGGCCACGCCGGGCAGGTCTACGAACTCGGCGGCGATCGCCTCACGTATGACGAGCTGGCCGCCGCCATTTCCGAGGCGTCGGGCAAAACGGTTGTCTACCAGAACATTCCGCAGTCCGAATACGCGGCGGCCCTGGTCGCGGGCGGACTTCCCGAGGGCTACGCCCAGGTCCTCGCGGACGCCGACGCGGGAATCGCGGCAGGCGTGCTCGACCTCGACAACGGTGATCTGCAGCGGCTGCTGGGCCGCCCGGCGACCCCGGCGGTGGAGGTGTTTCGCGCGGCGCTGAGCTGAACCGCGCCGAACCGAAGGGCGCTGTATCGATGGGAGAGTCGTTGCGGCGCATCGGATTCAGTACCAGTGGTTGGCCTGCCAGAACTCCCAGGCCGCTGTCGGGCTGCCGTAGCGGGCGTTCATGTAGCGGTAGGCCCATCGCAGCTGGGTCAGGGGATTGAAGAGCCAGTCGGGACCCTCGGTCGCCATCTTGTCCGCGGGCAGCGCCTGGGGCAGGCCGTAGGCGCCGGAGCTGGGATTGACCGCGAAGATCTGCCAACTGCTCTCCATGGTGATGATCTGATCGAAGGCCCAGAACTGGTTCAGCGGAACGACGCTGAGCGCCAGCCCCTTCAGTGCCATGGTCGAGGCGAGCGAGGCGGTGTTGACGATGCGCGGCAGCGTCGAGGTCGCCTTCGGGAGCAGTTCGGCGCCCTGATCGACGAGGCTGGGCGCGGCGACGGGATCCGGCGCGGCGGTGCCCTGCGCGGTGGCCAGCGGAACGGCGGCGGCCAGCAGGGTCATGAAGGTGATGGTGCGGATCGACCGGCGATGCGAGCGGGGAGATCGGGAACTGACGGCGGTATCCACGGCGTGTCCTTCCGGGTCGGCCCGGCGGGAATCACGCGTCCCGAGGGCCATGGAGAATGGACTGCTCAGTTCGGTTCGCTGCGACGCTACTGCATTTCGCCGGGCGCGCGGTGGACCCGCGCGGCGCGTCGCCCGATCCGGGACGACGCGCCGCGCTCGTTATCGTCGCTGCTCAGACCCACTGCACCAGCTGGATGACAACGCCGTTGGGATCGGTCATCTGGAAGTAGCGCTCACCCCACGGCTCGGTTTCGATGGGCGTCTCGATGGTGACGCCCTCCGCGCGCACGCGCTCGTACTCGCCGTCGATGTCCTCGACCACGAAGACCACCAGCAGGCCCTGTCCCGCGTCGGCCGCGATCCGCGCGGGCTTGAAGGTCGACAGGCCGGTCTTCAGGTAGATGACGTTGAAGCCGGCGTCCGGCCGGGTCAGGGAGACGAAGCCCTCGGCGGCCATCTCCTGCGTGAAGCCGAAGTGGTCGATGAGGAACTTCGCCGACGCGGTGGGATCGGCGACGTTCAGGGAAATGGCGGACGAGGTGATCTTCATGGGGGCCTCCTGGGGTGCCGAACATTGCTGTACTAAGTACGCTGTACTTTGTACGGAAATTCCCGAGCGGTTGCCAGGTGATGGGCGTCACATCGATACGATCGACGCGGAGGTGGGTGCGCGATGAGTGTCGACGCAGGTCGAGGCGGGCAGATCGAGGACGGGCCGGGCGCGGCGGGCGGCGGCCCGTCCGCGGCGGCCGGGGCCGGTCCGGTGCGCCGGGGCGCGCGCAAGCAGCGCGCCGGGGGTGAGCGCAGCAGCGCCGGCGATCCGGTGCGGACGCTCGAACTGCTGTGGCGCGAGCCGGGCGAGCGCGGCGCGACGCGCGGGCCGAAGCAGCGGATCAGCGTCGACGAACTGGTGGCGAAGGCGATCGCGATCGCCGACGCCGACGGGCTGGGCGCGCTCACCATGCGTTCGGTGGCCGCCGCGCTCGGGATCACGCCCATGGCCACCTACACCTACGTGCCGGGCAAGGCCGAGTTGCTCGACCTCATGCTCGATCAGGTCTACCGGCTCATGCCGCGCCCCGCCCTCACCGGAAAACCCTGGCGCGACAAGGTTTCCGCGATCGCCGCGGCGAACCGGGCCATGCTCGCCGCGCACCCGTGGGTGGCGTACCTGCCCACCACGCGGCCCCCGCTCGGTCCCGGCGTCACCGCGAAATACGACCACGAGCTCGGGGCCTTCGAGGGGCTGGGCCTCGACGACGTGACCATGGACGCCGCGCTCACCCAGGTGCTCGGTTTCGTGAACTCGGTCGCGCGCATCGCCATCGACACCGCGCGGGCCGCCGCCGACAGCGGGGTGAACGACCACGACTGGTGGGAGCGCGCCGCGCCGCTGCTCGAACGGGTGCTCACGCCGGAGCGCTTCCCGCTGGCCGCGCGGGTGGGCGCGGCCGCCGGCCAGGCCCACGACGGCGCGTACAGCGCGGAGTTCGCCTACGAGTTCGGCCTGGCCCGGGTGCTGGACGGTTTGGCGGTGCTGATCGGCGATCGTCCGGGGCGGTGAGCGCCCACCGTCTGCGGTGAGGACCCACCGTCCACGGATGCCCGGTGAGTGTCGCCCGGCGGGTGCGCGGTCACAGCGGCGCGGACGCGGCGCACATGTCGTATGCCCGCGCGTGCGGTCCCGAGGGCGGTCGTCATGCGGTAGCGGCGGATTCGCGCGGCCGGTCCGGCGCGGCGGTAGCGTGGTGGCGTGTGGGGAGTCGAATGTCGTCGGGGGTGTTTGCCGGGCGGTCCGCGTGGGGTGCGGTCGTCCGATCACGGCGGTTCGAGCCGACAGCACCCGGTGCGCGAGTCCGAGGAGCAGAATTTCAGCTATGCCGCAATCGATTCCGGCAGTCGTTGCCGCCGACCTGTTCACCAAGGCCGCACAACCGGTGATACCGATGGGCGACGGACTGGTACTGCGGCCGTGGCTGCGCCGGGACGCGCCCGAGGTCTACGCGGCCTTCCAGGACCCGGCGATCCAGCGCTGGCACGTGCGCACCGCCGAATCCGAGGACGAGGCCGAGGAATGGGTCGCGGACTGGGCCCGTACCTGGCGCGGGGGCATCTACGCGAATTGGGCGGTGGCGGACAGTAGTACGGGCCGGATCGCCGGTCGCGCGTCGCTGCAGGTGATGCGGGCCGCGCACGGAACCGCCGGGGTCGCCTACTGGGTCGCGCCCGCCGCGCGCGGGCAGGGCATCGCGCCGCGCGCGGTGACGGCCCTGGCCGAATGGGCCTTCGAGACAGCCGGATTCCACCGTCTCGAGCTACAGCACTCGGTCCACAACGCGCAGTCGTGCCGGGTCGCGGGCAAGGCCGGTTTCACGCTGGAGGGCGTGAATCGAAGTGCGGGACTGCACGCGGACGGCTGGCACGACATGCACCTGCACGCCCGGGTGCGGGGGGATCCGCCCACGGTGGCGGGCGGGCGGCACGCGCGCCCCGACTGAGGCGCGGGGACGCGCGAGCGCCGCGGTCAGTGGTCGGTCTGGATGCGCAGGGCGGTGATGGTGCTGGCCAGACCCTCGTACTGGTTCGTCAGCAGCACGATCTCGATGAGGCGGCGCTCGTCGTAGTGTGCGGCCAGCAGTTGCCACGCCTCGTCGGTCAGGTCCCGGGTGGCCACGAGCTGGTCGACCGCGGTGAGCAGGGCCTGCTCCTGCGCGGTCCAGCCGGGCGCGCCGGGGCCGACGCGGATGCGGTCCAGGATATCGGGGGTGATGCCCGCGCGTTTGCCGAGGCGGATGTGATGGTCCGTCTCGTACTCGCATTCGCGCAGGTGCGCCACGCGCAGAATCACCATCTCGGACTCGTAGCGCCGCAGCCGCCCGCCGGGCATGAGCTTGCCGGAGTAGTGCAGCCAGCCGCGGAACAGTCCGCCGGTGCGGCCCAGGGTGCTGAACAGATGCGCGTCGTCGGTGCCCGCCGCACGGGAGAGCACCTGCCAGACAGTCCAATTGATCGGTCCCAGCTCCCGGAGACGGCCGGGCGCGATACGTGGCTGCTTCGACACCATGCCTCACGCTAACAGCCGGCGCGAGCGGCCCACCATGTCCCGGGTCGCCAGCGTGCTGCCCGCGGTCGATGTTGTCGCGGGCCCGCGGAGTCGCCTTCGAAGCCGTGTACACATCGATCCACAACCACCTGTGCGGACCTGTGGAGAATCTCGGCGTGGGTGCCGGAAACCCGCGGTCATCCACCGGTCGTGCACAGCGGCTGTGCACGACCGTGGATGAATTCGCCGTCGCCCGGCGAACTCACTCCCGCACGGCCTGTGCGAGTTTCGTGAGCTCCAGTGCGCGCCGGGCGCGATCCAGGACGTGGGAGCGCGAGCTGGTCAGGTGGGCCAGCAGGGCGGCCAGGGCCTGATCGAGGTCACCGGCGAGCACGTGTTCGGCGATGGCGATGTGCTGCTCGGTCATGGTCGCCACCCGCTCCGGGGTCGGCATGTCGATGGCGCGGACCGGGCGCACCCGGGCGTGCACGGTCTCGAGCATGTCGGCCAGCGCGCCGTTGCCCGCCGCGGCGAGCAGGGTGGTGTGGAACCGCTCGTCGGCGGCGATGAGCTCGGCCCCGGGCGCGGGCGGATCCGCGCGCAGGCGCTGCCAGGTCTCCAGCTCGGCCGCGAGCGCCGCGGTGTCGGCCGCGCCGCCGTGCAGGCGTTGAATTCCCCTGACCTCCAGCACGATCCGCAATTCGTACAGGTCGCCGAGTTCTTCCACCCGCGGGCGGTACGGGTACAGCCCGTCCGCGTGCCGTTCCAGCAGTCCGTCGGCGTACAGCCGCGCCAGCGCCTCGCGCACCGGGGTGCGGGACACCCCGTAGATCTCGGCGAGCCTTTCCTCGCCGAGTCGCTCGTTCGGGACCAGCACCCCGCCGGCCAGATCCCGTCGCAGGTCCAGGTAGACCCGCTCGGACAATGGCATACGCCCCCTGCGCGTCATGTCGGTGCGCCCGGTCAGATCGCCATGGCCAGACGGACGTCGGATTCCGCGCCCGCGCCGCCCGCTCCCTGGGAGGTGATGCGTCCCGATTGCAGGACGTAGTACTGCTGCGCGGCCTGCAGCGCGAACCCGATGTGCTGTTCCACCAGCAGCACGCTCAGCCCGCCGCGGTTGGTGAGATCGATGATGGTGCGCTCGATCTCGGCCACCACCGAGGGCTGGATGCCCTCGGTGGGCTCGTCGAGGATGAGCAGCTTCGGCTCGGTGATGAGCGCGCGCGCGATGGCGAGCTGCTGACGCTGACCGCCCGAGAGCAGTCCGGCCTTGCGGGACAGCAGTTCCCGCAGCGCCGGGAACAGATCCAGCGATTCGGCGATGAGCTCTTTCCCGCGTTTGCGGCCGTCGGCCACCACCTGCAGGTTCTCCATGGTGGTCAGCTGCCCGAAGGACTGCTGACCCTGTGGCACGTACGCGATGCCCTGCTTGACCCGCCGCGACGGCGACAGCTTGGTGATGTCCTTGCCGTCGAAGCGGATCTTGCCGGCCTTGGCGGGCAGCAGCCCGACCGCGGCGCGCAGCAGCGAGGTCTTGCCCGCGCCGTTGTGGCCCATGATCGCCACCACGCCGTCGTCCGGAACCGTCAGCGTCACACCGTGAATCACCTCGGTGCGCCCGTAGGCGGTGTGAATGTCAGTGATCTCCAGCATGCGCTGCCTCCTCGGCGTCGGAGCTGTCGGCGGCGGGCAGCTGCCCGGCCGCGGCGGTGCCGAGGTAGACCTCCTGCACCTTCGGATCGGCCTGCACCTGTTCGACGGTGCCCTCGCTCAGGACCTTCCCGCCCGCGAGGACCGTCACCGAGGTGGCGAAGGCGCGCATGAAGTCCATGTCGTGCTCGACCACGATGACGATGCGGTCACCGCCGATGCGGCGCAACAGGTTTCCGGTCTCCTCGCGTTCCTCGGCGCTCATGCCCGCGACGGGTTCGTCGAGCAGCAGGACCGAGCAGTTCTGCACCAGCAGCATGCCGATCTCCAGCCACTGCTTCTGCCCGTGCGCGAGCACCCCGGCTGGCTTGTCGCGCAACGCGGTCAGGCCGGTGATCTCCAGGGCCTCCTCGATCGCGGGCAGCACGCCCTTGCGCCTGCGCAGCAGGGTGAGCGCCGAACGCCCGGCGCCGGCGGCGATGTCGAGGTTCTGCAGCACGGTGAGCTGCTCGAACACGCTCGCGGTCTGGAAGGTGCGGCCGACGCCCAGGCGGGCGATCTGATGCACCTTGCGGCCGACGAGCTCGTTCCCGGACTTGCGCGCGGAACCGGTGGCCGGGGCCAGGCCGGTAATGGCGTCGATCAGGGTGGTCTTGCCCGCGCCGTTGGGTCCGATCAGGAAGCGCAGATCACCCTGCAGCACGGTGAGATCCACGTCCTGCACGGCCTTGAAGCCGTCGAAACTCACGGACAGGCCGCGGATTTCGAGGTATTCGCTGTCCATGCCGGCGTTGCCGCCGAATTTGGGTTCGTGCACGGCGGTGGTCATGCCTTCACCTTCTCCTCGTCCGCGGGGGTTTCCGATGCCGCGGCATCGGTTTCGGCGACCTTGCCGGTCTTGCCGTCGGCCGATTCCACCGGCGCGCCCGTGGACAGCACCGAGGCGGTGATCGATTCACCCGCGGTGGCGCCGCCCTTGAACGGTCGTACGCGGCCCGCCAGATGCTTTGCCAGCGGCCCGAACCCGGCCAGGCCGGCGGGCAGGAAGCCGACGACCACGATGAACAGCAGGCCCTGCAGGTAGGTCCAGCCCGAGGGGAACTCCTCGGACAGCGCGGTCTGCGCCCAGGCCACGCCGATCGCGCCCAGCACCGGGCCGAGCAGGGTGGTGCGGCCGCCGATGGCGACGCCGATCAGGAACGCGATGGACGGCACCACGCCGATGTCGGCGGGGGAGATGATGCCGACGATCGGGGTGAACAGGGCGCCCGCGATACCGGCGAAGAACGCGGCAACGACGTACGCGACGATCTTGATATTGGCCGGGTCGTAGCCCAGGAACCGCACGCGCTCCTCCTGATCGCGCACCGCGACCAGCAGTTCGCCGTAGCGGCTGTTCATGAGCTGGCGCGCGATGGCAACGACCACCAGCAGCGCGCCCGCGGCGATGAAGAACAGCATGCGGCGGTTGACCGGATCGTCCAGGCGGAAACCGAAGAACGTGCGGAAGTCGCTCAGGCCGGTGAAGCCGCCGATGGTCTGCTGACCGGTGAGCAGGATCGCGAGCGCGGCGGCCAGCGCCTGGCTCAGAATCGCGAAGTACGCGCCCTTGACCCGGCGCTTGAACACCCCGTAGCCGAGCACCGCGGCCACCGCGGCGGGCAGCACCAGGATGCCGAGGATGGCCACCGGTGCGGAGGCGAAAGGCTGCCAGTACGAGGGCAATTCGGAGATGCCCGAGATCACCATGAACTCCGGGACGTCCTCGCCGGCGCTGGCGGCGTCGGCCATCTGCATGTACATGGCCATGATGTACGCGCCGATGCCGAAGAACACGCCCTGCCCGAGGGTGAGCATGCCGCCGCGGCCCCAGGCCAGGCCGATGCCGACCGCGACGATGGCGAAGCACAGGAATTTCGCGAGCAGGCTGAGCCGGAAATCGCTCAGCACCGCGGGGGCGATACCGAAGAGAATGATGGCGGCCAGGGCGAAACCGCCCGCGGCCTTGAACGGAGACAGTGCGCCCAGGCGCTGCAAGACACTCATGCCAGGCTCCTCGTACGGACGGTGAACAGGCCCTGCGGGCGAACCTGCAGGAAGATCACGATCACCACGAAGACGATCACCTTGGCGACCGACGCGGTGGTCGAGTATTCGACGAAGGAATTGAGCAGGCCCATGCCGAAGGCCGCGATGACGGTGCCCTTGATCTGCCCGAGGCCGCCGATGACCACCACCAGGAAGGCGTCGACCAGGTAGGACTGTCCGATGGTGGGGCTGGTGGAGCCGATCAGGGTGAGCGCGACGCCCGCGACCGCGGCCAGGCCGGAGCCGATGAAGAACGTGCTGATGTCGGTGAAACGCGAAGAGATACCGGATGTTTCGGCGAGGCTGCGGTTCTGCACGACGGCCCGGATGCGACGGCCGAGCGGGGTGGCCTTGAGGGCGGCGGCCAGTGCGATCACCGCGCTCACCGCCAGGATCATGATGAAGATGCGGGTCTTGGGGACCACGGTGCCGAAGATCTCGATGCCGCCGGTGAGCCAGTCCGGGGCCACGACGTTCTTGGCGGGGGCGCCGAAGACGTCGCGGGCGATCTGCTGCAGCACCAGGCCGACGCCGAAGGTGACCAGCAGGGTGTCCAGCGGGCGGTCGTACATCCAGCGGATCAGGCCCATTTCCAGGGCCGCGCCCAGCAGGCCGCCGACCAGGAAGCCGACGAACAGGGACACGATCAGTGCGACGCCGGTCGACGAGATGACCTGCTGCACAACGAATGTGGTGTAGCAACCGGCCATGATGAACTCGCCGTGGGCCATGTTGATCACGCCCATTTGGCCGAATGTCAATGACAGGCCGAGCGCGGCGAGTAGCAGGATAGAGCCGAGGCTCAGGCCCGTGAACAGCTGTCCGACAGCGACTTCCATTGTGAATACCTCTGTGTTCTCGCGCGCTCGGGGTGCGGGGATCGGGTGCCGCGAACGCCGTCGGCGCTCCGGTACCGCCGTAACGGGCGGTGCGGGAGGCGAGTCCCGCACCGACCGCCCCTCATAGGCGGTACCGAAGCGCTTACCGGCGCATCGTGACTACTTCAGGCCCTTGGCCCAGTCGTAGGACTTCAGGTACGGGTCCGGCACGATGGCCTTGCCCGAGTCCCAGACGGTGTAGATGAGGCCGTCGGCACGGATTTCACCGATGCGCGCGGTCTTGGTGATGTGGTGGTTGGAGCCGTCGATGGTGACGGTGCCCTCGGGGGCGTCGAAGCTCACGCCGTCGGCGGCGGCCTGAATGTCGGCCACGGCGAAGGACTTCGCCTTCTCGACGGTGTTCTTCCACAGGTAGACCGAGGCGTAGGCGGCTTCCATCGGGTCCGAGGTGGGCTTGTCGGCGCCGAAGGCGGCCTTGTAGTCGGCGACGAACTTCTTGTTCGCCGGGCTGTCGACGGTCTGGTAGTAGTTCCAGGCGGTCAGCTGGCCGACGATGTTCTGCGCACCGATGCCCGCGACCTCCTCCTCGGCGATGGAGACCGACACGACCGGCATCTCGGCGGCCTTGAGGCCGGCGTTGGAGTACTCGCGGAAGAACGCCACGTTGGAGTCGCCGTTCAGGGTGTTGAACACCGCTCCGGCCTTGGCGCTGCGGACCTTGTTGACGATGGTGGAGAAGTCGGTCGAGCCGAGCGGGGCGTAGTCCTCGCCCTTGATCTCGATGCCGTTGGCCTTGGCGTAGGCCTTGATCTCGCGGTTGGCGGTCTGCGGGAAGACGTAGTCCGAACCGACCAGGTAGAGGGAGGTGACGCCCTTCTGCTTGAGGTAGTCCAGGGCCGGGACGATCTGCTGGTTGGTGGTGGCGCCGGTGTAGAAGATGTTCTTGCTGTCTTCCAGGCCCTCGTACTGGACGGGGTAGTAGAGCAGGTTGTTCAGGTTCTCGAACTTGGGCTTCATGGCCTTGCGGCTGGAGGAGGTCCAGCCGCCGAACACCGCGGCCACGCAGTCGGAGGAGATGAGCTTCTCGGCCTTCTCCGCGAACGTCTTCGGGTCCGAGGCGCCGTCCTCGAGCACGAGGTCGATCTTCTTGCCCAGCACGCCGCCGGCCGCGTTGATCTGGTCCACCGCCAGCTTGGTGGAGTTGGCGACGGTCACCTCGCTGATGGCCATGGTGCCGGTGAGCGAGTGCAGCGACCCGATCTTGATCGTGTCCTTGGAAGTGTCCACGCACGACTTGGCGTTCGACCCAGACGCGGTGTCGCTGTCGCGCGACCCACAGCCGGTGATCAGCACCGCGGAAAGTGCCAGCGCCGTCGGGATGGTGATCGCCTTGATCAGGCGCCGCGAGCGATCTCGGCGGATGGAATCTTGCATGGGCGGACCCTTCTCACTTCACGGTGTTCGGCCCTGACCGAACCTGCCCGGCGACGCCGCGTGCGCCGCCAACCTTCGTTGCGAATACCGCCGCGTATACAACGGCTGTATTCGTGGTGCGAACGGTAAACGGGAAGTGTTGCGCCGGAATGACTCTCGGTGACAGTCCGATTGCCGATGTTTCAGCGGCGTGAATTTGACCTCACCGCAGCGTGTTCCGCGTCTGGAGATTCGGCTATCACCGCAGGTAACGATGCTTTTACGAGATCGAATCGACGATTCGCCGACCTGACGGCCGAATTTCCGCCGCGGTGAGAAGCCTTACCCGGAGGTAACACGAAGCCCGGCCGCGGTAACCGCCGCGACCGGGCTTCGGGGTGCGGTCAGTGAATGACGTAGGGGGAGATCGAACTGCGGTGTTCGCTGATGTCGAGGGACTTGCCGAGTGGGGGGAACGCGCGCTGGGGGCAATTCGAGCGTTCGCAGACGCGGCAGCCGGCGCCGATCGGGGTCGCCTTCGGCTCGTTCAGGTCCAGGCCGTCGGCGTAGACGACGCGGCCGGCGTGGCGGAGCTCGCAGCCGAGGCCGATCGCGAAGACCTTGGACGGTTCGCCGTAGCGGGTGGCGCGGCGTTCGACGGTTCTGGCCACCCAGAGGTATTTACGGCCGTCGGGCATCTGGGCGATCTGGGTCATGATTTTCGCGGGGTAGGCGAAGGTCTCGTACACATTCCACAGCGGGCACGTGCCGCCGCTGGAGGAGAAGTGGAAACCGGTCGCGGACTGGCGCTTGGACATATTGCCGGCGCGATCGACGCGGACGAAGGAGAACGGGACCCCGCGCAGGCGCGGACGCTGCAGGGTGGACAGGCGGTGGCAGATGGTCTCGTAGGACTGGGTGAAGAAGGCCGAGAGGCGTTCGATGTCGTAGCGGTAGTCCTCGGCCATTTCGTGGAAGTGCGTGTACGGCAGCACCGTCGCCGCCGCGAAGTAATTGGCGAGGCCGAGTTTGGCCAGGATTCTGGACTCGGTACTGGAGAAATTGCCCTCGTCCACCAGCTTCTCGATGAGCTCGCCGCATTCGAGGTAGGCGAGTTCGGCGGCGAGTTTGAACACCCGCTGACCGCCGGACAGGTGCGGCGCGATCTCCAGGCGGCGCTGCTCGGGATCGTATCTGTGCAGCACCCCGTCACCGAGGTCGATGCGTTCGACGATCTGCACCCCGTGCGCGCTGGTGAGTCTGCGGGCGATCTCGCGTTTGAGGTCACCGCCGTGGAAGCGCATGCGGTTCGCGAGTTCCTCTGCCGCGGTATCCAATTCGTGAATGTAGTTCTGCCGCTGATAGAAGTAGTCGCGCACTTCCTCGTGCGGTTTGGAGATCGCGCCCGAGCCGCTGCCGTCGGCGAAGCGATCCTCGGTGGCTGCGGCCAGCTGCGCGGTCGTATTGCGATAGCGCCGGTGCATATTCACCATCGCGCGCGCCAAACCCGGGTGCGCGGAAACCATTTCGGCGATCTCCTGGGCGTCGGCCTCGATGCCGAGCTCCTGGTCCATCACCACTTCCTGCAGTTCGGCGATGAGCCGCGTGTCGTCCTGGGAGGAGAAGAATCCGGCGTCGACGCCGAATACTTCACTGATGCGCAGCAGCACCGGTACGGTGAGCGGGCGGACGTCGTGTTCGATCTGGTTGAGATAGCTGGCCGAAATCTCGAGCTTCTTGGCCAGTGAGACCTGACTCAGCCCACGCTCGGTGCGCAACTGCCGCAGCCGTGCGCCGACAAAAGTCTTGGCCATGTGCCCAGTTTATGGGCGAATTAGCAACGTTGCCAACCCGGAATTAGCAGCACATCTGCGCAATCTGTCACACCGCGGGGTTACCGTCGAACGGTGCTCCTGTCCCGAGTAGTTCAAGCGTCGGGGTCCGCCCGCGCCACGTCCTCCCGGAAGAAGAAGACAGCCGCCTTCGCCGAGCTGCTCGCCGAGGCCGATCCCGCGGAGTTGGCGCAGGTCGTCGCGTGGATTTCCGGTGAGCTGATCCAGGGCCGCATCGGCACCGGGTGGCGGACCCTCACCGCGATGGAGGTCGAGCCGGCCACCACCGCGACCCTGACCGTGGACGCGGTGGACCGCGCGTTCACCGACCTGGGCGCACTCACCGGCAAAGGCTCGGCGAACGACCGCCGCGACCTGCTCACCGCACTGTTCACCGCCGCCACCGCGGCGGAGCACGATTTCCTGCTGCGCCTGCTGACCGGGGAGATGCGCCAGGGCGCGCTCACGGCCGTGGTCGCCGAGGCGGTGGCGGCCGCGTTCGAGGTGCCCATCGCCGACGTGCGCCGGGCACACATGCTGTCCGGCCGGCTGCCCGTCACCGCCCTCGCCGCGGCCACCGGCGGCGCCGCGGCCCTGGCGGCGTTCCGGCTCGAGGTCGGCCGCCCGATCCAGCCCATGCTGGCCGCCCCCGGCCCGGCCCTGGACGCGGTGCTCGCCGAGTTCGACGGCGCGGTGAGCGTCGAGCACAAGATGGACGGCGCGCGGATCCAGGTCCATCGCGACGGGGATCGGGTGTGGGTGTTCACCCGCACGCTGCGCGACATCACCGCCGCGGTACCCGAATTGGTCGAGCTGGTACGGGGATTGGACTGTACGAGCGTGGTGCTGGACGGGGAGACCCTGGCGCTGAACGACGCGGGCCGCCCGCGCCCGTTCCAGGAGACCATGAGCCGGTTCGGGGCGGCCACCGCCCAGGAACTGCTGCTGCACCCGTACTTCTTCGACTGCCTGCACCTGGACGGCGTGGATCTGCTCGACGCACCCCTGCGCGAACGCCGGGCCGAGCTCACGAAAGTCGCGGGCGGACTGAGCATTCCGGCGCTCATCGCCCCCGACGCCGAGGCCGCGGCCGAGTACTTCGACGGCGCCCTGGCCGCGGGACACGAGGGCATCATGATCAAGGCCCTGGACTCCCCGTACGCCGCGGGCCGTCGGGGCCGGGCCTGGCAGAAGATCAAGCCCACGCACACCCTGGATCTGGTGGTGCTCGGCGCGGAGTGGGGGTACGGCCGCCGCACCGGCTACCTGTCGAATCTGCACCTGGGCGCGCGCGATCCCGAGGGCGGCGAGCCGATCATGGTCGGCAAGACCTTCAAGGGCCTGACCGACGCGCTGCTGCAGTGGCAGACCGCGGAGTTCCCGCGCCACGAGCGCGAGCGCGACGACCACGCGGTGTACCTGCGCCCGGAACTGGTGGTCGAGGTGGCGATCGACGGCGTGCAGGTGAGCCCGCGCTATCCCGGCGGGGTGGCGCTGCGCTTCGCCCGGGTGGTCCGCTACCGCCCCGACAAGGAACCGGGCGACGCCGACACGATCGACGCGATCCGCGTCCTTCTCCCCGAAACCCCGCTCGCGGCAGCGGAATCCGCGCGGGACTGATTCGCTGCTGATCCAGGCGACGTTCTCCCGCCGCCCGCGCGACCGGGCCGCTCGGCACCGGTCGGCGTGGCGGTCCGCGATGGACCGGCGCCGCCCGGGAGACGCTGCCGAAAACCGACCGTGCCCCCACTGCCAGTGGTCCGCGCCGGCCCGCACGACAGCGCCCGGCACGACCGTCGTCGTTCCACTCGGCCGCCCGCGATTGCCGTGGCGGATCCGATTCCCAGCCGATTCCCAGCCGGGACAGCGCTGATTCGGAGGATTCGCGCGCAGGATTGGCGATGTCGACGTTCGGATCGGTGGTCAGGTGGCCGGAGCGGGCACGCTGCCACCGCTTTTCGCGGAACCGCCCCGGTCCCGCCGCATCCGGGCTGCGATGGTGGAACGCGCTGCTCCACCGGTGTTGCCGGGGCGCCCACTTCCTCGCCGGGCGCCCCCGGCAACACGATTCGATCGGTATCAGTATTCGTATTCGCGATTGCCCGTCAGATTGGGCAGTCGCCGCCGTCCCGCCGCCAGATCCCCGGCGAGATGTTCGTAGGCGGTGGCGAGTTCGGTCAGGCGCAGCGCCGCGTCGTTCACCGTGTCCTCCGGTGCGTTGGCCAGGGTCAGGTAGGCCAGCGCCGAGAACTGCGCGAGCCGGTCCACCACGGTCCCGACGGTTTCGGTGTGTAGGTGCGCATCCCGTGCCGCCTTGGGCATTTCGATCGCCACCCACCGATCGATGTCGAGCACCATGCACGCCCGGTCGTGATCGATTCTCCCGGTCGCCCCCGCCGCCGCCGTCAGTCGTCGCTCGTGCAGATCCGCCAATAACCCGGCGCAGCGCAGTACCGGATGATCTTCGGGGGGCAAACCGCGACAGGCTTGAAGCAACAATTGTTTCGGCGGAAGCAAAGGCACGGCGGCCAGTTTGCCCCGCGAATGTCTCCGAATGGCAACGGCATTCATTCCCACCATATTCGGCACTCAGTGTCACCGACCGCCGCGTGATCTGCGAATTCCGGGGGCGGCGCGGCCGGTGTGTGGGAGCCTGGAGCGGAGTCGATCGACCGGGGCACGGCACGCCGGCCGCGTCCACGCACCGGCGATCCGCTCCGTCGTTCCGCGGCGCGGTGGTCTCGGGTTCTCTCGCGAGGGGTGCGGACCCGAGTCTCCCCGCCGAGCCGCGCGGCCGGTCCCGGGGTCACCGGCGCGCGCGATGCCCGACGCGGAGAACAGGGGGTTGCGCCGGGCGGGCGGACATGGACTAGCTAGTGGGGTGATTCTCACCGTGACCATGAACCCCGCGTACGACATGACGTATCGGGTCGAGCATTTCGAGCGGGGGCGGGCGCATCGGGTGGCCTCGGTCGACCAGCGCATCGGGGGGCGCGGGATCAATGTGAATCGGGTGCTGAACCAGCTGGGGAAGTACGCGCGGGCCACGGGGTTCTCGGACCATTCGTTCTCCGCCGCAGCCGAACTCGAGATGTCGGTGGATTTCGTGCACGCGCTGCCGTGGGTGCGCAGAACCGTGGTGATCAGTGAATCCGACGACGGCACCGCGACCGCGCTGTGGGAGCCGGGGCCGCGCATCTCCGAACCGCACGCGGTGGATCAGCTGCGGGTGCGGGTGTCCGGGATGCTGTCGGACATGAGCGGCATGGTGATCGCCGGCTCGCTGCCGCTGGGCGTCGACCCGGGCCTGCCCGCCGAGCTGGCGCGGACCGCGGTGCGGGCGGGGGTGCCGACCATCTGCGACCTGGACGGCCCGGCGCTGGAACTGTCGGCGCGGGTGCCGGGTGTGGTGCTCATGCCCAACACCGAGGAACTGGAACGGCTCACCGGCAAGCCGGCGGGCACGGTCCCGGAGCTGCTCGCCGCGGTGGACCCGCTCATCGCGGGCGGCGCGGGCGCGGTCATCGTGACCCGCGGCGGTGACGGCATGGTCGCGGTCACCGGCAGCCGCGCCTGGTCCGCGGCGCTGCCGCAACCCCTGGCGGGCAATCCCACCGGCGCGGGCGACGCCGCGGTGGCCGCCGTCATCGCCGGGCTCTCGGCCACGTCGACGCCGCACTGGCCGACCCTGCTCACCGACGCCGTCGCCACCTCCGCCGCGGCCGTCGTCATCCCCGTCGCCGGGGAAATCGACCGGGTGCTGCGCGATCGGCTCGCGCCCACCGTCCGCGTCCGCGAACTCGAACCGGTGGCCGCCCGCCCCTAGGGGCGGCGTGGTGACAACAATCCGGCCGGTCGGCGGGGTAAATTCGGCGGGATGTCGGATCTGGGAATGCCGCCCGATCCCGGGTTGGAAATGGCCGATGCCTATCGAATGCCGCGGGTCGTACGCGCGGCACAGGTGATCGCCGTGCTCCTGGCGGTGATCGGCGTGGTCTGCACGGCGACCTCCGGCTGGCTGCTCGGCACCCCCGCCGCGATCGACACCGCCGTGCCCTTCATTCCCGCCTGGCTGCTGGGCCTGGTGGCCCTGACCTTCAACTCGATCGGCCAATCGGTGCGCATCGGCGGCATTCTGCTGGCCGCGCTCAACATGCTCTGGACGGTGCCCTCGATCACCGAGGGCCGCCCGCCCGGTCCGCTCGGACCGCTGGTCTCGCTCGCTGTCATCGTGCTGCTCTTCCGCCGCGAGGCCCGCGACTGGTTCGAACCCGCCGGGTGGTGAGCGCCCGGTAACCGGATCGGCCGCTCGCGGGTAACAATCGCGAAATCTCCTGTGCCGATTCGCAATCTGCGCGCAATTGCCGACTCCTACTGTTGGCCTATGAGTTCGGAAGCTGTCGCCGCATGAGCGCGGACGCCGATCCGGCGCCCACGGGCCCGCGGGCCCCGGACGGACCGGGCACGGGTATTCACATCACCGGGTTGAGCCGGGTCTTCGGATCCGGGAAACGCGCCGTCACCGCCCTGGACGCGGTGGAGCTGCGCACCGATCAGGGCGCGTTCCTGTCCCTGCTCGGGCCCTCCGGCTGTGGAAAGTCCACGATCCTGCGCATTCTCGCGGGCCTGGACACCCCCACCGCGGGCACCGCGCTCATCGACGGCAAGACCCCGGCGGAGCTGCGCCGGGGTCATGATTTCGGGATCGCCTTCCAGGATTCGGCGCTGCTGCCCTGGCGCACGGTCGAATCCAACATCAAACTGCCGCTGCAGGTGACGGGCCTGCCCGCCGACCCCGGACTGGTGGCCGAACTGATCCGGCTGGTCGGGCTCGAAGGATTCGAGAAGGCCAAGCCCGCCCAGCTCTCCGGCGGTATGCGGCAACGGGTTTCGATCGCCCGTGCGCTGGTGGTCAAACCTCGCGTGCTGCTGCTGGACGAACCCTTCGGCGCGCTCGACGACATGACGCGCCAGCGGCTGAACCTCGAACTGCTGCGCATCTGGACCGAGCGCCCCGCCACCACGCTCATGGTCACCCACGGCATCGCCGAGGCGGTGTTCCTGTCCGACGTCGTCGCGGTCATGAGCCCGCGGCCGGGCCGGGTGGTCGAACTCGTGGAGATCGATCTGCCCCGCCCGCGCACCCCGGACATGATGCGCACCGCGGAGTTTCACAAACTCTGCGACTATCTGTCCGAACTGCTCTTCGGTCGCGGCGGGCACGGCGGGGTGGTGACCTGATGAGCGCCGCGCGCCGTATCACCGCGGCCGCCGGGGGCTGGGCCGCCGGCCGCTGGGGCGGCCCGGCGGGCCTGCTCGCCCTGATCGGGACGTGGTGGCTGCTGGCGGCGCTGCGCGTCGCCGGCGGCACCGTGCCGAGTCCGTGGCAGGTGGTGCACACGATGTACACCGACGGCTGGGCGCTGTACGGGCCCAACTTCCGGGTGACGGCCTGGGTCGCGCTGCAGGGCTTCCTGTGGGGCAACCTGCTCGCCATCGCGCTGGCCGTGCTCGTGCTGCTGATACCGCCGATCGAAATGCTGGTCACCCAGCTGGCGATCCTCAGCTACTGCACCCCGCTGCTGGCCCTGGGCCCGCTCATCCTGGTGGTGTTCGGCGGGCGCACGCCCTCGGTGTTCCTGGCCGCGATGTACTGCTTCTTCACCACCATGGTCGGCACGGTCGCGGGGCTGCGCTCCGCCGACGCCACGAGCCTGGACCTGATCCGTGCCTACGGCGGCGGGCGCTGGCAGGAACTGCGCCGCGTGCGCCTGCTCGCCGCACTCCCGAACACGCTGGCGGCCTTGAAGATCGCCGCGCCATCGGCGGTGCTCGGCGCGATCATCGGGGAGTACCTGGGCGGGGTGGACAGCGGCATCGGCATGGCGCTGACCGCCGCGCAGAACCAGTACGAGGTGCCCCGGGTCTGGGGCATGGCGCTCGCCGCGGCGGCGCTGGCCGGACTCGGCTACGCCGCGGTGGCGCTGGTGGCGCGCTTCGTGGTGCCGTGGACCCGGGTCGATCAGTGGTGAGAGGGGCGATCACGGCATGAGCAGAACCCGGAACGTCGTGCGATCCATCGGGGCATTCCTTGTGCCCCTGCTAGTTTCGCTGCTGCTGTTGATCGGGCTCTGGTACGGCTTCCTGGAGCTGTACCCCCAGGTGGGACTGGTGGGCAAGAGCCCGGGGGAGGTCTGGGCGTATCTGATGACCGGTCCCAACTCCGCGGGCGCCCGCGAAGTGATCTTCGAGGAAATGCGAATCACGCTGCGCGACGCCGGAATCGGCTTCCTGGCCGGGATGGGCGGTGCGCTGACGGTGGCCGCGCTGTTCGTCGGGGTGCCGGCGCTGGCCCAGGTCTTCATGCCGGTGGCCATGCTGCTGCGCTCGGTGCCGCTGGTGGCGCTGACCCCGATCATCGTGCTGATCTGCGGTCGCGGCCTGCTCGGCGTGGCCGCGATGGCGGCCATCGTGGTGTTCTTCCCGGCGCTGGTCATGATCATGTCCGCGCTGCGGGCGGCGCCCCGGCAGGCCATGGAACTGGTGAGCGCCTACGGCGGCTCGCGGTGGACCGCGCTGCGCCTGGTCGCGGTGCCCGCCGCGCTGCCGTCGGTCTTCGCCGCCGCCCGAATCTCGGTGCCCGGCGCGCTCATCGGGGCGCTGCTGGGCGAATGGCTGGGCAGCGGAACGGGATTGGGCGCGGGATTGATCCGCGCCATACCCACCTTCCAGTACAACCGGCTCTGGGCGTCCATCGCGCTGGTGACCGTCGTCTCGGTGGTGCTCTACGCGATCGTCGGGGTGCTGGAGAAGCTGGTGCTGGCGCGATTCGCGCCGCAGCGCGCGAGTTAACCTGCCGCACACAAATAGGCGCGGGAAAGCAAAATATTCGAAATCGAAACGCCCTAGATTCTTTTCATGAGTCGTAATTCCCGGCCGTTCTCGGCCGCTCTCCCGGCCGTGGATCGGCGATCCTTCCTGCGCTACACCGGACTGGCGGGTCTGGCTCTCGGCGGTACGAGCCTGCTCGCGGGCTGCGGCGGCGATTCCGCCGGTCCGGGCAACGGCACCGTCGACGACGGATCGAAATACGGCAGCGTCGCGGTGCAGCTGTCCTGGCTGAAGAACATCGAATTCGCCGGTGAGTACTTCGCCGATTCCAAGGGCTATTACAAGGAAGCCGGGTTCGGGGCCACCAATCTCATCGCGGGCGGCGCGGCCAGTACCTCGGTCGAGGCGGGGCTGAGCACCGGCAAGATCTGGATCGGCATGTCCGCGCCGCAGACCACCGCGCCCGCCGTCCTGGAGGGGTTGAACGCCAAGATCGTCGGGGCGACCTATCAGAAGAACCCGTTCTGCATCGTCAGTTCCGCGGCCAAGGCCATTCGGACGCCCCAGGACATGAAGGGCCGCCGGATCGGCGTCCAGGACACCAACCAGCTCATCTTCAACGCCCTGCTCACCGCCAACGGCATGACCCCCGGCGACGTCACCATCGTGCCCGCCCAGTTCGATCCGACCCCGCTCGCCAACGGCGAGGTGGACGGCTGGGTCAGCTACGTCACGAACGAGCCGATCACGCTGGCCGCCAAAGGTTTCCAGAACGCCAACTTCCTGTTCGCCGACTACGGGCTGCCGCTGGTCGCGGAAACGCTGACCGTGCACCAGAACACCGTCGACAACGAGCGCGACAAGCTGAAGGCGTGGCTGCGCGCCGACATCCGGGGCTGGCGGGACGCCATCGCCGACCCGGCCGAATCCGCCCGGCTCGCGGTGGAGGTGTACGGCAAGGATCAGCAGCTGGATCTAGCGATTCAGACGCGGGAAGCGCAGGCGCAGAACGGATTGCTCGTCTCGCCCGACACCACGGCCAACGGGCTTTTCACCATGACGGACCAGCTGATCGAGGCCAACATCGCCGCGCTCGCCAAGGCCGGAATCACCATCGCGGCCGACAAACTGTTCGATCTGTCCGTGCTGAAGGAGGTCTACGCGGAGGACCCCGCGCTGAAGTAGCCGGGGCCTAGGTGACCAGGGTGGCGTGCCGGCGCGAGCCACCCGCGGCCGAGAGCGGTTCGGCGGTCGTGCCGTTGCGGGCGGCCAGCATCTCCGCGGCGATCGCGACCGCCGTCTCGGCCGGGGTGCGCGCGCCCAGATCCAGCCCGGCGGGCGCGTGCAGCCGGGCCAGGGTGTCGTCGTCGAAACCGCCCGCCTGCAACGCCTCCAGCCGGCGTTCGTGCGCGGCGCCGCCGCCCAGCGCGGCCAGGAAGCCCAGGTCGGGCAGGCGCAGCGCGATGGTCAGCAGCGGAATCTCGAACTTGGCGTCGTTGGAGACCAGCACCACCGCGGTCGACCTGTCGATCTCGCCCGCGGCGGCCAGGGTGTTCAGATAGCGGTGCGGCCAGTCCACCACGACCTCGCAGCCCGGATACGCCTCGGCCGAGACGAAGGTGGGGCGCGCGTCGCAGACCGTCACCCGATAGCCGAGCATGCGGGCCTGCACCGCCAGCGCACCGGCAATAGCGTTGGCGCCCATGATGATCAGGCGTTGCGGGCGGATGAAGGAGGAGACGAACACATCGGAGTCGGGGAGCGAGACCAACTCGGTGCCGTGCTTGCGATCGGTGATGAGATGCTGGCCGATCACGTCCGGATCCGAATGCCACACCACGGTGAAGACGGTCACCTGCCGCTGGGCGGCGATATCGGCTGCCACATCGGGGAATTCGGGAAAGTGCCGACGCGAGAACGGCTCGGTGAAGACATCGAGCGTGCCCACGCAGTCCGAGCCCGCGTCCAAACCACTGCCCGGGCCGAAGCGATGCAGGCCGCGGTGACCCGTGCGCGCCGACTCCATGGCGGCCTCGTAGGCCGCCGCCTCGGCGCAGCCCGCCGAAATCGAACCGAAGGCCCGGCCCTCGGCGTCGACCACCATCGCGGCCCCGATCGGCAGCGGGGTCGAGCCGACCGTGCGCACCAGCGTGGCCAATCCACCCGTGCGTCCGCTGTGCCATACCCGTAGTAGGTCGTCGACGATATCGCGCATGTCTCAGCTCCCGATCACCGTGTGCCGCACGGGTAGTCCCGATCGATCCCCGACGCGAGATCATCACACGTGACGCACACCATATCCGCTCGGCCGTCCAAATAAGTGGCCGCCCCGGAATTTCCCGTGGCCGCCGCCAGCGCCCCCGCCCAGTGCGCGCGACCCAGGATCACCGGGTGCCCGGGCCGGCTATCGAACAGCGCACGCGCGAGCCCGCTCGTGCTCGCGCGCGCGGCCGCCAGCACCCGGGCCACGACCGCACCGCCCACATCGGGGGTGTCGACGGGCATGATCGCGGCGTACGCCGCCGTGCCGAGCCGTGGCCGCGGCGCACCGTGTTCCGGTGCGGCCGAGCCGAGGTGATCGGCCGCGGCGACGGCGGCCAGGCCCGCACGGAACGAGGCGCTCACGCCGACGGCCCAGTCCGCGGCCCACACCGGGCAGGCGCCCGGCGGCACCGGGATGCGGGGGGTTTGCGAGACCAGCGGCGCCGCGCCGGGGCCGGATTCGTCGTCGTATCGCGCCGGACCCGTCGCGCCCAGCACCACGAACACCCGCTCGCAGCCGCCCGCGCGCAGCGCGCGCACCGCGGACGCCAGCCACGCGCCGTCCTCGGCCAGCGCTTTCGGCATACCGAAGCGCGAACCGGAACCCGCGGCCAGCACGATGCCATCGCAGTGTTCGGGTGTCATGCGGGCAGGGTAGCGCCGGATGCCGCGCTTCGCCCCTCGAGTGGCGGACCCGATTGCCATGGCCGATGCTGGACACGATGACGGACACCGGGATAGGCCTCGACGCCTTCGACGCGCTGCCGGACACCGCGGCGGAGAACCTCCTGCTGAGCTGCTGCTCCTCGCCCGCCTGGGCCCGGGCGGTGGCGAACGGGCGACCGTACGGCGCGTTCGCGGACCTGCAGGCCGCGGCGGACCGGGCACTCGACGCGCTGGACGAGGACGAGATCGATCGTGCGCTCGCCGGGCACCCGCGCATCGGGGATCGCCCGGACAACGCCAACTCCGCGCGCGAGCAGGCGGCCATGAGCGGCGCCGACACCGCCGTGCGGGCCGCGATTGCCGAGGGAAATCGCGCGTACGAGGCAAGATTCGGGCACGTGTATCTGGTGTGCGCCACCGGGCGGACACCGGCCGAGCTCCTCGCGATCCTGCGCGAGCGGCTCGGCCACGAACCAGCGGTCGAAAGGCGGATCGTGCGCACGGAATTGGCGGAGATCAATCGGATCCGGCTGCGGCGGCTCATCACCCCGGGGGCGGCGGCATGAGCTCACTGAGCACGCACGTGCTGGACGCGGTGAGCGGACTGCCCGCGTCGGGCGTCGCGGCGACGCTGTTCGACTGGGACGGTAAGGAATTGGGCGCGGGCGTCACCGACCGCGACGGGCGGATCGCGAATCTCGCCGACGACCTCGCCATCGGCAACTACCGGCTGCGCTTCGCGACGGGGGAGTACTTCGCCGGTCAGGGCGTCGCGGCGTTCTATCCCGAGGTGAGCATCGCGTTCACCATCGCCGAATGGCGGCACCATCACGTGCCGCTGCTGCTGTCGCCGTTCGCCTACTCGACCTACCGGGGGAGCTGACCCGTGACCGAATCCGTGCTCGTGATCGAAGGCTGCGCCGTCGCCACGGTGGACGGGGTGGGGAACGAATACCGCGACGGGCACGTGGTCGTGCGCGGTACCCGGATCGAGGCCGTGGGGGCCGGACCCGCGCCCGCGATCGCGGGCGCCGAACGGGTCGACGGGCGCGGGTGCCTGCTCACCCCGGGCCTGGTGAACACGCATCATCATCTGTACCAGTGGATTTCACGCGGGCTCGCCGCCGACTCGACCCTGTTCGAATGGCTGAACACGCTCTACCCGGTGTGGGCGGGCATCGACGCGGACGCCACCCGCGTCGCGGCCACCGGCGCGCTCGCGGCGCTGGCGCGCACCGGCTGCACCACGACCACCGACCACCACTACGTGTTCCCCCGCGACGCCGGTGATCTGCTCGCCGCCGAGATCGACGCGGCCGCGGCCGTCGGGCTGCGCTTCCACCCCTGCCGCGGCTCCATGGATCTGGGCCGCAGCGCGGGCGGACTGCCGCCGGACTCGGTGGTGGAGACCCTCGACGACATCCTGCGCGCGAGCCAGGACGCCGTGGCCCGGCACCACGACCCGTCGTTCGACTCCATGCTGCGCATCGGGCTCGCGCCGTGTTCGCCGTTCTCGGTCTCCGCCGAGTTGCTGCGCGAATCCGCCGCTCTCGCACGCGAACTCGGCGTCCGCCTGCACACGCACGTCGCCGAGACCCTGGACGAGGCCGACTACTGCCTCGCGACCCACGGCTGCACCCCCGCGCAGTACCTGGAACGGCTCGGCTGGGTCGGGCCCGACGTCTGGTACGCCCACGCCATCCACCTCGACGACAGTGCGATCGCCACCCTGGCCCGCACCGGCACCGGCGTGGCGCACTGCCCCACGTCGAACGGCCGCCTCGGCGCCGGCATCGCCCGCACCGCCGACCTGCTCACCGCCGGTGTCCCCGTGGGCCTCGGCGTGGACGGCGCCGCCAGCAACGAGGCGGGCTCGCTCATCGAGGAGCCCCGCAACGCCCTGCTCTACGCCCGCCTGCGCGGCGGCCCGAGCGCGATCTCGGTCCGCACCGCCCTGGAACTGGCGACCCGCGGCGGCGCCCGCGTCCTGGGTCGCGAGAACGAGATCGGCTCCCTCGAACCCGGCAAACTCGCCGACCTGGCCCTGTGGCGCCTGGACGGCCCCGCTCACGCGGGCATCGACGATCCGGTGACCGCCCTGGTCCTCGGCTCCGCGCCCCCGCTGGCGGCACTGGTGGTCAACGGCCGGATCGTGGTGCGGGAGGGGGAGATTCGCACGGTCGACGAGGAATCGGTGGGACGCGACGTGGCCGCCGCCCAGTCGAAGCTGGTGGCGAAGGCCGGCTGACGCGATCCGCTACGGTCCGTGCGGCGTCTCGATCGCCGGGGCGCGAGCAGTGCGTGCGCGCGGCTGTTCACCTGCTCGGCGACGCGCATAGTGGTGCGGCCCGGCAAGGGGCGCGGGGCGGCCGCCCGTCATTCGCTGGGCGGGCAGTTCAAAGCCGCCAGATCCACGCGGACCTGGGCGGCGAGTTTGACGCCCAGGTCCGTGTAGAGGGTCAGGGCCTTGCGGAGGAACTCGCAGGCCCGAGGGTGGTGGCGGGGACCGGCCATGGCGGCGATGGTTCCCAGGGCGCGCCAGGCGTCGGCCTCCCCGTGCGGATCGCCATGGCGACGGGCGATGTCCAGCGACTCGGAATAGAAGCCCTGGGCCGCGTCCAGATCGCCGAGATCGAGTTCGAGATGGCCGAGACCGCGCAGCGCGTCCACGCGCAGCAGACTGTCGCCGATCTCGCCGCCGATGGCGCGCGCCTCGTCGAATTGCGCACGCGCCAAATCGAATTCGCCGCGGGCGCGTTCGACGTTGCCCAGGCCCCACAGCGACCAGCCGCGGCTGTATCGGTCGCCGATCTGATCGGCGATCGCCAGCGCCGCCCGGTAGTAGCCGCCCGCCACCACCGGGTCGCCGCCCATGCGCTCGATATGGCCGAGTCCGCGCAGGGAATCGCCCTCGAACTTCAGGTTCTCCAGCTTCCGGGCGATGCCGAGCACGTCCACGTACGCGTCCCGGGCGCGGTGGTACTCCCCGATGTGCCGGGTCACCTCGGCGAAACCCCAGAGTGCGGAGGCCATGCGCAGCGGATCATCGACCGCGGTGGCGATCGTGTGGGCCTCCCGGAAGCACGTGGAGGCGATGTCGTAGTCGCACGCCATCCGGTGCACCGTGCCCAGGCCGTACAGCACATCGCATTCGGCTATCCGGTCACCGACGCCGCGCGCGATATCCAGCGCGCGCACGAACAGCCACCGCGCGTCCGACCAGTGCCCCAGACCGGAAAGATGCGAGGCGAGCAGCCGAGCCAGCTCACCGGTCTCGGCGCCCGAACCGGACGCGCGAATACAACCGAGCAGCATCTCCCGCTCGCGGGTGAGCCAGGCCCGCGCCTGTGCGGCGTCGGCGGGCTCGGTACCGGGCGCGGTCGGCGGCGGATTCGGGAAGGTGCCGGCCAGGTCGAACGGCCGGGGCGCACCGACGAGGCCGGCCATGCGCACGCTGTAGCGAATCAACCGGCCCACCGCGACCGTGTGCTCGCTCGGCACGTCCTCGATCGCGGCCTGCGCCCGGGCGAACAGGCGGGTGACGTCGTGGATCCGATAGCGCTGCCCGATCGGCCCGCCCTCGGCGGAGTCGAGCAGTCCCACCTCGAAGATGCGGCGTATCAACGCATTCGCCGCCTCCGAAGTCAGATCGGCCATGGCGGCCAGGGTTTCGGCGGTGATCTCCGAACCCGGGAACCAGCCGAGCAGGCGCACCGCCCGGCGCAGCCCAGGCTCGGGTAATCGCCGGTAGGACAGCTCGAACGCGGCCTGCAGGGTCTCGCCCTCGGCGGAGAAGCGCGCCAGGATGTCGGCCGCCGGTGATTCCTCGGTCGCGGGCGCGTGCTTGAGTCGTTCTGTCAGCTGCAGGAATTCGCGATCGGCGGCGGCCAGCATGTCCGGGCCGCCGTGCGCGAGCTGCCCGGCGATGAGCCGCAGCGCCAGCGGCAGCCTGCCCGCCGTCTCCAGAATCCGATGCACCGCGCCCACGTCGTAGTCCGGGGGCAGGTGACTCAGGGTGACCAGGAGTTCCTCCGCCTCGGGGCGGGTCAGCGCGTCCAGCTGCAGCGGCACCGAACCGGCCAGCCCGGTCAGCTTGTGCCGGCTGGTGATCAGCACGAAACAGCCCGGCGCGTGCGGCAGCAGATCGCGAACCTGCTTGCTGCTCAGCACATTGTCGAACACGATGAGCATCCGGCGATCCCGCGTCTCGTAGCGCCACCGCTCGGCGCGCCGGGACTGATCGGGCTCGATCGTCTCCGGCGGCACCCCGATGCGCAGCAGCAGCTGTTCGAGCACGCCCGCCGGGGTGCGCGGTTCGCGGCCCTCGGTGTGCCCGCGCAGGTCCTCCCAGATCCAGCCGTCCGGGTACCGGTCCGAATGCTCCTTGACCACCGCGCGGGCCAGCGCGGTCTTACCCACCCCCGCGAGCCCGTTGATCACGTGCACCGCGGGCCGATTGGCGGCCAGCTGCGCGCGAATGCGCCGGTACAGCTCGGCGCGCTGCTCCGCGCGCCCGAAGAACGGCATGATCTCCGCGGGCAGGCCCCGGCCCACCGGGCGCGCGGTGCAGCGGCGCGCCACCGCGTCCCGGAACGCGGCCCGGTCGGCGCTCGGCATGGCGCGCAGATCGACCGGATCCACGAGTTTGTCCCAGGTGGTGCGATAGATGGCGGCCAGGTTCTTCAGCACGTCCACGGTGGGACGCGGGCGATTGCGGCCCGCCCCGCGCGGACCCGGCCACGATTCGTACTCGGAGATCCGCGCGGCCTTCATCGGCGCGGAGGGTTTCCCGGTGAGCCGGTTGAACTCCCCGGCCACCTCCTGCTGGGTCAGCTCGTTCGCCAGCCGCCACGCCTTGCGCGGACGGCACCCGCGATGCCGCAGTTCGTCCGCGAGCGGCTCGAGCAGTTCGTGTTCGCGCAGCCCGAGCCCGAGCAGGAACCCGCGCAGTTCCTTGCGGGCCTCGGCGCCGACATCGCCGGGATCGTGTGGTTCGCCGTTGTCCTGGTCCGTCGCCACCGCGCGTGCCTCCCCCGAGCTCGGCGACCGCCCGAGATCCGGCCGTCGCTGCTGCGAATATTTCCTTGGTACCGCGCGGATTTCGGCTGGTCAAGGACATAGGACAGGCCAAGAAATCTTCGGTGGCGCTGGGATCGTTCGCCGGATGATTCCCGGCGATCATCGATACATCACCGGGACCGTAATCGGGGCAGGGTCCGGGCGGCAGTAAAGGATCGGATCAATGGCAATCATCACCACCGACTGGCTGATCACCAGCGACGCGGCGCACGAGGTCGCGTTTCGGATCGACGTTCCCGAACCGGGGCGAGGCAGGTGGGTGCTGTCGTATCTGCCCAGCTCGTTCCGGGTGACCAGGGAGCAGGCGCTGGCCGGCATCGTGCTCGCGGAGCTGATCCTCGTCGGATTGTTGCGTCCGGGAGGGGAATTCGAGACGGAGATGGCGGCGCTGCACGCGGAGGTGCTCGGCCTGAGCGTGACCGACGCCATGTGCCTGCTCGCCCTGCGTATGCCGGGGGCGCAGCCGCGAAAACCGGAGGGGCGCTGCGTGTCCCGCCCGGCCAGCCGACGGCGGCGCGGGGTCGAGGAGGTCGGGCGATGATGTTCGACGCCGGGCCGTTCCTGATCGTCGTATCGATGCCGCGGGTGCATCCCGGCTGGTTCCTCGGGGTGTTCACCGCGGTGCTGGGGTTCGGGGTGCTGGTGATGCTGGTGGTCGCCACCTCGTGTGGCGGGGCCGAGGCGGTGAACGGGCCGAGCTCGACCGGCATACCGGCCACGGCCGGGCCGGGGAGTTGCGAGCCGTTCTGCGGGCACGGGCGCACCGGCTGATATGGGGTTTTCCGCGCCGGTGGCCCGCGGCCGCCGGCGCGGAAAACAGTAACGAATGTGAAACAGACACGGACCGTTCCGCAATCTACGTGCAACCCGTTTCTCCTACTGTGGAGTCGAGGCCCCGCCCGGGCACCCGGGCGGCGGTCCCGCGGCCGAGAGCGGGTGATACCGATGGATCTGGACACGATCCGCGAGATACGCGTGGCGCGCGGGCGCGCCGACCTGGCGGGGCTGGGTGCGGGCTCGGCCGTCCTGGCCGGGGGCACCTGGCTCTACTCCGAACCGCAGCCCGGGCTCGAGCGGCTCGTCGACATCACCGCCCTCGGCTGGGAGCCGATCACGATCGACGACGCGGGGCTGGAAATCGCCGCGACCTGTACGCTCGCCGAACTCGCGGGGGCCGCGTACCCGGCGCGGTACACCGCCGCGCCACTGTTCGCGCGGGCCTGCTCGGCGCTGGTCGCCTCGCACAAGATTCAGCGCACCGCGACCGTCGGCGGCAACGTCTGCCTGGCCCTGCCCGCCGGTGCGGTGCTCGCCGCGCTCACTGCCCTCGGGGGCGCCGCGCTGCTGTGGGGGCCGGGCGAGGACCAGTGGATTCCCCTGTCGCACTTGATACTCGGGCCCGGTGAGACCACCCTGGCGCCCGGAGAGGTGGTGCGCGCGATCCGGATCTCGGAGTCGAACATGCGCTCCCGCATCGCGTTTCGCAAGGTCGCGCTGTCACCGCTGGGCCGGTCCGGCGCCGTGGTGATGGGCAGGCTCGACGCCACCGGCGCGTGCGTGCTCACGGTCAGCGCCGCGACCACCCGGCCCGTCGTCCTCGAATTCGCCGCGCTCCCGGACGCCCGCGAACTGGCGGCAATATTCGCCGAGATCCACCCCGGGCTCTGGTACGACGACCCGCACGGCGCACCCCGCTGGCGCAGGCACGTCAGCACCCTGCTGGCCGTCGAGGTCGTCGCCGAGCTGAGCGGGGACCCGTCGTGAGATTCCAGGTCGACGGCACGCCCGTGGACGCCGCCGCACGCCCCGGCCAATGCCTGCGCACCCTGCTGCGCGACCACGGGCACACCGCTCCGAAGAAGGGCTGCGACGCCGGCGACTGCGGCGCGTGCACGGTCCTGGTCGACGGCGCGGCGGTGCACTCCTGCGTCTATCCGGCACACCGCGCCGAGGGGCGCGAGATCACCACGGCCGCAGGTCTTTCCGCAAGTCCTCAACCCACCGCGCTCCAGCGCCGTTTCCTGGAGAACGCGGCGTTCCAATGCGGCTTCTGCACCGCTGGCATGCTCGTCACCGCCACCGAGTTGGCCGCCGCCGACGGCCTCGACCCCGCCACCCTCCCCGAGGCCATGAAGGGCAACCTCTGCCGCTGCACCGGCTACCGCTCGATCGCCGACGCGCTCACCCCGCCGCCCGCGACCTGCGAATCGAGCCCGGAGGCACGCGGTGGCTACGCGGCCCGGACCGCCGTGAACCCGGGCTGTCAGACCGGATGCGCGGACGCCGAGCCGTGGACGGTCGACGGTCCGTCGACGGCGGACATGATGGGCCGACCCGCCGGACCTCGCGGCGCAGGTCCGGCCGCGTCCGCTGCGACCGCCACCCGCTCGAACTCCGAGCCGCGGTGCGCCGGTGTGCATTCCGCCGCCGCGTCGAGCACGACGGGAGCCGGGGCCGGAACCAGCGCAGGTGTCGCGGCCGGCGCGCCCGCCGGGCCGCGGATCGTGCGCGGGGCGGAGCCGTTCACGATGGACATCGCGGCGGAGGAGGCGGACTCGGGGCGGGTGCCGCCGGAGGCGGTGTTGCACCTCGAGGTGCTGCGGAGCCCGCACGCGCACGCGCGGATCGTGCGGATCGACACCGCGGCGGCCGAAGCGGTGCCGGGGGTGCGGGCCGTGCTGACCTACGCCGACGCGCCCGGCGCGGCGTATTCGACCGCGCGGCACCAGATTCGGGAGGACGACCCCGACGACACCGTGCTGCTGGATCGCACCGTGCGGTTCGCCGGGCAGCGGGTGGCGGCCGTGGTCGCCGACACGCTGCGCGCGGCGCGGGCCGGGTGCCGGGCACTGCGGGTCGACTACGAGGAACTGCCCGCCGTCCTGCGCGCGGTCGACGCCCTGGCCGAGGGCGCGCCGGTGCTGCACGCGGAGCGCGGACCCGAATCCCGCATCGCCGATCCGGGCCGCAACATCGTCGCCGAGGTGCACGGGCGCGCCGGGGACGTGACGGCCGGCCTGAGCGCGGCCGCCGAAGTGGTGCAGGGGGTCTGGGAGACCCAGCGGGTGCAGCACGTGCACCTGGAGACGCACGGCAGCATCGGCTGGCTCGACGCCGACGGGCGGCTGGTCCTGCGCACCAGCACCCAGGTGCCCTTCCTGGTCCGCGACGAACTGTGCCGGATCCTCGGCCTCGACCGCGACGCGGTGCGGGTGTTCGCGGCCCGGGTCGGCGGCGGGTTCGGCGCCAAACAGGAGATGTTCACCGAGGACCTGGTGGCCCTGGCAGTCCTGCGCACCGGTCGCCCGGTGCAGTACGAACTCACCCGCAGCGACGAATTCCACACCACCTGCCGCCACCCCATGCGGGTGGAGGTGACCGCGGGCGCGGACCCCGACGGCGTGCTCACCGCCCTCGCGGTGGACGTGATCGCCGACGCCGGAGCCTACGGAAACCACAGCGCCGGAGTGCTTTTCCACGGGCTCAGCGAATCGGTCGCGCTCTACTCCTGCGCCAACAAGCGCGTCGACGGCCGCGCGGTCTACACCAACAACGTGCCCTCCGGCGCGTTCCGCGGCTACGGCCTCGGGCAGGTCATGTTCGGTGTGGAATCCGCGCTCGACGAACTCGCCCGCCGAATCGGGCTGGACCCCTTCGAGTTCCGCCGCCGCAACGTCGTGCGCCTCGGCGATCCGCTGATCGGCGGGGCCTGCCACCCCGAACCCGATCTGGAGATCGTGAGCTACGGCCTGGATCAGTGCCTGGACCTCGCCGAGCGCGCGCTGCGCCGGGGCAACGGGGTCCCCGCGCCCGGCCCGGACTGGCTGGTCGGCGAGGGCATGGCCCCCGCGATGATCGCCACCGTCCCGCCGCGCGGGCACTACTCGACCGCGCACGTGGAGCTACTCGCCGACGGCGGGTACGAACTGCGCATCGGCACCGCCGAATTCGGCAACGGCACCACCACCGTGCTCGCCCAGCTCGCCGCCACGGCGCTCGGCACCGACCCCGGCCGGGTGCGCTTGCGGCAGTCCGACACCGACGTCGCCGGTCACGACACCGGGGCCTTCGGCTCCACCGGAATCACCGTCGCGGGCCGCGCGGCGCACGCCGCCTGCACAGCGCTGCGCGCGCGAATCCTGCGGCGCGCCGCCGCGCTCACCGGACTCCCCGCCGAACAGCACGTCCTCGAACCCGCCGGTGTGCGCGCCGCGGACCGGGTGCTCGGCCCGGCCGAGCTCCTCGCCGACGGGCCGCTCGACGGCACCGCCACCCACGACGGCACCCCGCGCTCGGTCTCGTTCAACGTGCACGCGTTCCGGGTCGCCGTGCATCCCGGCACCGGGCAGATCCGCATTCTCCAGTCGGTGCACGCCGCCGACGCGGGCACGGTCCTCAATCCGGTGCAGTGCCGCGGCCAGGTGGAAGGCGGTGTCGCACAGGCCATCGGCACCGCGCTGTACGAGCACGTGCGCACAGCGGACGGCGTCGTCACCACCGAAACCCTGCGCCACTACCACATTCCGCAGTTCGGGGATGTGCCGTACACCGAGGTGTACTTCGCCGAAACCAGTGATCCGCTGGGCCCGCTCGGCGCCAAACCGATGAGCGAATCGCCCTACAACCCGGTCGCGCCCGCACTCGCCAACGCCGTGCGCGCCGCCATCGGCCAACGCCCGCACCGGCTTCCGATGACGGCGGACCGGATCTGGGAACTGATGGGCCGGTCCGGCGCGGTCACCGAGACCGCGCGGCACCGGGTGCTCTGACGTCGCCGGGACCTCGGAATCCGTCGGCTCAGGCGAACAGTCCCCGCACGAACGGCACCGAGTCGACCAGCGAGGCGTTGACCGTGCCGTCGTGATCGGTGGGATAGGTCCGCAGCGTCACCGGCTCGCCGCCGGCCTGCAGCCGGGCCGCGAACGCCAGGGTCGCGGGGGTGATGATGTCGGTGTCGTACAGGCCCTGGCCGATGAAGAAGGGCCGGTCGTACCCGGTGTTGGGGATGCCCATGTACTCGCTGAGCAGGTCGAGCAGGCCGGGGATCTCCAGCAGCGGGCGGGCGAACAGGTCACCGATGATCACGTTGTTCGCGACCAGCTCGTCGCCGATGGGGGTGAGGCAGGACTGGCTCGACCGCTCCAGCCAGTGCCGGCCCGAATCGGTCAGGAACGACTCGATGTTCAGCTCGGGATAGGTCGTGCGCAGGCCGTTGAGGATGTAGAGCACGTAGGCCGTGGTGTGCGCGCCCAGCTTGATCGGCGGCACGCCCGGGCCGACGGGCAGCAGCACGTCCTCGATGAACGCCGGGACACCCGTGCCCACCGCCCCGCGGTAATCCAGTTCGGGACCGCCCAGCTCGGTGGCGTAGCGCGCGGTCGTGAGGGCCGCGCCGCCGCCCTGCGACTGCCCGACCACCACCCATTTCCGGGACAGCGACCCGTAGTGGCGGGTGGCGGCCTTCACCGCGTCGACGACGTTGTGCGCCTCGACCCGGCCGTTGAGGTACGGATGATCGCCGGGGGTGCCGAGCCCGGCGTAATCGGCGGCGACGATCGCGTAACCCTGCTTCAGCCAGCTACCCAGGTAGGCCCAGTCGCGTTCGCGCGCACCGGGTCCGGCGATGGAGAAGGCGCACTCGTCGCCCAGGCCGAGCGTGCCGTGCGCCCAGGCTATGACCGGCCAGCCGCCCTCGGGCGCATCGCCGGGCGGGAAATAGATGGCCGCGCTCGTTGTTGTCTCCGCGCCACGCGCGGTGGTGCTGCTGTAGAGGAAGCGCTCCGAGTTCACCGAACCGGGCGGGGTCGCGGACGCGCGCAGCGGCTCGATCGAGCTGATCACCCCGGTGTCCGCGCCGGGCTCGGCGGCCGCCTGCGGGCCTCCCACCAGCGCCGCGATCGAAGTGACGGCCACGGCCGCAGTGGACATCCAGCGTTTCCGCACGGGCTCTCCTAGTGTTCCGACGTGCCGCACCTTGCTGAGCGCGCGACCAGTTTAGGTCCTATTCGGTACCCCGGGTGGTTTGCCCCACACCCATCAAGATCACAATCGATTGTGAAGGTGCTCACAGCTCGCCGGAACCCGGCGCGTCGGGTTCCGGTGGCGGCAATCACGCTAACAGTACGGGCGTTATGCAAAACTGCACGTCAGGCCTACTCGCAAGTAGATTCCACGGCTGCAATTAACAAGCAAATTTCGCAGGCTTAGCAAAGTCGTGATGAAAGCTAGCCTGGATTCACACTTGCAACAGGTAGACGCACATTTTTTCCTGTGCCATCGTGTGGAAGTACACCTCGCGGGCATAGCAAGCCTGCAAATTGCCGCTCCAGCAGTGTCCGAATCATCGCGAGAGGGTTCGACCGGCGGGGCAACCGAGACCGAACGAAGAAGTGGAGTCAGAGATGTCGACTGTCGGCACCCCGAAGACCGCTGCGGAAATCCAGCAGGATTGGGACACCAACCCGCGCTGGAAGGGCATCACCCGCAGCTACACCGCCGAGCAGGTTGTGAAGCTGCAGGGCACCGTTGTCGAGGAGCACACCCTCGCCCGTCGTGGTGCCGAGATCCTCTGGGATCTGGTCAACAACGAGGACTACATCAACTCCCTGGGCGCCCTCACCGGCAACCAGGCGGTCCAGCAGGTCCGCGCCGGCCTCAAGGCCATCTACCTGTCCGGTTGGCAGGTCGCCGGTGACGCGAACCTGTCCGGCCACACCTACCCGGACCAGTCGCTGTACCCGGCCAACTCGGTGCCGTCCGTCGTGCGTCGCATCAACAACGCGCTGCTGCGTGCCGACGAGATCGCCAAGGTCGAGGACGACAAGTCCGTCGCCAACTGGCTCGCCCCGATCGTCGCCGACGCCGAGGCCGGCTTCGGTGGCGCGCTGAACGCCTACGAGCTGCAGAAGGCCATGATCGCGGCCGGCGCCGCGGGCGTGCACTGGGAGGACCAGCTGGCCTCCGAGAAGAAGTGTGGCCACCTCGGTGGCAAGGTGCTGATCCCCACCCAGCAGCACATCCGCACCCTGACCTCGGCTCGCCTCGCGGCCGACGTCGCCGGTGTCCCCTCGGTCATCATCGCGCGTACCGACGCCGAGGCCGCCACCCTCATCACCTCCGATGTGGACGAGCGCGACCGCGAGTTCCTCGATGGCACCCGTACCGCCGAGGGCTTCTTCGGCGTGAAGAACGGCATCGAGCCCTGCATCGCGCGTGCCAAGGCCTACGCCCCGTACTCCGACCTCATCTGGATGGAGACCGGCGTGCCGGACCTCGAGGTCGCGCGCAAGTTCGCCGAGGCCGTCCGCGGCGAATTCCCGGACCAGCTGCTGGCCTACAACTGCTCGCCTTCGTTCAACTGGAAGGCGCACCTGGACGACGCGACCATCGCGAAGTTCCAGCGTGAGCTCGGCGCGATGGGCTTCAAGTTCCAGTTCATCACCCTGGCCGGCTTCCACTCGCTGAACTACGGCATGTTCGACCTGGCGCACGGCTACGCCCGCGAGGGCATGACCGCGTTCGTCGACCTGCAGGAGCGCGAGTTCAAGGCCGCCGCCGAGCGTGGCTTCACCGCCGTCAAGCACCAGCGCGAGGTCGGCGCCGGCTACTTCGACACCATCGCCACCACGGTCGACCCCAACACCAGCACCGCTGCGCTGAAGGGCTCCACCGAAGAGGGCCAGTTCCACTGAGGTTGGAGCCAGCCCTTACGAACTCGGTTGTCGCCTTGCGCGACAACTGATTTCGAAGACAATCCTCGGGGCGGCGAATACGCCGCCCCGAGGCTCAGACCCTTCCCGTCGACAGCCCCGGCGGGGAGGGTTTTGTCCTAAACGAAAGACCTTAAGAAGGCGCAGGGTCAGGATCATTCCGACGCCTTCACCCAGCAGGAACAGAGAGCCCGGCGAGTCCGGGCGTCTGACCGGCAATGGCACATAGCCCGCCCGCAAGAGTTGCGGGGAGGCGGAACGGAGCGCGACGTGAGCGAGAAGATTCAGCGAGTCGGCATTATCGGTGCCGGTCAGATGGGCGCGGGTATCGCGGAGGTGTGTGCCCGGGCGCACGTCGACGTCCTCGTCTACGAGCAGACCCGTGAGCTCGCCGCCGCCGGTCGCGCCCGCATCCTGCGGTCGCTCGATCGCGCCGTCTCGAGTGGCAAGATCACCGAACGGGAGCGGGAGCAGACCGCCTGGCGGCTGCGCTTCACCTCCGACCTCGCCGACTTCGCCGACCGTCAGCTGGTCGTGGAAGCCGTGCTCGAGAACGAGGACGTGAAGACCGCCATCTTCGCCGAGCTCGACAAGGTCGTCACCGACCCCAACGCCGTGCTCGCCTCCAACACCTCCTCCATCCCGATCATGAAGATCGCCGTGGCCACCAACAACCCCGAGCGGGTCGTGGGCATGCACTTCTTCAACCCGGTGCCGGTGCTGCCGCTGGTCGAGCTGATCACCACGCTCAAGACCGCCGAGGCCGTCACCTCGCGCGCCGAGCAGTTCGCCTCCGACGTGCTCGGCAAGCAGGTCGTGCGCTCGGCCGACCGCTCGGGCTTCGTGGTCAACGCGCTGCTGGTGCCGTACCTGCTCTCGGCCATCCGCATGGTCGAATCCGGTTTCGCCACCAAGGAAGACGTCGACAAGGCCATGGTGCTGGGCTGCGCCCACCCGATGGGCCCGCTCGCCCTCACCGACCTGGTCGGGCTCGACACCGTGAAGTCCATCGCCGACTCCATGTACGCCGAATTCAAGGAGCCGCTGTACTCCGCGCCGCCGCTGCTCATGCGCATGGTCGAGGCCGGCCTGCTCGGCAAGAAGGCCGGCACCGGCTTCTACCAGTACAACGCGCCCGCCGCGGCCAAGAAGTAGCCGCCCGGCCGAGCGCCGGCCCGCGTCGTGCACGCGGACCGGCGATCGGGAGCGACACCCGTCTCCGCGGTGTCCGGGCGGTTGCCCGGAACTTGCGAGAGCGGTTCTCGCGTTCTATCAGAACGACAGCTCCTGAATGGCACGCGGGTACGGGTCTTCCGAACCCATCAGGGGCATAGGCTGCAAATACGGGCCGGTAACACCGGCCGGCCCACCCGGGTCGACGCGAGTCGATCCGACATCAGGGCGCAACTGTGCGGCGTCCACCCCTCCTGGTGGGCGCCGCGCAGGTGACTTAAAGGAGGAGTGGCGCGCTCATGGCCAACGTCACCGACGGCTTCGGATCGAGCATCCTGGGCTATCCCCGTATCGGACCGCATCGCGAACTCAAGCGTGCCCTCGAATCCTATTGGCACGGAACGTCGGAACGCGATGAGCTGCTCGCCGTAGGACGTGAGATCCAGGAGAGTCAGTACCTCGAACTGGCTGCGACCGGACTCACCCAGGTGCCCGGCAACACCTTCTCCTTCTACGACCACATCCTCGACAACGCCCTGCTGTTCGGCGCGGTGCCCAAGCGCTTCGAGCCCTACCGCGAGGGGCTGCACCCGCTCGACTTCTACTTCCTGATGGCGCGCGGCAACCCCGACGTGCCGCCGCTGGAACTGGTGCGACTGTTCAACACGCCGTACCACTACCGCCAGCCCGAACTCGACACCGATACCGAATTCTCGCTGCACCCCGAGGCGCTGCTCGACGAATTCGACCGGGCCAAGGCCGCCGGCATCGAACTGCGGCCGGTCGTGCTCGGGCCGCTGTCGCTGCTGCTGCTGTCCAAGACCGGGCACGTGCCGGGCGAGACCGAGTTCGACAAACTGGTGCTGCTGGACAAGCTGCTACCGGTGTACGAGGAGCTCTTCGAACTGCTCGCCAAGCGCGGCGCGACCTGCGTGCAGCTGGACGAGCCGTGCTTCACCAGCGACCGGTCGCCCTCCACCATCGAGGTGTTCGAGAAGGCGTACAACCGGCTGTCCAAGGCGCCGCTGCGGCCCCGGCTGCTGGTCACCGGGCAGTACGGCGACTTCGGCGAGGCGCTGGAAGCGCTGGCGCGCACCAAGGTCGAGGCCGTCGGGCTCGACCTGGCCAACTACCGCATCCGGCCCGAGGACCTGGCCAAGATCCCGGGCATCGGGCGCAAGCGGCTGTACGCGGGCGTCATCAGCGGCACCAATGTGTGGCGCGCGGACCGGCGCGTGACCCTGGAATACCTGAACGAGCTCGCCAAGGTGTGCCCGGACATGGTGGTCTCCACCGGCGCGACCCTGCTGCACGTGCCCTACGACCTGCTCGTGGAATACGAGCTGGAAGAGCATGTGGCCGACCGCCTCGCCTTCGCGAAACAGAAGGTGCTGGAAGTGGTTTCGCTCGCGAAGGCGCTCACCGAGGGCCCCTCGGAGAAGTGGCGCAAGCGGCCGACCTCGGTGCACTTCAAGCAGAAGCACGCGGTGCGGCAGCGGGTGTACAACGTGACGCCGCAGATGCGCGAGCGCGAACCGTACGAGGTGCGGCGCGCCGCCCAGCAGGCCAAGCTGAACCTGCCGCTGGTGCCCGCTACCACCCTCGGTTCCTTCCCGCAGACCAACGCGGGCCGGCAGGCGCGCTACGAACTCGGTCAGGGGCGGCTGTCCTACGACGAGTACCGCAAGCGGATCGAGGCCGAGATCGAGGGCACCATCCGGTTGCAGGAGGACATCGGGCTCGACGTGTTCGTGCACGGTGAGCACGAGCGCAACGACATGATCCAGTACTTCGCGGAGCTGCTCGACGGCTTCGCCACCACCCACTTCGGCTGGGTGCAGGTGTACGGATCACGGTGTGTGCGCCCGCCGATCGTGTACGGGGACGTGTCGCGGCCCGCGCCGATGTCGGTCGAATGGTCGACCTACGCGCAGTCGCTGACCGACAAGCCGGTCAAGGGCATGGTCACCGGGCCGGTCACCATGCTCGCGCGCTCGTTCGTGCGCCAGGACCAGCCGCTGTTCGACACCGCGGACCAGGTGGCCCTGGCCATCCGGGACGAGGTCGTGGATCTGGAACGGGCGGGCATCGCCATCATCCAGGTCGACGAGCCGTCGATCCGCGAGCTGTTGCCGCTGCGCGCGCGGGGCCGGGCGGAGTACCTGCGCTGGGCGGTGGCCGCGTTCCGCCTCGCCACCTCCGGGGTCAAGGCCGAAACCCAGATCCACACGCACATCGGCTATTCCAGCCGCGAGGACGTGGTGCAGGCGATCGACGAGCTCGACGCCGACGTGACCGCGATCGTGGCCACCCGCTCCATCGAATGGGTGCTGAACTCCCTCAAGGAGGACTGCGCCGAGGGCCACGGCCTGACCCACGGCGTCGGCCCCGGCGTCTACGAGAGCCGCTCGGCCCGGATCCCGGACATCGACGAGCTCGACGAGGCCCTGACCGCCGCCGCGGAAGCGGTTACCCCCCAACGCCTCTGGGCCAACCCCGACGGCGGCTTGAAGACCCGCCACCACTGGCAGCTGGATCCGTCCCTGCGGAACATGGTCGCCGCGGCGCGGCGCGTGCGCCGCCGGGCGGAGGCGGCCGAAGCGGCCGGGGAGTAGAACCGGCGCGAACCCGTAGAACGGCGGCAAGGTCTTCGAAGACTTTGCCGCCGTTAGCATTTCGGCGGACTGGTCAGGTTGCCCCGGATGCCGTGAAGCCGGTGTGCCCGCCCTGCCGAGACCAGCAGGCGCGGGGGCGAGTCCTGTGTCGAGTGCGCCGACCGAGGACACAACGGCCGGGTCCCACGCGCCTGTCGTGTGCTGTAGGCAGGTACGCGACCGCAGGGGCCGGGCCGCCGGTAGCGCTCGGCCGGCGGGCGGGACCGCTGGCGGCTGTCGGACGCGACGGCCGATTTCGCCGCGAGCAGATGAAGGTCCCACAGCCATATCCCTCCCGGATCGACGGCTCGCGCTTGCACCTGTGCGCCGGTGCGACGCCGACCGGAAATCACCGGCGGTCGGCGGTTGCTTCGGGTGACGGTGGCGGTCGCCACTCTTCGGTCCGGAGCCGGATTTCCGCGGATAACCTGGGGCGGAATCGGTTTCGAGACGGGAGTGGGACGTGGCGTTGTTCGACAATCTGAAGGGTGCCGCGACCAAGGCGGCCAAGCTCGCCGGGCAGCACGCGGACAAGCTGGAGCCGCTGGTCGACAAGGTCGGGGACGCGGTCGACAAGCAGACCAAGGGGAAGTACGTCAGCCAGGTGAACGCCGCCCAGGCCGCCGCGAAGAAGGCGTTGCGCGACAAGCGCTGAGGCGGGTGCCGGCGTCAGCGGTGGTCGGCTACCCGCCAGAGGAGGACCGTGCTGTCGGCGCTGCCGGTCGCCAGGAGGGCGCCGTCGGGGGTGAAGGTCAGGGCGTGGACCGAGGCGGTGTGGCCGGTCAGGGGATTGCCCAGGGGGCGGCGGGACTTCAGGTCCCAGAGGCGGATCGTGCCGTCTCGGCTGCCGCTCGCCAGGAGGGTGCCGTCGGGGGCGAAGGCTATCGCCAGGACCGGTTCGGCGTGGCCGCTCAGGGGGTCGCCGGCCAGTTGGCGGGAGGTGAAGTCCCACAGGCGGATCGCCACGTCGTCGCCCGCGGTGGCCAGGAGGGCGCCGTCGGGGGAGCAGGCCAGGGTTCGGATCGAACCGTTGTGGCCGGTCAGGGGATCTCGGGAGAGGGCGCCGGTGCCTATCGTCCAGAAGCGGGCGGTGCCGTCGGCGCTGCCGGTCGCGATCAGGCGGCCCGCGGGGTGGAAGGCCAGGGCGCGAACGGATCCGGTGTGGCCGGTGAGGGGGGCTCCTACCGGCTGGCGGGTGTTGACCGCCCAGATCTGGGCGGTGCCGTCGTCGCCGCCGGTGGCCATGAGGGTGCCGCCGGGGTGGAAGGCCACGCCACGCAGGGCGTTCGTGTGACCGGTCAGCGCGCCGCCGATCGGCTGACGGGTGTTCGCGTTCCACAGTCGCGCCGAGCCGTCCTCGCTGCCGGTGAGCAGCTGTGAGCCGTCGGGACTGAACGCCACCCCGCGAATCGAATTGCTGTGCCCGGTCAGCGGATTGACGCTCTGCTGCCGCGTCGCGACGTCCAGCAGCCGGGTCGAGTTGTCCTTGCACCCCACCGCGAGCGTCGACCCGTTCGGGTTGAAGGCCAGCGCCAGCACCTGCGACGGCAGCGCGAGCCGCTCCGGCTCACCCACCCCGACCGGGTTGGCCCCGGTCGGCACGGGATCCGAACTCCGCGAACCGAATACGGTGTACCCCGCCGCCACGGCGGCCGCGCCGACCGCTACACCCACCCCGCCCAACAGGGCCTGCCTCCGGGTGAGCACTCCGCGGGGACCTGCCGCCGCACCATCCGGTCCGCCACCACCGTGTCCGCGGTCTCCCGGTGCCTGGTCGCCCCGAACCGCGTCCCCGCCGGGATTAGCGCCGGAATGCGCGCCGCCGTCCGCGGGGCCGGCTCCCGGCAACGCGCCCGCCTTGTCGGCGGCGCCTTCGCCTACTCCGGAGGTGAAATTCCGGGGCGAGTCTCCGAAGTGCGTGTGGCCGCTCGGTGTCGAGGCGCGCGAGACATGTGGGGCCGCGTCGGTGGCACGGCCCGACAGGCGCCGTTGCCCGGTATCGCGGGCGGTGTCGCCCTCGGTGTGATCGGGATGCGGGTGTAATTCGGAGGCCGTTCCGGTGGGGGAGTTTTCTCGCCGGTTGTATCCGGTGGTCGATTCATTTTCTCCCGCAGCGAAATTCGTCGGATTGTCGGTGATTCCCGAATCTTCTCCGACGTAGGGGCGCGTGACGCCGCCCGTGTTGTGGGTGGTGTGGTCCGGCTGCTGTCGCGAGAAGTCCTCGGCCGCTGCAGAACTCGTGAGTGTGCCCGCGGCGGCGGCGGAACTCGTGGGCGTGCCCGGCGCGGCGGCGGTCTCGGCATCCTCGCCGAGCCAGACCCGGTGGGGTGTGGCGGGGGTGTGGTCGGGGAGGTAGCGGCCGACCACCGTCTCGCCGGAGCGGTCCACAGCCTCGCGGGCCGCGGCGGCGAAGGACTCGCAGTCGGGGTAGCGGTCGCGGGGGTCCTTCGCCAGGGCCCGGGCCAGCACGAGATCCAGGCCGGCGGGCAGCCCGGGGTCGGCGGCAGTGGGGCGGGGGAGCGGTGCGTGCAGGTGCGCGGCTATCACCGCGGCGTCGTCCGAACGGGGAAACGGGGGTTCGCCGGTCAGGAGTTTGAAGAGGGTGCAACCGAGCGAGTAGAGGTCGGCCCGATGGTCGACGGGGCCGCCGCCGAAACGTTCGGGCGCGGTGTACGCCAGGGTGGCGCTCACGCGGGACCCCGTCTCGGAATCCTCCACGCTGCGGGCGATTCCGAAGTCGGTGACCATGGTGCGCTCGAACGCGCCCGAATCGCGTTCCACCAGCAGGTTGGCCGGTTTCACATCGCGGTGCAGGACGCCGTGCCGGTGCGCGTGATCCAGCGCGCGGCCCGCGTCGCCGATCATGCGCACGGCGCGCTCGGGGGTGACGCGGCCGCCCGCGTGGGCGAGCACCGCCGCCGCGTCGCCGCCCTCGACGAACTTCATGGAGATCCAGAGGACGTCGTCCTCGGGCGAATTGCGATCGTAGATGGGGACGATGTTGGGGTGATCCAGGGCGGTGATGAGCGCCGCCTCGCGCTCGAAGCGCGCACGGGCCTTCGCGTCGTGCGCGAAGGCGTCGTTGAGCACCTTGAGCGCCACCGACCGTTGCAGGCGCGGATGGCGGGCCAGGTAGACCACGCCCATTCCGCCCGCCCCCAACGGCCTTTCGATGGTGTAGCCCGCGAACATCGCACCGGGTCGCAATCGCATCCGGCACCCACCTCCCCGTACTCCCGCGCGGCACCGTGAGGCAACAGTACGCCGCGGTTCGCGTCCAGGTCACGCGGTTCGTGACGGGTGACGCCGGGCGTCCGAGCGGGACCACGACGCGCTCGCGACCCGGTTTCGCGGGGTGCCGCGCGGCGGCGCACCGTCGGCTCGAAAGGTGTTACGAGGGAACGCCGCCGTCGGTTCGACGGGGTGCCGAAAGGAACGGTGCGGCCGCTGCGTGTGCGATCTACCAGCCGCGACCGCCGTTGCCGCCGTTGCCATTTCCGCCCCCGCGATTGTCGTGCCCGCCACCGTTGTGCTCGCGCTGCCAGCGATCCTTGTAGTGGCTCCAGCAGTAGTCCCAGTCCCAGCCGCGGCTGTTGCGGTCGCAGTACCACTCGTAGCCGCGGTCGTTGCTCGCGCTCGCGATGCCGCCCGGCCGATCGGGCGCGGCGGTGGCGACGCCCGCGCCGACCGGAAGGATGAACAGGGCCGCGGCCGCCGCGGAGGCGATGCGCTTGGCGATGAGGTTCATGGGGATCTGCTCCTGTTGCGGTGTCCCGGGAGGTGTTTCCCGTTGACAGCAATGGTGCGGATCGGCGGCGATAATCTCTGTCCGCGGATAGACACTGGAAGTGTGTCCGCGCCGACACTCGCCGGCCCGGCGTCACTCCTCGGGCGTGGGTTCGGGTTTGGCCGGAGCGATGCGCTCCCGCAGCGACTTCCGTTTCCGCCGCGGCTTTTTCGGCTCCGCCGGCGCCTCGACGTCGTACCGCCGGATATACGCGCCGATGAACGCCTGCCCGGTCGCCGTCACGGGTATGGCCAGCAGCGCCCCCGTCGCCCCGAACAGCGCCGCCCCGCCCAGCACCGCCCCGAAGGCCACCGCCGGGTGCATGTCGAGGGTGGTCGCGGTGATGCGCGGCTGCAGCACATAGTTCTCGAACTGCTGGTAGAGCACGATGAACCCGAGAATCCACAGCGCGGTGCGCGGTTCCTGCGCCAGCGCCACGATCACCGGCAGCGCACCCGCGAGATAGGTGCCCACGGTCGGAATGAACTGCGAGACGACCCCGACCCACAGCGCCAGCGCGAACGCCGACGGAATGCCGAGCACCCGCATGGCCGCGTAGTGCGCCAGCGTCGAGCACAGCGCGAGCAGCGCCCGCGAATACAGGTAGCCACCGGTTTTCTCGACCGCGATGTCCCAGGCCCGCAGCACGTGCTTCTGCCGATTCGGGGTGAGCACCGAACACACCGCGTTCCGGAACCGCGGCCCGTCGGCGGCGAAGTAGTAGGTGAACAGCAGCACGCCCAGGGATTGGAACAGCACCCCGAGGGCCGTGGTGCCGATGCCCCACACGTCACCGGCCAGCCCGAGGAAATACGACTCCAGCGAGGAACTCGCCTCGGTGGCCCACCGGGTGATGTCGTCGCCCGAAAGATCCTGATTGAAGGTGGAATTCACCCAATCCACCAGATTCTGGGCGTACTGCGGCGCGTTCTCCACCAGCGCGCTGACCTGATCGACCACGAGTTCGCCCATGGTCCAGACGAATCCGACCAGCACCACCAGCACCGACACGAAGACCAGCCCCGTGGCCGGCGCCCGCTTCCAGCCGCGCGCGGCCAGCCAATTCACCGCCGGCTCGATGGCGAACGCCAGGAACAGCGACACCACCAGCACCGTGATCAGGCCCTGCAACTTCTGCAGCGCCCAGAAGCTGACCACGACCCCGGCCACGATGGCCGCCGCCAGCAGATACGCCCGCGGCAGCCACGGCGGGATCATGGTCGAGACATCACGCCGGTCCGATGTGTCGTCCGGCCGGTCATCCTGTTCCTCGGACACACCCGCAAAGGTAACCGCGCCGGGCGGATCGCGGTGGGAGCGGCGTGTTCTCGCGCGCCCCGGCCGCGCGTACCCGGTGTTCGCTACATGGTCGCCGCGTCGATCACGAAGCGGTACCGCACGTCACTGGCCACGACCCGCTCGTACGCCTCGTCGATGCGATCGGCCGAGATGACCTCGATCTCCGCGCCGATGCCGTGCTCGGCGCAGAAGTTCAGCATCTCCTGGGTCTGCGCGATGCCGCCGATCATGGATCCGGCCAGCGACCGCCGGTACCCGGCGATGGTGAAAGGCTTGACCGCCAGCGGGTTCTCGGGCAGGCCCAGGATCACCAGCGTGCCGTCCAGCGCCAGCAGCTTGAGGTAGTTGTCGATGGGCAGATCGGCCGACACCGTGTTCAGGATCAGGTCGAAGCGCCCGCGCAGCCCGCGGAAGGTCTCGCGTTCACTCGTCGCGTAGTAGTGATGCGCACCGAACTTCTTGCCGTCCTCCTGCTTGCTCAGCGAGTGCGAGAGCACGGTCACCTCCGCGCCCATGGCCGCGGCGATCTTCACACCCACGTGCCCGAGCCCGCCCATCCCGATGATGGCGACCCGCTTGCCCGGGCCCGCGTTCCAGTGCCGCAGCGGCGAGAACAGCGTGACGCCCGCGCACAGCAGCGGCGCGGCGACATCGAGCCCGATGCCCTCCGGGATGCCGACGACGAAGCTCTCGGTCACCACGATCTGCGTGGAATACCCGCCCATGGTGTAGCCGCCGGGCTGGATCTCGGGCGCGACCCCGGTGTTGTAGGTCATGGTCGCGCCGGGGATGCAGTACTGCTCCTCACCGGCCAGGCACGGTTCGCACTTCCCGCAGGAATCGACCATGCAACCCACGCCGACCCGATCGCCCACCTGATATTTGGTGACCGCCGACCCGACCCCGGCGACCAGCCCGGCGATCTCGTGACCGGGCACGCACGGGTACCGCGCACCACCCCATTCGTCACGGGCGGTGTGGATGTCGGAGTGGCAGATGCCCGCGAACTTCACGTCGATCAGGACATCGTGGGGTCCGAGCTCGCGGCGTTCGATGGTCAGCTTCTCGAATCGGCCATCGGGGGCGGAGACGGCGTAGGCGGCAGCGGTGCTCATGGATACATGCCTACCTGTGCACGCCGTCAATCACCAGGATTCGTCCGGAATGTCCTATCCGGCGCGGCGCGGACCGAGAGCCGACGGCTATCGCCCATGCTGGGCGAATGGCGATTCTGCTGTCCCTGGTGTCGATGCTCTCGACCTTCCTCGGCGGGCTCGCGGCCGACCGCATCGGGGAGCGCAAACGCCTCGTCCTCGGCCTGGCCGCCGGGGTCATGCTCGGCGTCGTCGCCTTCGACCTGCTGCCCGAAGCCCTGGAACAGGACACCCGCGAGGCCCTCGGCATCCCGGTGCCGCTGCTGGCCGCGGTGGTCGGCTTCTTCACCGTGCACATCCTGGAACAGGCCGTCGCGCTGCACACCGGGCACGAGGACGAATTCGGCGCGCACCACCACGATTTCGCCTCGGTCGGCCTGGTCGCCGCCGGCGGGCTGGTGTTCCACAGCTTCCTCGACGGCTTCAGCATCGGCATCGGATTCCAGGCCGGCGCCGCGGTGGGCGCGGCCGTCGCGCTCGCGGTCATCTGCCACGACTTCGCCGACGGCTTCAACACCTTCACCCTCACCACGCTGTACGGCAATGCCCGCCGGCGCGGCTACTACATGCTCGCCGCCGACGCGATCGCCCCCGTGCTGGGCGCGATCGTCGGCACCTTCGTGCGCGTCCCGGCCGAGTTCGTGGGCATGTACCTGGGCTACTTCGCGGGCTTCCTGCTCTACCTCGCCACCGCCGACATCCTGCCGGAGGCGCACGCGGGCAAGCCGTCCAAGGCCCCGCTGCTGTGCACCCTGGCCGGGGTGGGGTTCATGCTCGCGGTGGCGGCCGTCGGCCACGGCTAGCGCGGCACCCGGGTCCCGGACCTGCGACGGCGGACCGGAACGGCGCCGCGGAACGATCATTGCAACGCGCTCCGACCCCGGAACTGGTACACCAGAAGGTGCATGAAAAGCCCACGGCCGCGGGGCCGGGTGCCCAAGGCAGTCGGGAGCGGGAATGTACGACGACATGTCTCGAACCGGCGCGCCGGGCCCCCATCCCGCCCGGGGCCCCGGCGAAGGCGGCGGCCGCGCCCTCGCGCTGCTGCTGGCGGCCATCCTGGGCTTCACCGCGTTCCTCGGCTACAACGGCGGATTCACGCACTGGCCGCTGCGCGCGGACTCCGTCACGGCCACCCTGCTCGGCCCGCCGCTGCCGCCCCTGGACGCCGAACACGTCTCGAACATCGTCGAACCGGCCCTGGTGAACATCACCGCCGGCCTGCGCCCGTACGGGCTCGGCGCGGCCGGATCCGGCATCGTGCTCACCGCCGAGGGACAGGTGCTCACCAGCCACCACGTCATCAAGGGCGCCGACACGGTGACCGTCGCCGACATCGGCAACGGCGCCGTGTACCCGGCCGTGGTGCTCGGCTACGACTCCGGGTCCGATATCGCGCTCCTCGAATTGTCCGGTGCGAGCGGGCTTCCCGTGGCCCGGGTCGGCAGTTCGGCCGGGGTGCGCGTCGGGGACGAACTGCTCGCCATCGGCAACGCGGGCGGCACCGGCTCGCCCACCGCGGTCGGCGGTCCCGTCACCGGTCTGGACAGTGCCATCGTGGCCCGCAATTCGGCGGATCTGTCCCGGAAGTCGTTGCACGGCTTGATCGAAGTGGCCGCCGAGGTCAGTGCCGGGCAGTCCGGCGGCGCGCTCGTGGACCGGCACGGCGCGGTGGTCGGGGTGGTCACCGCCGCCTCCGGGGAGGTACGCAAGGCGCTCGGGCAGGCCAACGGCTACGCGGTCCCGATCGACGCGGCCATGGCGATCGTGCGCCAGATCCGTTCCGGCACACCGACGGACACCGTGCACATCGGGCCCACCGCGACCCTCGGGATCATCACCTCCGATGCCCGCGGGACGGCCGGGGCGCAGATCGACGTCGCCGTCTACGGTCTGCCCGCCTACGCGGCCGGACTCACCGAGGGGGAGATCATCACCGCCGTCGACGGGCAGCCGGTGGGTGGTACCCGGGACCTCAAGGCCGCGCTGAACCTGCGCAAACCCGAGGACACCGTCCGGCTCGACCTCGTCGCACCCGGGGGCGGAACCCGGACGGTGAGCGTGAAACTCACCGCCGGACCGCCGAATTGAGCAGGACTGGAACAGGATCGGGCTAGCTGGAGAACAGATCCCGCCAGTGGTCCTGGAATTGGATGTACACGATGAGGATCACCACCGCGTAGTAGATGGCAGCCACGGTCCAACGCCACTCGACCACGACCTGCAGCACACCGCGGGCCTTACCCCAGATCTGCCCGGTCACGATGACCAGCAGCATCGGCGTCACCGCCCACACGACCATGCACCACGGGCACAGCGCGCGAATCTCGAACACCGCCGAATAGATGAGCCAGCAGATGAAGCCCATGCCGGCCAGCAGCCCGGTCCACAGCCCGCCCCAGATCCAGCGCGGGAAGCCGATGCCGGCCACCGCCAGCACGCCCAGGGTGACCACCACCGAGAAGCCGACGACGCCGATGATCGGATTCGGGAAACCGAACGCCGCGGCCTGCTCCGACTGCATGACCGCGGTGCAGGCCACCACCTGATCGATGTTGCAGGAGGGGACGTAGGTCGAATCGGTGAACAGCTTGAACTTCTCGACCAGCAGCGTCACCGACGCACCCCAGCCGATCAGCCCGCCCAGCAGCAGCGGCCAGGCGGACCGGGGTGGAGCCGTGATCATCACTTGGCCGCGGCCTCTATCTCCGACTTCAGCGACTGCGGATTCACCTTCTTGCCGTTCACGTACACGGTCGGGGTGGATTCCAGGCCGGTGTCGAAGACGGCCTTGGTCTCGTCCTTGACGTACGAGATGTACTTGCCGTCCTTGATGCCCTGCGCCACAGCGGGATCGGTGTATCCGGCCTCGGTCGCGATGGCGATGAGCTGGTCGTCGGTCATGCCGTTCGCGCCCTCCGCGGGCTGCTTGGCGAACATGAGCTCGAGCCACTTCTGGAACTTGGCCGTATCGGAGGCGGCGACCACGTAGGCGGCGTTCGCGGCGCGGGTGGAGTACTGGTTGCCCTGCGAGGCGCGATCCAGGAACGAGATGATGCTGTACTCGATCCGGGCGTCACCGCCGGCCAGCGCGTCGTCGAGCACGCTCCCGTTGGCCTGCTCGAAACCCTTGCAGGCGGGGCACTGCAGATCGGCCACGATCTGGATCTTCGCCTTGGCATCGGGGTTTCCGATCCGGATCGCGCCGCCCTCGGTGACATTCGGCGGCACCGCGCCCGCGGCGGCGTCGTGGGTGACCACGGGATTGAAATCCGAGCCGTCCTTGGAATCGCGCATGGCCAGGCCGATGCCGATGGCGGCGACCAGGCCGACCAGCACCGCGGCGACGCCGACCTGGATCATGATCTTGCGATTGCGCTCGGACCGCTGCGCATCGGCGAGCGGATTCTTACGATCAGCCGGTTTCTTGCTCACCTGTGCCCTCACACGCCTTCCATAGTCACGACTCTGCGGGCCCATCTTCGCCCGCAAACCTGAGAGATTCCTGGTGAAGCCGGGCGGGCCTCGGAAAAGGGCCGTTCCGCGGGAGAAAAATCACTCGGGGCGGGCGCTCACGCCTTCGCGAGCAGGCGCTTCTGCTCCTCGATGTCGAAGGTCGCCGGCGGCCACTCCAGCTTCAGGCCCTGCAGCGCGTCGATGAGCAACTCGGTGACCGCGAGCCGGGCGTACCACTTGTGATCACACGGAAGTACGTGCCACGGCGCGTAATCGGTGTCGGTGCGATCCAGCATCGCCTGGTACGCCTCCTGGTACTGCGGCCAGTAGCCGCGCTCGGTGACGTCGTTGACGCTGTACTTCCAGTACTTGTCGGGCCGTTCGAGCCGCTGCATGAGCCGCTTCTTCTGCTCGTCCAGCGAGACGAACATGGCGACCTTGACGATGACGGTGCCGTCGTCGACGAGCTTGCGCTCGAACTTGTTGATCTCGTCGTAGCGCTTGCCCCACACGTCCGGCGGCACCAGATCGTGCACCCGCACCACCAGCACGTCCTCGTAGTGCGAGCGATCGAAGACGCCGATGCGGCCGCCGCGGGGCAGCTGCTTGCGGATCCGCCACAGGAAGTGATGCTTCTTCTCCTCGGGCGTCGGCACCCCGAAGGCGGCCAGCTGCACGCCCTGCGGATCGACCGAGCCGATCACGTGCCGAACGATGCCGCCCTTGCCCGCGGTGTCCATGCCCTGCAGCACCAGCAGCACGCTGCGCGTCTCGCCGTGCCTGCCGTTGGCGTACAGGCGTTCCTGCAGGTCGGACAGCACCGCGGTGCGCTCGGCGAGCAGCTGCTCCCCGGCCTTCTTGTCGCCCTTGAAGCCCGGTGTCGCGGCCGTCTGAATCTCGCTGACTCGCACACCGGCCGCGCGCAGCGCCTTGCTGACCGGTTTAGCCCAGGATGTCGCCTTCGCCATCCCTCATGCGTAACACGCGACGCGGGTTCGTGTCGGCAACGCGCCGAATCAAACCCGGGCCAGCCGTCCCAGGTGCTCGGCGAGTTCTTCATCCGAGATGGGGGTCAGCGTCAGATCGGTGGCGGTGGTCAGCAGATAGCGGCCGTCGCCGGAGAAGTCGAGCCAGGTGCGATGTTTGGTGGGCGGGGAGAACGGATTCGCGGGTTCCACCGAGACGGTGATGAACCCGCGCCCGTCCACCGGCTCCCGGAGTTTGCGGCGGAAGTCGTCGCCGCCCACGTCGCTCGGGGCCGACCCGTCGGGGCGCAGCACCGCGTTCTGCGGTTCGCGCATCGTGGCCAGGGTGCCGGGCGGGGCCGAGCCGATGATCTCCACCAGCTCCCGGCCCAGTTGATCGGCCGGGCAGATCTGCACCGACACCGCGTCCGGCAGGGCGACCAGGATGCCCGCGCGCTGCTGTGCGACCGCGGCGAAGGCGAGTATGCGGCGCGGGTCGGGGCCGCCGGTGCGTTCGCCGTACAGGGTGACGGTGGTGTGGTCGGTGCGCGCGCAGAGCATGAGCGCGGCGGTCAGCTCCGGATCGGTGCGGTGCAGGTACTGGTGTCGCAAACGCGGTGCGGCGGTGGGATTCTCGGCACGGGCGGGCAGGGTGTCGAGCGGGTACGGGCGGCGCTCCAGATGGGTTTCACGGGTCCAGACCAGCGCGAATTCGTCCGGGGTCAGCATCCATTTCACCGTGGCCTGCCCCCGGTGGCGGCGAGGCCGAGCGAGTCTGACCCGATGTCCTGAGCGGACATATCGGGCGTCCCCCTTTCTGCGGTCCGACCCTCCGTCCCGTTGGCGACCTTACCGGAGGGTCAGGGTGGGTGTGAGCCCTCGTGTAAGGGGGCTTACTGTGACGTACGGCACGGTAGGGCCCGGCCCCGCGGTGTGCGATCATCCGATACCGGTCGATCGATCAGTTCGCGCGAACGCACCCCTGAGGTGCGGCGCGCCGCAGGCGCAACCCCGGAGGTACGGACCGATGCTCGGAGCCAGGAACATGGCGGCGATCGCGCTCGCCTGCGGCGCGGCGCTGATCGGACCGCTCGGCGTCCCCGGAATCGGCACGGCCGCACCGATTCCCAGCGTGCCCGGCGGCGCACCGGAATTCCTGGGCGCACCCGCCACGCCCCGCCCGGTCGACGGGGTGCCGCCGGTGCCGCGCCACCCCGGGCTCGCGGCCACCGGCGACTCCGGCATCCACAACGACGGCTGGATGAGCGACACCTACACCCGTTCCGGCCCGCTCGGGCACGACACCCGGGTGGACTCGCTCCTGCTCGGCAGCGAATGCGGATCGCTCGCCTTCGACCGCGCCGGCCGCATCGTCGCCACCTGCCCGGGCCTGAATCCCGGTGTCTACCTGATCGATCCCGCCGGCATGCGGGTCCTGGGCCGGTACCCCCTGCCCGGGCGCGAACCCGGGGCCCTGCTGCGCCCGGGCGCCTTCACCAACTTCGGTGGCGGGGCCTACTTCTACCTCGACGATCGGGACCGCGCCATCGTCGGCGCGGCCACCGGGCACGTCCTGGTGCTGGCCCAGAACGCCACCGCCGACGGCTTCGTTCTCGAACACGACTACGACCTCACCGGCGTGCTGCGGCCCGGCGAGCAACTGAACTCGGTGCTGCCGGACTCCGCGGGCAGGCTGTGGTTCGTCGCCAAGAGCAACGGCGTGGTCGGCACCATCGACCCGGAAACCGGTGCGATACAGGTGATCCGGCTGGGCGACGGCGCCGAGGGGCAGATCCAGAACTCCTTCGCCGTCGGCTCCGACGGCGACGTGTACATCGCCACCAATCGCGAAATGCTGCGCCTGGACGCCGGACCCGGCGGCGCGCCCGAGGTCACCTGGCGGGTCACCTACGCCAACAGCGGACAGCACAAGCCCGGCCAGATCGACGACGGCACCGGCACCACGCCGACCATCCTGCCCGGCGGATACGTGGCCATCACCGACAACGCCGACCCCATGAACGTGGTGGTGTACCGCACCGCGCGCGACGCCGCGCGGCGCGAGGTGTGCTCGGTGCCGGTGTTCGAGACCGGCGCGGGCAACACCGAGAATTCGCTGATCGGCGCGGGCAATTCGCTGATCGTGGAGAACAACTACGGCTACACCGGGCCGGAGGCCACCCTCGGCGGGCGCACCACTACGCCCGGCTTCGCCCGTATCGACATCGCCCCCGACGGGTCGGGCTGCGCGAAGGTGTGGACCAACACCACCGTCGCCGCCCCCAGCGTGGTGCCGAAACTGTCCCTGGCCAACGGCCTGATCTACACCTACACCAAGGGCTCCGAACCCACCGACCCGTGGTACTGGACCACCCTGGACTTCCACACCGGAAACCTGGTGTGGCAGCGGCACTCCGGCTCGGGGCCGCTCTACAACAACAACTACGCCGGGCTGGCGATCGGCCCCGACGGCGCGGCCTATCTCGGCACCCTCGGCGGCCTGATCTCCCTGCGCGACGGCAACTGAGCCGCCGCGACACGAATCGGCCGGGCGCGGACATCCGCCCCCGGCCGCATGCGATCGTGTGTCAGGCGGGCTGGACGTCGATCGTGATGTCGGCCTTGCGCAGGCGATCGGTCAGGGCGTCGCCCATCGCCGAGGCGGGGGTGAGGATGCCCGCGATCTCCGGCAGCGTGTCGAAGGCCAGTGCCAAACCGGACTGGCCCAGCATGACCGCGGTGGCCTGATAGCCGGGATCACCCTTGCCCGCGAAGGTGCACACGTACTTCGCGCCGGAGGTGGTGTTGGCGAAGGTGCGCATGGTGAACCACCCGTTGCGACGGGCCTGCTCGCTCGGACCGGTGCCGGGCTTGGGCACCAGGCGGTCGATCACCTTGCGGCCCACCGCGACCCGCGACAGCAGCGCGCCCGCCGCCATCGTGGCCACGATGCCGCCCGCCATACCGGCCGCCACCAGCGGGGCGGTCGCGGACGAGCCCGCGCTCATGACCTCGCGGTACCGGAAGTTCTTGCCGTACGGCCAGCCCAGCAGGCCGTTGCTGCGCCGCACCACCTTGGTGTTGTGCGCGCCCATGATGAAGGTGGCCACCCAGCCGCTCAGGCTCGGATCGATATTGGCCGCGCGCTCGAGCGCCTGATCGCTCTGGCGGCCCACATCGGGCTCCATCGCCTTGTCCGGGCTCAGCGAATACGGGTGCGACATGATCGCGCCCTTCTTCGGATCCGCGGCGATGGCCTCCATCATGGCGCGGCCCGAATCCACGGTGCCGCCGCTCATTCCGCCCTTGAGCCAGGCGACCAGGGTGACGTCGGTGAGCTCGCCGGTGGTGTCCGCGACGCTGCGCTTGTACAGCTGGTACACGCTCAGATCCGACGGAATCGAGTCGTAGCCACAGGAATTCACGATCTTGGCGCCGGTCTCGGCGGCCCGCTCGCCGTAGGCGTCGATGCACTCGCGGATGAATAGCGGCTCACCGGTGAGATCGGCGTAGTGCGTACCGTTCTCCGCGCACGCCCGCACCAGCGGCAGCCCGTAGCGCAGGTACGGGCCGACCGTGGTCACCACGACCTTCGTCCGCGCCGCGAGCGCGTCCAGGCTGGCCTGATCGGTCGAATCCGCCTGCACCAGCGGCCAATTCGCCGCCAGCGGCCCGAGCTCGGCCCGCACCGCCTCGAGCTTGGCGGTCGAGCGCCCGGCCAGCGCGATGCGCGCCCCGGCGGGCGCGGCGCCGATCAGGTACTCCGCGGTCAGCTTGCCGACGAAACCGGTCGCGCCGAACAGGACCAGGTCGAATTCTCTGTCTGCCATGATGTCTGCCGTCCTGGAGGGTTCACGCCTTGGCGGCGCGTTTGCGGGTGGTCTTCTTCTTGGGTGCGGTGGTGGGTTCGGGCGCGGGGCGGTTCGCGAGCCATTGCCGGTGTGCCTTACCGAGTTCGGTCACCGGCTCCTCGCCGTAGATCCACTCGCAGGACACACGATGCCAATTGCCCGTGGCGCCCAGCTGGCCCAGCATGCCGAAGGTCAGGAAGTCCGCGCGGCGCGAGAACAGGTGCTCCGGCGGCAGATTCTGCTGCTTCATCCCGGAGAACTCGCTGGCCCGCGGATCCACCGCGAGCACGAACGCGCCCGACGCCAGCTCGGGGGTGATGGTGATGTCCTCGTCCACCAGGCCCCACTCGCACGCCGCCAGCACGTACTCCAGGCATTCCTCCGCGGTGATCTCCTCCGGGGAATCGATGACGCCCCGCTGAATCATCAACTCGCGCAGGTCTTCCGCGCGATCCTCGGCCGCGGCGCGAATACAGGTGGCCTCGAACTCCACGTGTTCGGGATCCATCCGGTTGTAGAGCCCGAAATCCAGGAACGCGACCCGGCCGTCCGCGCCGAGCAGCAGATTGCCCGGATGCGGGTCACCGCAGAACTCGTTGAAGGTGAACAGCGATCCGACGTAGAAGCGGTAGATGATCTCGCCGATCCGATCGCGCTCGGCGTCCGGCAGCGCCCGGATCTCCTCGAACCCGCGCCCGGCGAAGTACTCGCTCACCAGCACCCGCTGCGTGGACAGCTCCGGCATGGTGTCCGGCACCACGATGAACGGGTGCCCGGCGTACAGGGCGGCGATCTGCTGCTGGGTCGTCGCCTCGGCCACGTAGTCGAGTTCGCTCTCCAGATTCAGGCGCAGCTCATCCAGCACGGCCGGGGTCACCCACGGCATCGCCGACTGCAGGATGCGCCGGAACATGGCCAGGTTCTTCAGGTCCGCGCGCACCGCGGCGTCGATCCCCGGGTACTGCACCTTCACCGCGACCGTGCGGCCGTCGTGCAGCTTCGCCCGGTACACCTGGCCGATCGAGGCGGCGGCGATCGGCTCGGGCTCGAACTCGGCGAACGCCTCCTCCAGGGTTTTGCCGAAATCCTCCTCGATGACCGCGCGCATCACCTCGAAGGACACCGTGGGCGCGCTGTCGCGCAGCACCGCCAGCCGGCGCTGGAAACGTTCGCGATGCTCCGGCGGCACCAGATCCAGATCGAGCACGGACAGCATCTGCCCGAGCTTCATGGCCACGCCCTTCATGGTGCCCAGCACCATGACCATCTGCTCGGTGGCCCGGATCATGGACTCCTCGGCCATGCGCTCGCGCACGGCCTCCGAGCGCCCGCGCATCGACCTGCGGGTCCGCTGGTTGCGTATGGCATTACCGGCGACGGCCATACCCAGCTTCGTCCCCCGCGCAAGCCTGGATGTGGGCAGCTCTTTCGCCATCAGTGACCCTCCATTGCCCCGGCGCCCCCATTGGCGACCGGCCCGCCTCTCCGCGACTTTAGCGCCCGGTTCGGGTGCCGTACACGGTCGGAACGCGTGCCTGCGGTCTGGCGCCGCACCGATTTCGGGGGTACCCCGGGAGTTACCCCCACCTTACGAGATCAGCCGTTACCTGGGCCTTCTGTCGCTGGTTCCATCGCGACGACCTCAGTTCTCGGCGCCCTCGATCTCACTCTTGTTCTCCGGATCTGGCAAGACGTGCTGGCGGGAGTTGAACCACTGCCGATCGCCGCCCGACCGCACCATGCCCTCGACGGCGCTCCACGCCATCATGGTCAGGTAGTCCAGCATCTCCTCGCTCGACATCGTGCGGTTGGTGATCCACCAGTCGGTGGCCAGCTGCACGCCGCCGACCAGGACGTAGGCCCACAGCATGGCGCCTTCGGTCTGGACGCCGCGGTCGAACGCCTTGTCGATGATGACCGCGGAGACGACCTGCGCGAACAGCTTCTCGAAGTCGGCCAGGGTCGAGGTGTCGGTGGAGGACCCGTTGCCCATGATGAAGCGGTAGACGTCGGTGTCCTCGTCGACCGTGTGCACGTAGGCGGCGAGGGTGTTGCGCACCAGCTGGTACTCGTCGAGGTCGTCGCTGATCGCGCCGTAGATGCGCGGCATGAGCGTGGTCTCGATGAACCGTTCCATGGTGGCGCGGGTCAGATCCTGTTTGTCGGAGAAGTACCGGTACAGGACGGTCTTGGAGACGCCTATCTCGGCGGCGATCTCGTCCATGCCCGCGTCGCCGCCGCGTTTGCGGATGGCCGCGAGCGTGCCGTCGACGAGTTCTTCCCGGCGGTCGATCTTGTGTTGCTGCCAGCGCCTTTTGCGGCCGTCCTCGCGCCCCGGCCGAGGGGAGGCGGCGTCGGTTCGGGTACCGGCGTCGACTGCTCTTTGGGTGGACAGCGTGACTCCCTGGTTCGCGGTGTGTGCTGGGCCTATTCAGCTTAAGCCTCCCATGCGGCGGATCGCCGATGTTCGGGACCGGCCCGGTGGCCCGGACCAACTTCCGGGAAGCAGCAGAATGGACTCATGGAGCAACCTGCCGGCAGCACCGGGGTACTCGAATCGAGCGGCCGCGCGAGCAAGGCGGCCGCCCCGCCGGGCGGCGCGTTCGCCGACCTCCTGGACGAGGAGGGCAAGAAGAAGGAACTGTGGCGGATGAAGGCCATCGCCACCGGCTTCCTCGGGGCCGCGACCCTGATCTTCGTGTTCTGCGCCTGGTTTCAGTCGCGCGGTCAGGGCGGCGAGTGGATCGGCTACGTGAAGGCCGCGTCCGAGGCGGGCATGGTCGGCGCGCTCGCGGACTGGTTCGCGGTGACCGCGCTCTTCCGGCATCCGCTCGGCCTGCCGATCCCGCACACGGCCATCATTCGCAAGAAGAAGGACCAATTGGGCGCGGGGCTCGGTGATTTCGTGCGCACCAATTTCCTCTCGCCCGACGTGGTCGCGGCGAAGGTGAATTCGGCGCAGGTCTCGTTCCGGCTCGGCCGCTGGATGGCCGACCCCGAGCACGCGGCCCGGGTGGCCGAGGAGAGCGCGACCATTCTGCGCGCGGTGGTCGGGGTGCTGCGCGACGAGGACGTCGAGCAGATCATCGACCAGACCATCGTCAAGCGGATCGCCGAGCCGCAGTGGGGGCCGCCCATCGGCAAGGTGCTCAACGAGCTCATCGCCGACAATCGCCAGGGTCCGCTGCTGGATCTGCTGGCCGAGCGCGCGCATCAGTGGGCGCTGGATTCCCAGGACACCATCGACAAGATCATCAACCGGGACGCGCCCGGCTGGGCCCCCAAGTTCGTCAATTCCATGCTCGCCGAGAAGATCTATCGCGAGCTGGTGGAGTTCACCTGGAAGGTACGGACGCAGCCCGATCACGAGGTGCGCCTGGCGGCCAACCGCTTCCTGGAGGAGTTCGCGCACGATCTGCAATTCGACGACGCCATGATCGCCAAGGCGGAGAAGATCAAGACCGAGCTCATGGGCCGGCAGGAGATCACCGGTATGGCGCACGCCACGTGGCGGGCCGCCAAGCGGATGATTCTGGAGTCCGTGGACGATCCGAACTCGACCCTGCGGCGCAAGGTGTCGGAGAACGTGCAGCAGCTCGGCGAGCGGCTCTCGGCCGATCCGGAGATGCGCGCCAAGGTCGACAACTGGCTCGAACGCGGTGTGCGCTATCTCATTTCCAACTACGGCGACGAGGTTGCCACGCTGGTGAGCGATACCGTGGCACGCTGGGACGCGGAGGAAGCCAGCCGCAAGATCGAATTGGCGGCGGGCAAGGATCTGCAATTCATCCGCATCAACGGCACGGTCGTCGGCTCGCTCGCCGGACTCGTAATCTATTCCGTTTCACATTTGCTGTTCAATGGCTGACCCGCTCGGCGCCGGGCGTTAGCCGAAACACTGCTAGCAGAGCGCTTGCAAGAGCTAGCACCTGGTTTTAGAATTGGCCGTACAACCACCAGAAGGTGCGTGATGACGAACGATCCCGAGGTTTCCGAACCGATCGAGGGCGACACCGCGGAGACGTCCGCCGCCGACGATCGGACGGGTCGCGTAGCCAACGCGGCTCACGACATCGGGGGCTTCATCCGAGCACAGCGTGAGGCCGCGCAGGTCTCGCTGCGTCAGCTCGCACTGCTGGCGGGGGTGAGCAACCCGTATCTCAGCCAGATCGAGCGCGGACTGCGCAACCCGTCCGCCGAGGTGCTCGCGCAGATCGCGAAGGGTCTGCGGGTGTCCTCGGAGGTCTTGTACATGCGGGCCGGGTACCTCGAGCAGAGGCCGCACGGTCCCGTCCGCGATGCCCTGCTCGCCGACACGGAAATCTCCGAACGGCAGAAGCAGGTGCTGTTGGACATCTACGAATCGTTCCGCCGGGAAAACGCGGCGAGCGAGGACAGAGGGGACGCGACGAACCAATTGGGGGGCGCTCCCGGGGGAAACGAGGGCCGAAACGCCCTCAGGGACAACGAGGTTCCGAACCGCACAACCGAAGTTCCGTCACGCCAGGAGAACGAGACACATGACTGAGACCAGCACGCGCACCGCGACCGTGACCAAGCCCATCTACGCCACCGTCGGCGCCGGCGACGCGATCTACGCGTCCGTGCTCGACACCATCGAGAAGCTCCGCGGCAAGGCGGCCTCCGCCGACGTGTCCGGCCGGGTGGAAGAGGCGCGCGAGCGCTTCGCGAACCTGCCCGCCGACGCCAAGGGCCAGGTCGACGTCCTGCGTCAGCGCATCTCCGCGCTGCCGTCCGAGCTGCCCGAGGACCTCGCCGAGCTGCGCGAGAAGGCCACCGCCGAGGAGCTGCGCAAGCTCGTCGACCAGTACTACCACCAGCTGCTGGACCTCTACGCCGACTTCGCCGCCCGCGGCGAGGAGACCGTCGAGAAGCTGCGCACCAACCCGACCTTCGAGGAGCGCTTCGCGCAGGTCGAGACCCTGTACTCCGACATCGTCGCGCAGGCGCAGGGCGTGGTCGGCAAGGTGTCCGACCAGGTGTCGCCGCTGCTGGGCGCCAAGACCGCGCCGGTGGCCGAGGAGGCCGTCGAGGCCGAGGTCGTCCAGGTCGAGACCGTGACCGAGCCCGCCCCGGTCGTCGAGACCCCGGCTCCGGCTCCGGCCAAGAAGGCCCCCGCGAAGAAGGCTCCGGCCAAGAAGGCCGCGCCCGCCGCCAAGAAGTAAGCGGTTCCGGGTTCGATCGGACCGCGGCCCTCGCACAGTCACTGTGCGGGGGCCGCGGTCGTTTCCGGGTCCGGTGTGTGGTTCGCGTTTCGCCCGGTGACCTGCGTTGGGCCGTCGCGTCGAGTGTCGGCGGCCGGAACCCGCGGCCGGTGATGTCACGCTCGTATGATGGGCGGGGTGATGGGCAATATTCCGCAGTTGATTCTGCAGGTGCTGTGGTACCTCGCCTTCGGTATGACGGTCTTCGCGCTGGTGCACGCCATCCGGCAGCGCTCGGACGCGTTCACGGCCGTGGACAAGCTGACCAAGCCGGCGTGGCTGGCGATTCTGGCGGCGTCGCTGGGTGGGCTGCTGCTCGGGGGGACCGTGGTCGGGCTGCTCGGTATCGCGGCGATCGTGGCCACCGGCGTGTATCTGGCCGACGTGCGGCCCAAGGTCGACGAAATCCAGCGGGGTCCGCGCTGGTGATCGCCGGGTCGCGGCCCGGTTCGAAGCGATCGGAGGGATAAGTCCCAGGTAGTCGGCCGATCGCGAAATTTTTGGGTGCTTGCACTAGCTAGCACGCTCTCGCGGAGTTACTGTAATTGTCAGTAACACAAAGGAGTGTCCTATGCGGGCAATGCTGCCCTCCCGGGCCGACCTGGGCGTCAGAATCAGCGAGCTGCTGCGTCAGCACCGCGCCGACCTGCGCACTCGCACCTATGCCAACGCGGATCTGAATCCGCCCGCCGGACCCTACGAGGTCGTTCCGGTGACCACGACCGACGGCGCGCACCTGCGGGTGCACGCCTACGGACCGGCCGATGCCGAGGCCATCGTGCTGGTGCACGGCTGGACCTGCGCGCTCGAATACTGGAACCCACAGATCAACGCCTTCGCCGGCGACTACCGTGTCATCGCCTACGACGTGCGCGGGCACGGGGAGAGCGAAGAGGGCACCGCCCCGCTCACCGTCGATCAGCTGGCCGACGACCTGGACGCGGTGCTCGATGCCACCCTGCGGCCGGGCCAGCGCGCGGTGCTGGTGGGACACAGCCTGGGCGGCATGACCATTCAGGGCTGGGCCGGGCGGTATCCCGACCATGTTCAGCAGCGGGCACGAGCGGTGCTGCTGTGCAATACCGCCGCGAGTGAGCTCATCAACCACACCACCGTGGTCCCGTTCTGCAACCGCGGCGGAATTCTGAAGCTGCCGTTCGCCGTCGGCCTGCTCGGGCTGAGCCTGCCCATGCTCTTCCCGCCGATCGCGCCGGTGAGCTGGTTGTTCCGCCGTCAGATCATGAGCCTGAACTCGGTGGGCGACATCGCCGAGTTCGCGCAGAACATTGTGCGGTCCTGCCCGGCCAAGGTGCGCGGGCGCTTCGGCGAGTTGCTCTCGCACATGGACGTTGGCCGCGGCGCGGTGAATCTGACCGTGCCGACGAGCATCGTCGCCGGCTCGGCCGACGATATGACCCCGGTCGTGCACGCCGATCAGATCGCCGAAATGCTCACCGAGGCGGGCACTCTCGACGGGTACCGCATCCTGCCGACCGGTCATCTGGGCAACGTGGAGGCCTACCGCGAGTTCAACGGCGAACTCGCCCGGGTTGCCAAGGCCGCGTTCGGGATTCCCGCTCGGGTCGTCGGAGCCTGAGCGGCGCCGGGGTTTTCGGGGTGGGGATTTCCACCCCCGGGGTCCCTTATCTGCGGGCGTGAACCGCAGCAGTATGTGTCGTAGATAACAGCGCCGGCCTGTGATCGTCGCGCGCGCGGTGAATGCCGTTGCGGTGGAACGGGTATTCGGTGACAAGGGTCGCGAACGGTGAATTCGAAAAAGTTCGCCGCTTGCTCTAGCAAGCACCATAGCTAGCGCGGTACTGTGGCCGGGAACACAAAGGAGTGCTCATGCTGGTGAAACTGCCTGAGACGGGCGCGGATTTCCTGACCGCACCCTTCCGCACCGCACTGCGGAACCGGACCTACGCGACCGAGTCCTTCAACACGCCGCGGCCCGCCGAAGTCATTCCGGTCACCACCCGGGACGGCGCCACCCTGCGCGTACACGCCTACGGGCCCGCCGACGGTGAGACCATCGTGCTGGCGCACGGCTGGTCCTGCGCCCTCGACTACTGGAACCCGCAGATCAACGCCTTCGCCGGCGAGTACCGGGTGATCGCCTTCGATCAGCGCGGACACGGGGAAAGCGACAGCGGGAGCATCGCTTTCGGGCCCGACCAGCTCGCCGACGACTTCGCCGAGATCCTCGCGGCCGTCCTGCGGCCCGGACAGCGCGCCACGCTGGTCGGACACAGCATGGGCGGCATGACCATTCAGGCCTGGGCCCAGCGGTATCCCGAGCAGGTCGCCCAGCGCGCCTCCGCGGTGCTGCTGGCCACCACCGCCGCGCGCCGGATCAGCACCCGGGCCACCGTGCTCCCGGTCTTCAACACCCTTGTCCCCGCGCCGGACTGGCTGACCCTGGTGCTCTTCGGTACCCCGGTGCCGCTGCCGGGCGGGCGGGCCATGAACGTGGTCGCCAAGAGCCGGTTGATGACCGCCGCCGCCACCGACGACGAGGCGAGTTTCGGTCTGTCCGTGGTGCGTTCGTGCCGGCCGTCGGTGCGCGCCGCCGTCGCCCGCGGGCTGCTCGATCTCGACCTGCACGGCGCGGCCGCGAACCTGACGGTGCCCACGACGGTCATCGCGGGGTCGCACGACCGCCTGCTGCCCGAGGTGCACTCGCGCGAGATCGCCGACACCCTCGCCGACGTCGGCTATCTCGACCGCTACGTCATCCTGCCCACCGGGCACCTGGTGAACATCGAGGCCCAGTCGGCGTTCAACAACGAGCTGCACCGCCTGATCCGGATGGGCTCTTCCGCCTCTCCGCGAATTACAGCCTGACTCAGGTGGGTTCACGGTCGCGTCGGCCGCCGGCGGGATCGTGGTGGGAAAGTTCGCCCGTACCCGGGGAGTTACCCCGACCGGAACGAGATCCGGTGCCGACTCGGGCAACGAGATGCCCTGGCCGAGAGTGCGGCTGCCGCCTGACTCCTGATCGCCTTCCGGCTCAGGGATCGAGCGCCTGATTCGGGATCGACTGTCGGCCGGGCTATCCGGTGCCCCGGCCGAGATCAGTTGTCGCCTCTGGCGACGAGTAAGCCCCTGTCACACAACGGCGTGTGGCAGGGGTGCGTCGTCTCCGGCCACGAAACATCGCCCGGGTCTGGTGGTTTCGTGGTTGCGTCGGCCATCGGCCTGATCGCGGTGGGCAGGTTCGCCCATCCCTGGGGGAGTGACCATCTTCGATGGGAGTCCGTGTGCCGATCAGGGTGAGGAGCCGGTCCGTCGTCGCGGCGCGTTCGCATCCGATGCTTCGGGAATGACTGCCGGGCTCACCGGGTTTCGTGGAAGCCTCGGCCAGCAGGGGATCGTGGTCGGCGGTTCGCCGGCACGTTGTCTCGGTTGATGCGAGCGCAAGTGACGAGACCCGCCCTGCCGCGCGAACTCGCGGGGCAGGGCGACCGGAACCTGCTAGTTGAAGACCACCGTGCGGCGGCCGTGGACCAGGACGCGGCCCTCGAGGTGCCAGCGGAGGCCGCGGGCCAGGACCACGCGTTCGATGTCGCGGCCCTGGCGGACCATGTCGTGGATGGTGTCCGCGTGGTCGATGCGGGTCACGTCCTGTTCCAGGATCGGGCCCGCGTCCAGTTCGGCGGTCACGTAGTGGCAGGTCGCGCCGATCAGCTTCACGCCGCGGGCGAACGCCTGGTGGTAGGGGCGGGCACCGACGAAGGACGGCAGGAAGCTGTGGTGGATGTTGAGCGCGCGGCCCGCCCAGTGCTCGCACAGCTCCGGGGGCAGCACCTGCATGAAGCGGGCCAGCACCACCGCGTGCGGGTCGTGCGCGTCGACCAGTTCCCGGACCTGTTCGAAGGCGGGGCCGCGCTCGGCGGGATCCTTCGGGAAGGGCACGTGGTGGAACTTCACGCCGTGCGCCTCGGTCATGCCCGCGAGGTCGGGGTGGTTGCCGATGACGGCCTCGATCGTGGCGGGCAGCTCGCCGCTGCCCGCGCGGCCGAGCAGGTCGTGCAGGCAGTGCCCGTCCTTGCTGACCAGCAGTACCGCGCGGCGGCGTTCCCCGGTGTCGTGCAGCTGCCAGTCGGTCTCCGGGCCCAGTTCGGCGGCGATCGCGGCGAACCGGTCGCGCAGCTCGTCCAGCTCGAACGGGACGGTCGCCGCCTTGATGGCCTGGCGGGTGAAGAACCAGCCGGTGTCCAGGTCGGAGTGGTATCCGGCCTCGACGATCGACCCGCCGAAGTCGGCGATGAACGAGGTGATGCGGGCGATGATGCCGGGACGGTCGGGGCAGCCCAGGGTCAGCACGAAGCGACGGTCGTCCGGATTGCCGGGGGTGGAACTCATGCTGGTCACCCTATGCGGCCGCCCCGGGCCGTCGGCGTCCGGCCGTGGCGGCGGGCGCGGGTGGCCGGTGCGACCGGCGGATCGGCCGGATCCGGGTGCGCGGCGGGTCAGAGTTCGTAGAACGGGTCCGGGTAGCGGAAGTCGCCGATGATCTCGCCGTCGTAGGCGGCGAGCGGCCGGACCTGGAAGTGGGCGGCCCAGTCGGGCTGATCCGGGGCGATGCCGAGCCGGGCGCCGGGGACGAAGCCGAACCGCGGGTACCAGTCCAGGCTGCCGAGCAGCCCGACCAGCGTCTCGTCCAGGGCCTCGGCGGCGCCCAGGGCGGCGTGCATGAGGGCCGAGCCGGCCCCGTGCGCCTGCGCCTCGGACAGGACGCCGATCGGGCCCAGCGCGAGGACCGGGAACGGGCCGATGCCCGCCCGGGTGAGGCAGACGTGCCCCACGACGCCCTGGTGGATCTCGGCGACCATCGACAGGGTCGGGATCCAGGCCGAATGGTCGCGCAGGTGGCGCACCAGCCCCACCTCGGGTGGGTCGGTGCGGGTGGTGGCGAGGCCGCTGCCGGGGGCGTTCGCGTACTGACTCGCGAATGCGCTGCGGTGTACCGCGTCGATCGCGGCGGCGTCGCCGGGACGTTCACGACGGATCAACACCCTACGAGTGTGCGTGACGGCATCGCCGGGACGCAACGAAATTCGCTATCGATATGCCAAACTCAACGCTCATGGCTGAGCTTTCCCGCCGTGACGTGGCGGCGATGATCGATCACACGCTGCTCGCACCGGAAGCGACCGTTCCGGATGTCGAGGCGCTCATCGAAGAGGCCCGTGAGCTGGGCGTCTTCGCCATCTGTGTCTCACCGGCGATGCTGCCGGTGCGGGCGCCGGGACTGGCGGTGGCCACGGTCGCGGGTTTTCCGTCCGGCAAACATCATTCGCTGATCAAGGGCGCCGAGGCGCGCCTGTCCGTGGACCAGGGCGCGGCGGAGGTGGACATGGTCATCGACGTCGGCGCGGCCGTCGCCGGCGACTACAACGCGGTGCTGGGGGACATCATCACCGTGCGCGAGGCCGTCGGTCAGCGCGCGCTGCTGAAGGTGATCATCGAGTCCGCGGCGTTGAGCGACGCGGCGATCGTCGAGGTGTGCCGGGTGGCGGAAAAGGCGGGCGCGGATTTCGTGAAGACCTCGACCGGATTCCATCCGGCGGGCGGGGCGAGCGTGCACGCGGTGCGGCTGATGGCCGAGACGGTGGGCGGGCGGCTGGGTGTGAAGGCCAGCGGCGGAATTCGCACGTCGGCCGCGGCGGCGGAGTTGATCGCGGCCGGGGCGACCAGGCTGGGGCTGTCGCGTTCTCGTGAAGTGCTGGCGGGCTTTCCGGCCTGATCGGGCGACGTGCGGTGCCGGAGCGGCGAATTCGCTTGCTGCTCCCGTGCCCGCGCCGGGATTCCGGCGCGGGCACGGGAGTTCGTGATCAGCAGCGCAGTTCGGCGGTCTGCTGCTGTCCCTCGACCGGTTCGAGCTTGGTCGGCCCGCCGCGCAGGGACACGTGCAGGCCGTCCGAGGTGACCTCGATCTTGGTGGGCTGCAGGCCCATCGGGTAGCTCTGCAGGCTCTCGGTCATCAGTTCCACGATGCCCGAGACCAGATCGGTGGGCAGGCCGATGCCGAGCAGGGCGGCCGACATGGTCTCGACCTCGATCTTGTCACCGACCACCTGGGGCTTGATCTGCAGTTCGGCCAGCCCGCCCAGCACCGCGAAGGTCAGGGTGCCGGATTTGGGATCGGAGGTGGAGCTGGATATCAAGCCGCCCATCGTTTTCGCGATGCCCTCGTTGCTCCAGCTGACCTCGGCCTCGGAGCTGCCGACGCTGCCGCTCTTGCCGTCGTCCTGCATCTCGAGGTCGTTGAAGACCGCGTGCACCTTCATGCCCACCGCCGGGCCGAATTTGGTGTCGTCGCTGTCCACGGTGACCGAGCCGACCTTCTTGTCGAGCATGGTGATGAGCATGGGCTTGGCGCCGAACGAGACGTCGATCTTGGAGCCCATCTGCTGCTCGAATTGCGAAGCGATGCAGTTCTCCACGCTGCGGCGGGCGTACGCCTCACCGAAGGCCAGACCGCCGACGAGCACCATCGCCACGACGACGGCGACGATCAACGCGGTCCGGCGCTTGCGTTTCCCGCCGGGCGAACCGCCCTGCCCGCCGGTGGTATTCGCGGTCGGCGGGGGCGTGCCGGGCGGTATCCGCGACCCGGCGGCGACCGGGGGCGCACCGGCCGCGGCGGCATAGGCCGCGTCGCCGGGATGCAGTGCGCGGGTGGGATGGTCGCCGGTATCGCCCGGCTCGGGTGCGGGCAGTACTTCGGTGTGTCCGGCGGCGGGCTCCGGCAGTACCTCGGTGCTCCCGGCGGCGGGCTCGGAGGGCGTGCCGAAGGCGACGGTCGCCTGTTCGTAGCATTCGGTTTCGGGTGCTCGGGAGCCCTCGTCGGCGCCGAACCGCTCGGTTTCGTGCCACCATTCCGCGGGCTGCGCGGTGCCCTGGCCGGGAATGACCTGGGTCTTGTCCGCGTCCGCGCCGGGTTTCGCGACGACGGTGGCGGCGTCCGCGTCGGATAGTTCGCCCGGGCCGCCCGAATTGTCGGGTTTCTTTGTGCCCGAATGGATTACTTCGGTCGGCTGAGCCTGCTCAGCGGGTGCGGCGGCGCCGGCGGCGCCCGCGTCGTGCTCCGAGGCGGGCCGGTCGGTGTCGTCCGAGTGTGGGTTCGAAGACATGTGGCCGATTGTTCACGAGCTTTCTGTGCGTGCTCTGTGCTTCCGGTGAGGTGTCGGCTCACTCCCGGCGGATTGTGACCTAACGCACAGGTGAGCGCGTAGCCTGAATCCATGGCTGGGAGTGCGGCACCGGAGCCCGATCCGGAAAACGGGTGGCTGGCGTTGCAGGAGTTGGCCGGTCGGCACGCCGGGTATTTCACGACCCGGCAGGTGTTGCAGACCGGGAGCGAGGCCCGCATCCGCGACGGTCTCCGGGACGGCTCGGTGGTCCGGGCCGGGGTGGGATTGCTGCGGCTGGCCGCGTGGCCCGACGGGCCGCTGGACGAGTACGCCATGTGGTCGGCGTGGTTCGACGGCGCGGCCGCGGTTTCCCATCACAGTGCCGCCGAACTGCACGGACTGGGCCGATTGCGGCCGCGCTTCGTGCACATGTCGGCGCGGGTCGGGCGGTTCCCGCTCTCGCCCCGGCTGGTGGTGCTGCGGCGGACCTTCGCGCGCAAGGACGTGGAATCGGCGGGCACGTTCCTGGTGACCACGCCGCTGCGCACGGTGCTGGATCTGGCCGAGGCGGGGATCGGGCAGTCCGCCCTGGACGAGGTGGTCGCCGACGCGGTGGCCATCCACCGCTGCGACACCGCCGAAATCCGCTCCGCCAGTGCGGGTTTGCCGCCGTCCACCGCGGCGCGGTTGCACCGGGCGCTCACCGGGGCGTGACGCCGCGGTGAATGTCCGTTTCTCGAGTGTTGCCCGGCCGGGTTTCGTGGCAGGGTGATCGAGTATGGGGATCCTCCGCACCGGTGTCTGGGATCTGGCCTTTCCGCCCGGGCCGCCCGAGCGGATGGCGGAGATGTTCTCGGCCGCGGTCGTCGCCGACGCGGTGCGCCGCTATGACGCGGACCTGGCGCAGTCGGTCGAGACGATGCGGGACTGGCGGCACGGCTACCACCCGGTCTTCCGCGCGCTGACCGCGCTGGCGGTGAGCGCGCCCCGGGTCTCGCACGGCACCGCGCGCGACGGGCTGCACGCGGTGCGGACCATGCTGCGCTTCGCGGCCGGGCACACCGTGACCTCGCTGGGGGGTGCGGATCTGGCGGCGGCCGCAGCAGGCGCCGAACTCGGCGTCGCGAGCGTCGAGGGGGCCGCCGAACCTCGCCGGCGGCTCGAAATCCCCTGGCAGGGAAAGACGCTGGCGGAGGAGGAGCTGCTGCGGCAGCTCACCGACTGGCAGCGGCGGGGCATCGTCGAACCCGGTTTCGCGGATGCCGTCCGCGCCGTCGCCGAACATCCGGAGTGGTTGTCGCTGCCGGGTTTCCGCATGACCATCACCGGGGCGGCGGCCACGCTGAGCCCGCTGCGGCCGCTGCTGTCCTGGGGCGCGCAGGTGCTGGCGGTGGAGCTGCCCGGGCGCGGGCGCTGGGATCGGCTGCGCGCGCGAGCACGAGCGAGTGCGGGCGTCATGCGGTACCCGGTCACCGACCGGGGGCCGGGCGTCGATATCGGCAACGGCTTTCCGGCGCTGGCGCAGTGGATCAGCGCGCACTCCGACGCGCGGCCGGTGCTCGGCGCGTACGCGGGGCGGGCCGGGGCGGCCGGGTTGCGGATCGCCGCGGCCGCGGACGTGCTGGCCGAGGCGGTGCTGGGCCGGCATCCCGATGCCGTTCTGGCCCTGCACGGTTCGCCCGCCGACTGCTACGCCGTGCCGGAGTCGGTGGTGCTCGGCGCGCGGGAGCATCTGGCCGACAGCGGGATTCGCGGGTCGGCCCGGGATCTGCTGCACCGGCTGGCCCCGCGGTCGCTCTATCACCTCAACTACACCCGCCCCACCTTCGACGCCGAGGGCGCGCCCTGGGGCCTGTTCGACAACCTGCCCTACCTCGCGGGCCCCGATTACGCGCTGGCCCAGCGCCTTCCGCGCTGGCGCGCCACCCTGGCCCGGGAGTCCGGGCACACCGTCTCCTACACGGTCACCCCGCCCATCTGGACCGCGACCGCCCAGCAGCCGCTGTGGCGCAGCGCCGCGCACCGGGCGGCCGCGCAGTTCGGGATCGAGGTCTTCGACCCCGCGACCGCCCGGGTCCTGCTGGCCGCCAAACTCGTCGCGGACCTGTTCGCCCCGGCCCCGCCCGCCCCGAATCCCGAGTCGCTCTTCACCGTCGGCGCCGCGCACGGCGGCCTGTGGCGCCAGCCCTTCACGCCCCGCTCGTTGGTAGCGCCCGCCGCCCTCACCGGTTCGATCCAGACCCTGCGCGACCGGATCCGGCCGGCCTGAGCCTCGCGGGTTCACCGTCGCCGCGAGCGTTCTGACCGGTCCGGCGGATCCGGCCGCGACCAGGCAGGTGGTCGCCGGATCCGGCTGGATCCGTGACAGCGATGGCGGCGGTCGTCGATGCGCACCGCAGGTTCTTCGGACGGCGTGTCCCGAGCGTCGTTCACGCCCGGCTCGGGGAAGCGGTTGTGGCGTCGGTAGATCGGGAGTCAGGGGAGCGGGGCGACCGCGGACCAGGGGATGGTGAGCTGGTTGTCGCGCAGGCGGCGGCGCTGGGGGCGCAGCGGGAAGCCTTGTTCGCGTAGGAGATTCGCGGCGTGCCGCCAGCGGGCGCGCGGGCCGTAGGGCGCCAGGGGAGCGGCCACCGCCCAGGCGCGGTCGGCGGCGGTGAGCAGGGTGTGGACGGGCTCGCCGGGGACGTTGCGGTGGATGAGCGCCTTCGGGAGACGTTCGGCTATGTCGGAGGGCTGGTCGACGGTGAAGGGGTCCCAGGCCAGGGTGAGCGAGAGCGGGCCCTCGCGGTCCAGCAGGATCCAGGCGCAGCGGCGGCCGAGCTCGTCGCAGGTGCCGTCCAGCAGCAGGCCGCCGGGTGCGAGGCCACCCACGATGGTGGACCAGGCGCCGGGGACGGCGGATTCGGGGTACTGGCGCAGGACGTTGAAGGCGCGCACCAGATTCGGGCGCAGACCCGCCAATTCGAAGCCGCCCCGGGCGAACACGACGCCGTCGCGGCCCGGGACCACGCGCTCGGGATCGATCTCGAGGCCGACCACGCGCAGATCCGGGCGCACCGCGCGGAGCCGGGCCGCCAGCTCCAGGGTGGTGACCGGGCTGGCGCCGTACCCGAGGTCGACCACGAGCGGATCCGGCGCCGCCAGCAACCTGCTGGTGATCAGGGCGTCGTGCGCCATCCATCGATCACCGCGGCGGAGCCGGTTGATGCCGGTGGTGCCGCGGGTGATCGTGCCGATCGGTTTCAGCCGACGGGGTGCTGCTGATCCAGCCAGCGCTGCGTCACCTCTGCCTCGGCTCGGAACAGGTCGACCAGATTCACGAGCATGAGCTGTTCGAGTCTGCGTCCGAAGAATGGAATCTGCACGGTCGCACGCGAAGTCGTGCGCAGCGTGCAGCCGGTGTCGGTCGGGAACAGGCGCATGTCGCCGCCCAGGGTGCCGGGCGCGCCGGGCAGGTCGGTGGTGTACGCGCCGGTCGACTCGGGTCCGAACGCGCTCCAGCGCTCGCGGCGGGTGATGACCATGTCGTCGCGCCAGAACGAGCGCGCCATGTCCGGCAGCGACTCGCGCGGCAGCACGTGCCGCATCTCGACCTCGATGCCGTTGTCACCGGCGTCCAGACTCACCAGGTCGTTGGGTGAGTGTTTCCGCATCTCCTCGATGCGCGCGTCCCACAGGTCACGGTTCGCGAGGGCCGCGTACACCTCTTTCGTGGTGTGCAGCGAATAGCGTGCGGAGTAGTCGAGTCGGCGAGGCACGATCGGTCAGGTTACTGCGGGATGTGCCCCGTCAGTGTGAACTCAGCCAATTGGCAGTGAACTCGGCTTCGCGTTCGAGCAGTTCGGTCAGGTGCTGCTGCACGGCGGCCTCGATCTTCTTGCCGAAGAGCGGGATCTTGACCTCGATGCTGGCGTCCACGACGAAGACCGAGCCGGTGCCGTCGTCGGTGACCGACAGGGTGCCCTGCACGGTCGCGGGCGCGCCCTCGACGCGGGCCTCGACGGTACCGCCGCTGCCGTCCCAGGTCTCGGTGCGCGGGATGATCAGGTCGCCGGGGCGGACCGCGGTGATCTGGGTGGGGAGCTCCTCGGCGGGGATGGCCTGCACCATGTCCACGCGCACGTGATCGCCGTTGATCGAGATGGCGTCGATGCGGGCGTTCGGGCCGCCGACGTTCTCGATGCGGTCCTTCCAGTACTGCTCGCTGGAGAAGGCAGCGCGCACGGCGGCGGTGGAATGCGGGGAGTGCGCAGTGAAGGCCAGAGGTGTCGCCATGGTCGGACAGGCTACCGTCTGTGCCTGTGCGTACTTCTGGGGTGGTGTCCTTCGACGACCTGCGGGACCGGCTCGCCGAGACCGGCGCGGTGCTGCGCGACGCGGTTCCGCTGGCGGAGCTGACGACCCTGCGGGTGGGCGGGCCCGCGGTGCTGGCCGACTGCGCGAGCACCGAGTCGCTGGTGGCGACCGTGCGCGCGCTGGACGCGGCCGGAATTCCGGTGCTGCTCATCGCGGGCGGGTCGAATCTGCTCATCGCCGATTCCGGGTTCGCCGGGGTGGCGGTGCGGATCGCGACCACCGGGGTGCGGATCGGCGCGGATTCGGTGATCGCGGAGGCGGGCGCGAACTGGGACGCGGTGGTGGCGGCGACGGTCGAGGCCGGGTTCGGCGGGCTCGAATGCCTGTCCGGTATCCCGGGTTCGGCGGGTGCGACGCCGGTGCAGAACGTCGGCGCGTACGGGGTCGAGGTGGCGTCGCTGCTGCGCCGGGTGCGGCTGCTGGATCGGGCGAGCGGGGAGATTCGCTGGGTGGAGCCCGGTGCGCTGGGGTTCGGGTACCGCACCTCGGTGCTCAAGCACAGTGACGCGGCGATGGTGCTGGAGGTCGAATTCGCCTTGCGCGCCGACGGTTCCAGTGCGCCGCTGGGGTATCGCGAGCTGGCGGCCGCGCTGGGGGCGGCCGAGGGCGAGTCGCGGCCGGCCGCGCTGGTGCGGGCGGAGGTGCTGCGGTTGCGCGCGGGCAAGGGCATGGTGCTCGATCCGGCCGATCACGACACCTGGAGTGCGGGCTCGTTCTTCACCAATCCGGTCATTCCGGACAGTCGGGTCGAGGAGGTGCATGCGGCGATCGCCACACATGTCGGTGCCGATGTGGCGGTGCCCACCTGGGCCGTTGCCGGCGGGGTGAAGTTCTCCGCCGGGTGGCTGATCGAACGCGCCGGATTCGCCAAGGGCTTCCCGGGAGCGGACGCGCCCGCGCGACTGTCCACCAAACACACTCTCGCCCTGACCAATCGGGGCGCGGCGACCGCCGCCGACATCGCCGCGTTGGCGCGCGAAGTTCGCGAGGGAGTTGCTGAGCGTTTCCGGGTGCACCTGGAGCCGGAGCCCGTGACGGTGGGTCTGACCCTGTAGGCGTGGTCGGCGCCACCGTGGCCGTGGCCGGGGGACCGGATTTGCGGGGGTAACGTCGGAACGGTGAACAGTCGAGGACGAGTGCCCGCGCGACGGGCTATTACGGTGCTGGCGGCGCTGCTCGCGATCATCGCCATGGTGGCCGGATGTTCATCGGACAAGGGCGGCGGCGGCAAGGACGAGCCCGCCGCACCCGCGGCCAAGGTGTCGATCGAACCCGACGACGGTGCGACCGATATCAGCCCGACCGCGCCGATCTCGGTCTCGGTGACCGGCGGCCGCATCGACCAGGTGGCGCTGAGCAACCCGAACGGCAAGCAGGTCAGCGGTGAATTGAGTTCGGACGGAACCAAATACACCATCACCGAACCACTCGGCTACGGCATCACCTACACCTGGTCCGGCACCGCGGTCGGCACCGACGGCAAACCGGTGCCGATCGAATCGAAGTTCACCACCCTCGAACCCAAGAACGAGGTCCCGGCGACGATCAACATCGGCGACGGGCAGGAGGTCGGCATCGCGGCGCCGATCATCCTCCAGTTCACCGGGCACGTCACCGACAAGGCGGCCGTGCAGAAGGCGCTGACCGTCACCACCAACCCCGTGACCGAGGGGTCGTGGGCGTGGCTGCCCGACTCCGACGTGGGCTCGCGGGTGCACTGGCGGCCGCGCGAGTACTGGCAGCCCGGCACCACCGTGAAGGTCGCGGCCAAGCTCTACGGGCTGGACTTCGGCGGCGGCAACTACGGCGTCACCGACCTGACCTCGGACTTCACCATCGGCCGCGCGCAGATCGTGCGCGCCAACGCCCCGAGCCACCGCATGGAGGTGGTTCGCGACGGGCAGATCGTGTTCGACTTCGCGGTCAGCTACGGCGAGGGCAACGAGGATCGCAACGTCACCCGCTCCGGCGTGCACGTGGTGACCGAGAAGTACGAGGACTTCATGATGTCCAACCCGCCGTACTACACGAACGTGCGCGAACGCTGGGCCGTGCGGATCTCCAACAACGGCGAGTTCATCCACGCGAACCCCGAATCGCTGTCCGCGCAGGGCAATACGAACGTCACCAACGGCTGCATCAACCTCAGCCCCGCCGACGCCCAGTCCTACTTCCCGACCGCCCTCTACGGCGACCCGGTGGAGGTGACCGGCACCCGGATCGACCTCTCCGCCGCCGACGGCGACATCTACGACTGGGCCCTGGACTGGACCACCTGGCAGGGCATGTCCGCCCTGCCGGACGGCTCCGGCTCCGCCGCGGCGTCCGGCGCCCCGTCCGCGGGCGGTCGCTGACCCCGTAGCCCTGCGGCTCCGCCGCCGGCAGCGCAGACCGAACGGCGGCGCGGGCACCACGCTCGCGCCGCCGTTCCGCGTATGGGTAGCCGCTCGGATCGATGCTCATCCTCGCGCCGCGGCGGCTCCGCACGGCTATGAAAGCTGCTCGGCGTTGTCATGGCTGTTGTGCTGCCCTCCGGGATGGTTTGCAGGCGGCACGAGTTCTCGGTGCAGCCGCAAGGTCTGCCCTGAGCCGGCGTGGTTCAGCGATAGGTGCATCCGCCGGAGTGAAGTGGGGACCGGTGCGAGGAATCGGGGCGGGACCGGCGGGCTCCGACCGGGCTCGGGTGGCTGTGGTGGGCCCGCGCGGTGAGAGGAGCCGGCTCGTTCCGGATGCGGGGGCGGGGGCGGGGGACTATTCTGCGCCGAACTGGTTCGGCGGAAGAGGCTCGGCGTGGTTGCTAGCGCATCGGCAACGGCGGCAACGGACTTCGTGCGCGCGCTCGGGCCCTCGGAGCGGTGGTTCTGGATCATCGACCGGATCTCCCCGGCCAACTGTGTCGCACGGGTGCGGGTGCACGGGCGGCTCGCCGCCGGGGAACTGGCCGGGGCGGCGGCCGCGCTGGTCGCGGAGTACCCGCTGCTGCGGGTGGGGGTGCGGGACGCGGGGCACGGCGATCCACGGCTGTTCCCGCTCGCCGAGCCGGAGATTCCGGTCCGGCAGGTGGAGGTGGAGGGCGGTGGCGCGACCGCTTCACCGACCGATACGGCGAGAAGTGTGACCGTGCGCGCCGGGCTCGTCGCAACCGGTGTGATGCGAAGGGCGGGAACGCGAGTCGATACCGGCGCCGTATCCGACGCGGGGTTCGCTGCCCGGAGCAGAGCGGGGGGCGAGCCGTCGGACACGGTGTGGCGGCGGGAGGTCGACGTCGAGCTCGCGACGTCGTTCGTGACCGACCGGGGGCTCGCCCGGATCGTCGACATCGTGCACGGGGCGGGCTCGGCGGACGAGTATCACGATGTGGTGCTGGTGGTTTCGCACGTCATCATGGACGGGCGGTCGCTGCTCACCCTGTTGCGCAAGCTGATTCGATACACCGAGGCCGACCGTGGCGGCCGGGTCGGGCGGGTGGCCACGCCGGTCGCGGACGACCTGATTCCCGTTGGTTCCAGGGGGTTTTGGCGGTACTGCTACACCACGCTGTCGGATCAGGTGGCGGCGGTCGCGCTGCGGCCGCGGAAGCTGGTGGCGCCGGTCGCGGTCGGGATGGGGGAGCGGCGGACGCGGGCGGTGTACCGCACGATCGACGCGGCGGGGCTGGCGGCGTTGACCGCGGACTGCCGGCGGGCGGGGGTCACCGTGCACGGGGTGCTGGCGGCCGCTGTGGCGCGGGTGGTGGGGGAGACGGTGCGGCCGGGGGCGAAGGGGGTCGCGGGCATCGGGTCGCCGGTGGACTTCCGGGAGCTGCTCGAACCCGCGCCCGACGCGGAGGAACTGGGGATCTACGCGCCGGTGCTGGCGCATTTCGTGCGGTTCGGGCCGGGAGAATCGCTGTGGGCGGCGGCGCGCGCGGTGAATCGGCAACTGGAACGGGGAATTCGACGGCGCAAGCACCTGTCGGTGGTGGCGGGCATGCGGTTCGGGACCCCGCGCACCGTGGCGACGGGCCGGCGCGTGGTCGAGATGGTGGACCGGCGCGCGCCGTGGAACGTGTCGGTGACCAACGTCGGGCGGGCCGACTTCCCGGAGAGGGTCGGGGACCGGCGCATCTCCGACGTGACACTGGCGGGCTCGAACTCGTGCGTCAGCGCGCTCACCGTGTCGATCATCAGCACACACGGTCACATGCGGCTCGGATTCTGTTACGTCACGGGCATTCTCGACGCCGCCTCCGCGGAAGCCTTCGCCGATCGGGTCGTGGCGGAGCTGACCGGCCGCGCGGCGCCGGTTTAGCGCGGCACTGTTCATCTCGCCCCAACCGGTAGTGCGGTCGCGGCCTCGCTGCCCCCGTGGGTCGCCCCCCGTGGGCCGCCCGTGGGTCGCCCCCGCGGGCTTCCTGCCGACAGCCGGGCTCTCGGGGGCCGCTCGACATGCCTGCCCACCTGCGGGCCGGTTCGTTCCCGTCGGCGCGGGGTGTGCAGGCCGATGCCACGCGGATCCGCCGGACAGCAGATCAGTCGAGCAGGTCTGCCAGGCGGGTGCGCAGGGCAGCGCGGTCCGGCTTGCTGGTGCGGCCGCTGACGGGGATCTCGTCGACCACCACGATGTCGTCGGGGAGGGCGGAGGTGTCCATGAGGGCGGGCAATTCGCGGCGGAGGCGGGCCACCAGATCGGTCGCGCCGGGATCGGGGACGACCGCCAGCACGATCCGCTCGTCGCCGACCTCGTCGGGCACCCCGACCATGATCGCCTGGCGGACGCCCTCGACGGTCGCGATGGCGGGCTCGTAGAGTCCGGGGTAGATGTTGGTCTTGCCGCGGATCATCATGTCCTTCTTGCGGCCCATGAGCACCAGCGTGTCGCCGTCGAGACGGGCGAGGTCGCCGGTCGGTATCTCGCGCAGCGGGGGTTCGCCCAGGTAGCCGCGGCAGAGATTGGGGCCGGACAGCACGAGTTCGCCGTCCGCGGCGATGCGGGCGGTCACCCCGCGCACCGGCGCGCCGAGCGGATCACCGGCGCCGTCGAAATCGAGTTTGGCAGTGCCCGTGGTGATCGCGACGGGCAGGATCTCGGTCATGCCGTAGATCGCGAGAAACTCGCAGTCCGGCAGGGACTTCCGCGCCCGGCGCAGCAGCGCGGTGGTGACCGGCGCGCCGCCCAGCGAGATCTCGCGCAGGGCGCGGGGTGCGGCGAGCGCGCCGCCCTCGATCTCGGTGAGCACGACCGCGAGATCGGCGGGGGTGAAGAACGCGTGCGTCGCGCCGTCGAACCCGCGCGCGAAACCCACGGGCTCGATGTGGGTTCCGAAGCGCGGATAGCGCGGCATCGACCAGCGCGCACCCGCCAGCAGGGCGGGCAGGCCCATCATCAACTGCTCGGTGTGCAGATGCGCGCCCGGGCCCAGGCTGCTGCGCCCGGCCATGGCCGCCAGGCCCGCGCCGAGCGAACCCCGCGTGTGCACAACGGCTTTCGGGGCCGCGGTGGTACCGGAGGTGAAGACGATCAGCGCCTCGGCGCCCGGATCGGCGGCGTCGAGGGCGGCGGGCGCGCCGGATCCCAGCAGCCGCCGCAGCGGAAGCGACCGGGCGGGCGTCCCCGGCAGCCGCGGCCCGCTGTGAATGTGCCGGACCGGCAGCGCGCCGAACGCGGGCAGCGACAGCCCGCGCGCCCGCCCCAGCCGGTGCAGCGGCCCGCTCAGCAGGTACAGCAGCGATTCCGTTGCCGCCCAGGCGGGTTCGACCAGGGCGATCCGCCGGGCGAACAGCTCGGGCCCGACACCCGGGTCGACGAACACGATGGTTCCCCCCGCGGCCATGGTCCCGAAGATCAGCACGACCGCGTCCACGCACGGCCGGATGGAGAACAACATCCGGTCCCCGCGCCGGAAACCGTTGTCCCGCAGCCGCCGCGCCACCCCGGCGGTCCGGTCCTCCAGCTCCGCGAAGGTCAGCGGCCGCGCGCCGACCATCCCCAGCGCGGGGGAATCGGGACGCAGCCGCACCTGGTCCGCGAGCAGCGCCAAGAAGTCGGCCGGCATGTCATCGTCCGTGCGCCCGCCCGCGCCCGGGTCGGAAACGGCCGCTTCATCTCGCCGCCGCGCGCCGCAGCGAGAGCTGTCGCGTGTGGTGCTGTTCGCGGTGGCGGGCACGTCGTCCTGCGCTGTGCCCGTCGCATCGTCGGACCCGGCGCCGCCCGCCCGGTCCTGCCGGGCACCGAGCGACTCGCCCCGCCCGGTATGGGGCGCGTCCTCCCGGCTCACCGAATATCCACCAGCTCCGGCTTGTACCGGTGATCGGCGTACCAGGCCAGCGTCCTGCGCACGCCCCAGGCGCGGACGCGGCGGTTGGAGGCGAACACCCGCACGTCGCGGCGCAGGCCGTAGTCGGTGGTGAGCATGCGGACCGCGTTCACCAGGGCGCGATCCTCGTGCAGATCCTCGATGGCGGTGCGCGGGAACCCGCCCGCCGCCTCGTACAACTCCGCGGTGATGGCCATGTTGCAGCCGGGCGTCATGACGTACGGCCCCAGGTAGCGCGGATCCTGATTGCCGGGCCGGAACTTGCCGAAGGTGGACGCCACCTCCAGCACCACCCGGATGATGGTGCGGTCGATCCAGCGCACGTCCTCGTCCGTGCGCGGGACCAGCTGCCCGCTGACCAGCTGCAGCCCCGAGTCGAACCCGGCGTTGACCCGCTCGATCCAGTCGCGGGCGGGCAGGCAGTCGGCGTCGGTGCGCGCCAGCCGCAGGGCGCCGGCCGCGATCGCGTAGCGCATCCCGGTGTCCGAGGCCGCGCCCGTGCCCTTCTGCGGCTCGTCGATGAGGTGAATCCGCATCTCCGGATGCGCGGCCACGAAGCCGCGCACCACCCCGGCGGTGCCGTCGGTGGAGTTGTTGTCCACCACGACCAGGGTGAAGTCCCCGTCGCGCTGGGCGGCGAGCGCTTCCAGCGTGGCGGTGATGCCGCGTTCCTCGTTGTAGGCGGGCACTATCACCCACAGTTTGGTCACGGGGACCTCCTCCCGGGGACGCTAGGCGGGCAGCCGGTAGGCGATGGCCGCCGCGGACGGTCCCGCGCCCGCTGCCACGAACAACGCTACGTCACGCCCGGCCAACAGGCCGTCCGCGCGTGCGCTCAGGTAGGCCGCGGGCAGGGCCGAGGTGTGGGCGTCGCCCTGGGTGTCGCCCGCGTGCACGGCGGCGAGCCCGAGCCGTTCGGCGAGCAGCTCCGGGAACTCGGCCGTGGGCCGATTGCTGATCAGCAGGACCCGCGCGGGGTCCACGCCGGCCACCTCCAGCGCTTCGGTCGCGGCCGAGACCGCGTGGTGCAGTAGATCTTCCACCGAGTTCACGGTGCGGTCGACGGTGATGGTGCCGCGCCCGGTCGTGCCCATGTCCGGGAGTCGCACGTAGCCGACGGGCTCCGGACGCGCGTCGGTGGCGCTGATGTGCAGCTGCCCGAATCCGCCTGTACCCGTAGCCTTCTCCAGCACCATGGCCGCGCCGACGGGCTTGATCGGGAAGCCGGGCTGCGGGGCGGGCGACTTCGCGGGATGCGCGTCCCCGGACACCACCAGCACCCGGTGCACGGTCGGCGACGCCAGCAGCGCCTGGCTCACCTGGACGGCGTTGAGGACGCCGGTCGCCCCGTTCATGAGGTCGAAGGACAGGCAGGGCACGTCGCCGCGCTGGTATTCCAGCCCGATGCCCGCCTGCTGCTGGATGAGCGCGGACATGGCCGGTTCCACCATGTTCGAGTCGCGGTAGACGCCGGTGTTGATCAGCGCGTCGATCGATTCGGGGGTCGCCCCCGCCTCGGCCACCGCCCGGCGCGCCGCCGACGCGGCCTGTTCGATGGAGCTGCCGCCGCCGATTTCCACTGCGACCGAAGAGATTACGATGTTCATGCGCCGCGCACCTGCAGTTCGCCGAGGGTGACCGAGAGGAATCCGGCGACGACGCCGGAGGCAGCGGGGACCATCAGCACCTTGGCCCCGGGTGCTATCCGCTGCTGTTTCAGCGCGTCGTGCAGCACCACGAAATGCGATGTGGACGCGGTGTTTCCGTAGCGATCGAGCACGGCGAGCCCGGGCGGGACGGCGGCGTCGAATTCCCGTTCGGCGATCTTGTTGATCAATTCGACCGCGGGACCGCTGAATTGGTGGTGAATCACGTGGTCGTAGCCCTCGGATTCGAACGTGCTGTTCCGCTCGTCGAGGAAATCGCGCTGCCGATTGGTCCACAGCAGATAGCGGGACTCGTTGTGCATGGCGCGATTATCGGTATAGAGGGCGATGCCCGCGCTGCGGTTGCTCGGCATGCCGAGGCACAGTTGCGCGAAAGCGGCGCTGGTGTTGAGTTCGATGTAGTCGATGCCCTCGTCCGCGGTGCCGCGATCGTCGAGCACCACGGCGGCCGCGCCATCCCCGACGGTGAGCGAGGCGAATTGCGGATCGTATTTCTCCGACATCTCCCGCACCGCTGTATCGGAGATCGGGGTGATGAATTCGCCGGAGACCACGAGTCCGCGCTTGACCATGCCGGTGCGAATCATGCGCTCCAGCACCAGAACCCCGGTCATCATGCCGGCGCAGGCGTTGGAGACGTCGAAGTGGATGGCCCCGGTGGCGCCGAGTTCGTTGCGCAGCAGCAGGGCGAAGGAGGGCTCCACCCAGAAGTCGTCCCCGTGGATGCGGGTGATGGAGCAGGAGATGATCACGTCCAAATCGCCTGCGGCGTAACCGGAGTTGGCCAGCGCCTCCCGGGCGGCGGCCAGGGCGACGGTGTAGGAGTCCTCGCGCTGCCCGTCCTGATCGACGCCGCACCTGCGCCGGTGTCGGACCCCGCTGACTTTTTCCAGGTCGATGGGAGATTCGACCGATAGCTGCGCGAGCAACTCCGCGGTCGATACCTCCTGCGCGGGGACGTAGGAGCCCACCGCCTCGATTCGTGCTCTCACCATGCGATCCACTCCAAACAGCCACAGATGCGGGGGACGCTAGCAGCGCGCACATTTCCATTATGAAGAATCTCTGATTCACATATTGTGAGGTGGGCTACATTGCCGTGCAACCCCGCATACGCGTAGGCAGGCTGAACGAGCGCCCGTGCCGGGGGAGGCCGGGAGACGTCACCGGCGAGAGTCTGGAGTGCCATGTTGAAGACAGCCACCCGCCACGAACTCACCCTGCTGGCCGCCGGACAACCGTGGCTGCCCGCGCTGTTGCTCGCGGGCAGGCTGGTCAAGCCGATGCGCAAGGTGCCCGGGCTCGGCTGGTTCGTCGCCGACCCGCTGATCGCGCGGCAGATCTACAACGACTCCGCGCACTTCAGCATCGTGTCCGAGGGCGCGGCCGGGCACTGGTGGGCGCAGGTCGTCGGGGAGTGGGTCGAGGACCTGTTCGAAGGCCCCGGGCACACCGCCCTGCGCAACAAGGTGCGCGATCTGTTCACCGCCGCGCACACCGACGCCCTGGTGGCAGACACCATCGGGCCCGCGCTGAAACAGATCTCGATCGACCTGGCCGCCGGCCGCACCGTCGACATCGCCGAACGCTCGCGCGTGCTGGTCGGGCGCAGCGTCTCCGATCTGGTCGGCATGGAACCCGGCGATATCGCGGCGATCTTCGCCGATTCCGCGGACCCGCGGGCGTTCGACGACCCCGACGAGCCGTTCCGCGTGCTGTTCACCCACGTCGAGGAACTGGTGAACCTGGCCATGGGCACCATGGCCTCCACCACGCTGGACCCGGTGGCCGTGGCCCGCGCCCGGACCCTGGCGGGCAAGCTCGCGACCTCGGTGCCCGCCGCCTACGAACGCGCCGACGGCGCCACCACCCTGGGCCGCTGCCGCGACCTCGGCCTCGAACTCGAACACGCCTCCGGCCTGGCCATTCTCATGGCCGTCGCGGGCACCGACACCCTGGCCAGCGCCATGACCCGGATGGTCGCGCTACTGCACGACAGCGGCGAACAGCGGGCGCTGCTGGCCGCGCCCGAGCGCACGCCGGACGCGGTGCGCGAAACACTGCGCGTCACCAGCCCGGCGTACCTGGTCGGCCGGTCGGTGACCGCGGACGTGGAGGTCGCCGGGCGGCAGTTGCGGGCCGGCGAGCACGTGAAGATCCTGACCTGGTCCATCAACAACGCCGTGGGGGACTTCCGGGTCGCGCGGGACTACGTGCCCGAGACCCGGCAGCTGTGGTTCGGCGGCGGCCGCCACCTGTGCCTCGGCGCCCAGCTGGTCCATTCGGAACTGGGCGCGCTGCTGGAGGCGATCACGGCCGACGGCCGCCCGTGGGAGATCGTCGAGCGCAAATACAAGCGCAACGTCTTCATCCCGACCTACTCGACGCTGAAAATCCGTCTGGTGGGGTAGACGAAAAGTCAAGAGCGCCGGGCGAATCGGCCCGGGTCGGCCTGATCGCGCGGCTTGACGACGATCGTGTCGAGATTGACGTGCGGCGGGCGCGAGGCCACGAAGCCCACGATCTCGGCGATGTCCTGGGCGACCAGCGGGTCGATGCCGTCGTACACCTTGGCCGCGCGCTCGGCGTCGCCGTTGAAACGCACCAGCGAGAACTCGGTTTCGACCGCGCCCGGGGCGATCTCGGTGAGCCGCACCGGCTGCCCGAGCAGCTCCCCGCGCAGCGTGCGGTGCAGCACCGCCTGCGCGTGCTTGGCCGTGGTGTAGCCCGAGCCGTTGTCGTAGGCGTGGAAGGCCGCGACCGAGGTGATGGTGACGATCAGGCCGTCACCGGAGGCGATCAGCTTGGGCAGCAGGGCCTTGGTGACCCGCAGCGTGCCCAGGACGTTGGTCTCCCACATCCACCGCCAGTCGTCCAGGTCGGCGTCGGCCACCGTCGCCAAACCCTTTGCGCCACCGGCGTTGTTGACCAGCACCTCGGCCGAGTCGACGGCGGCGGCGAACGCGTTCACCGACTCCTCGTCGGTCACGTCCAGCGCCAGCGCGGTGCCGCCGATCTCCGCCGCCAGCCGCTCCAGGCGGTCGACCCGCCGCGCGCCCACGATGACGTGGTAGCCCTGCTTGGCGAGTTCGCGGGCGGTGGCCTCCCCGATTCCCGAACTGGCTCCGGTCACGACAGCGGTGCGAGTGGTCATGGCCAGAGCTTAGGCACGGTATGTCGGCCGCGGCGCGCCGAGGTGCGGCGGGCGAGTGGTCACCCGCCACGAATCATCCCGAGCGGAAGTCGGCGTGTCTCTGCGGGTTAGCCTGGCCGGTATGGCCATTCTGGAAGCAGTCAGCGCGGACGGGACCACCATCGTCTACCGGGTGCACGGGCCGGAATCGGCGCGCCCGCTGGTGCTGCTGCACGGCTGGGCCGGGAACCTGAACTGCTGGGGAACCGCCGGTGACCTGCTCGCCGAGCGTTTCCGGGTGATCGCGGTCGATCTGCGCGGGCACGGCTACTCCGACGCGCCCGCGGACGGCTACGACGATCCGAAGAACTGGGCCGCCGACGTCGCGGCGGTCCTCGCGGCCGAGGGTGTCACCGCCGGCGCGCTGCTGCTGGGCTGGTCCTACGGCGGCATCGTGCTCACCGACTACCTCGCCGCGCACGGCACCGGCGCGGTCGCGGGCGTGATCTACACCGGTGCGCAGGCGAGTATCGGCCGGGGCATCGCGGGCGCGGACCCGGGGCCCGTCATGGTCAAGGCCATCCCCGACGTGTTCGCCGACACCGCGGCCCGGGCGATGCGCGGATTCGCCGCGTTCGGCAACGCCAACACCGGACGGGGCACCGACAGGGGGCTCGACGCCCAGCGGCTCTTCGGCGGGAGCATCGCCACCCCGCCGCGCGTGCGCAAGGCGCTGTTCTACCGGACCGTCGACAACACCGAGACACTGCGGACCCTCGACGTCCCGGTCCTGGTGCTGCACGGGACCGCGGATCCGGTGGTGCCGATCGAGAGTGGTCGCCATATCGCCGGCACCGTGCCCGACGCCCGCACCTCGTACTGGGAGGACTCGCTGCACGGGCTGTTCATCGAGGACCCCGCCCGGTTCGTGGCCGAGGTCACCGGCTTCGCGGACACGCTGCGCTGAACCGCCGCCCGGGTCGATCGCGGCGTGGAATCCCCGTCGCGCGGCCCGGACCTGGCGCTTTGGAACGGCAGCGGTTCGGAAAGCGGCGTATACTGCGAAACGCGTTGTGAGCCAGGTCACTTGGTTAGGTAACCCACGTAGGTGCGGTAGCGGGACACGTGCACACTGGAGTGGTGAGTCAACGCACCGAGCTACGGCCCCATCGCATCGCCGTCCTCTCGGTTCACACTTCCCCACTCGCGCAGCCGGGCACCGGTGACGCCGGCGGCATGAACGTCTACGTCCTGCAGACCGCCATCGAGCTGGCCAAGCGCGGCACCCAGGTCGAGATCTTCACCCGCGCCACCTCCTCCAAGGACGAGCCCATCGTCGAGGCCGCGCCCGGGGTGCTGGTGCGCAACGTGGTCGCCGGCCCGTTCGAGGGCTTGGACAAACACGATCTGCCCACGCAGCTGTGCCCGTTCTCGGCCGAGGTGCTGCGGACCGAGGCCCGCAACCTGCCCGGCCACTACGACCTCATCCACTCGCACTACTGGCTCTCCGGCCAGGTCGGGTGGCTCGCCCGGGACCGCTGGCGCACGCCCATGGTGCACACCGCGCACACTCTGGCCGCGGTGAAGAACGCCTACCTGGCCGAGGGGGACACCCCGGAACCGGCCGCCCGCGTCATCGGCGAGAAGCAGATCGTGGCCGAGGCCGACCGCCTGGTCGCCAACACCGGCGAGGAAGCCCGCCAGCTCGTCGAGCTGTACGGCGCGGACCCCGACCGCATCGACGTCGTGCTGCCCGGCGCGGATCTGTCCCGGTACAACCCGGGTGACAAGGCCGCGGCCCGCGCCGAACTCGGCCTGCCCGCGGGCGATCGCATCGTGGCCTTCATCGGCCGCATCCAGCCGCTCAAGGCGCCCGACGTCCTGGTCCGCGCGGCGGCGCGGATGCTCGCCGACGAGGCCGCGCGCGGCGAGAGCCACGAGCGCCCGCTGCGCGTGCTGATCGTCGGCGGACCGTCCGGATCCGGTCTCGAGAAGCCGGGCGCGCTCATCGAACTCGCTGCCGCACTGGGCATTTCCGATCGCGTCACCTTCCTGCCGCCGCAACCGCCGCACCGGCTGGTGCAGGTGTACCGGGCCGCGGACCTGGTGGCCGTACCCAGCTACAACGAATCGTTCGGACTGGTCGCCATCGAGGCGCAGGCCAGTGGCACGCCGGTGCTGGCCGCCGACGTGGGCGGGCTCGGAACCGCTGTGCGCGACGGTGTCTCGGGTCTGCTGGTCCCCAACCATCACACTCCGGACTGGGCCGACGCGCTGCGCTCACTGCTGCGCGATCCCGCCCGCCTGGACCGGATGGGCGCGGCCGCGGTCGACCACGCGGCGAACTTCTCGTGGGCGCACACCGCGGACGGCCTGCTGGCCAGCTACAGCGCGGCCCTGTCCCAGTCCCGGACCGGGCGGGTGCGCAGCGGTAGCGTGCACGGTGACAGCTATCAAGCCAGATCGAGGGCGCTGCTGGTCGGTGGTCCGCGGGCGACGCGCCCGGACGAGCCGGCCTGGCGGCGCCGGATGGGAGCCCTACGCCGATGAGCGAGCACACCGGCGCTGCCGCGAACGACGCGGGATCGATCGAGGTGACCACTGCGCTCATAGCCGACACGCTACGAGACCGCGAGATCGAGTTCTCGCGGGAATCGGACGGCACGTTCGTCGTCATCCTGCCCGGTGAGCGCAAACTCAAGACGGCGATCGGCGTCAAGGTCGGCAAGCACGGCGTTCGGATGGAATCGTTCGTGTGCCGCAAGCCGGACGAGAACTTCGAGGGCGTCTACAAGTTCCTGCTGCGCCGCAATCGCCGCCTCTACGGCGTGGCCTACACCCTGGACAACGTCGGCGACATCTACCTGGTCGGGCGGCTGGCGACACACGCGGTCACCCCCGACGAACTCGACCGCTGGCTGGGCCAGATCCTCGAGGCCGTCGACGCGGACTTCAACACCATCCTCGAACTCGGCTTCGCGGAATCCATTCGGCGGGAATGGAAATGGCGCGTCTCGCGCGGGGAGTCGCTGAAGAACCTGCGCGCCTTCGAGCACCTGGTGGACGCGGCCGACAAGCCGTAGGCCGGCACTCGCGCCTGGCACAATCGCCGCGGGCGGCCGTGGTGCGGCGCCGGGCTGCGGAAGGGGTAACGGCGATGGTGGCAGTGGCGCTGGATATCGGCGCGACGAAATTCGCGGCGGGGACCGTTGATTCGGACGGCGCGGTGACGGGTGCGCGGCGGATCACCGTGCCCGCGCGCGGGGTGTGGGACGCCTGCCGGGAACTGCTGGTGGCGGTCGCGGCGGGGGCGGAGGTCACGGCCGTGGGCATCGGGTCGGCGGGGCCGGTCGACGTGCGCACCGGGATCACCGGGCCGATCAACATTCCGGAGTGGGCCGGCGGGTTCGACGTGGTGTCCGCGGTCGGAGAGTTGTTCCCGGGGGCCATGATTCGTTTCACCATCGACGGGGACTGTCTCGCGCTGGCGGAGCAGCGCTGGGGCGCGGCGCGCGGGGTGCGGGACTTCCTGGCGCTGACCGTCTCCTCCGGGATCGGCGGCGGCATCGTCGCCGACGGGCGAGTCGTCGTGGGCCGCACCGGGAACGCCGGGCACCTCGGCCACATCGTCGTACCGGGCAACGACGAGCCCTGCGCCTGTGGCGGATTCGGCTGTGTGGAAGCGGTGGCGAGCGGGCCGTCGTCGGTGCGCTGGGCGCGGCGGCAGGGCTGGACGGGGGCGAGCGGGGTCGAACTCGCCGACGCCGCCCGGGCCGGGAACCCGCTCGCGCTGGCCGCCCTGCACCGGGCGGGTACCGCGCTCGGCACGGCGGTGGCCTCGGCCGCCGCGCTGCTCGACACCGACCTGGTGGTGATCGGCGGTGGTTTCGCGCAATCGGGCGAGGCGCTGTGGGAGCCGCTGCGGGCCACGGTCGCCGTGCACGCGCGCCTGCGGTTCCTCGACGAGTTGCGGGTCGTGCCTTCCGAATTGACCGATCAGGCGACCCTCGCGGGGGCCGGGCTGCTCGCGCTCGGGGGATAGCGCCCCGGCGGCGTCGCACGGCGCGTCGGGCTGCCGTTGCGGTCGGGCGTGTCGGGGAATCTCTTCCTCGAAAGCCGGTCGCGCGCCCACTACGGTGGCGGTGTGGGGACAACCGAATTCGCGCCGGGTGATGTCATCTATGTGCCGCAGGGGCCGTTCAGCGGAGTCTGCGGGGTGGTCCGGGAAGTGAACGTGGCGCGCTCCGAACTCCGGGTCGAGGTCGCGTTCAGCGAGCACAGGCACGGGTTGACCGTGCGGTTCGACGAGGTGGAGTGGGCCTAGACCACCGGCGAGGGTGACTCACCGCGGGGGATGCGGCACATGGGAGGATGACCCCATGACGTACACCCTCGTGCTGCTGCGCCACGGCGAGAGCGAATGGAATGCCCTCAACCTGTTCACCGGCTGGGTGGACGTCCGGCTCACGGACAAGGGTGTCGCCGAAGGCAAGCGTGCCGGTGAATTGCTGGCCGAGGCCGGGATTCTGCCCGATATCGTCTACACCTCGCTGCTGCGCCGCGCCATCAGCACCGCGAACAACGCGCTCGACGCGTGCGATCGCCATTGGATTCCGGTCGTGCGCGATTGGCGGCTGAACGAGCGCCACTACGGCGCGCTGCAGGGCAAGGACAAGGCGCAGGTCAAGGAGAAGTACGGCGACGAGCAGTTCATGCTGTGGCGCCGCAGCTACGACACCCCGCCGCCGGTCATCGAGGCCGACAACGAATACAGCCAGAACGACGACCCGCGGTACGCCGGCATCGACGTGCCGCAGACCGAGTGCCTCAAGGACGTCGTCGCCCGCATGGTGCCGTACTGGGAGGACACCATCGCCCAGGACGTGACCGCCGGCAAGACGGTTCTCATTGCCGCGCACGGCAATTCGCTGCGCGCGCTGGTGAAGCACCTGGAGGGCATCTCGGACGACGACATCGCCGGGCTGAACATCCCCACCGGCATTCCGCTCAAGTACGAGCTCGACGAGAACCTGCGCCCGCTGGGCCCGGGCGTGTACCTGGATCCGGAGGCCGCGGCCGCCGGCGCCGCCGCCGTCGCGAACCAGGGCGCTAAGTAAGCCGTAGTTCACGCGAACGCGCTGTGACCGAGAAATTCGGGCACGGCGCGTTTTTGTGTTTCCGGGTGGTCCGGCGGGTTGAATAGCGCTGTGAGCGGCGGATCTACCAGCGGCTATCAGGGATTTGTGATACAGATCTCGTTACGGCTCCCTAGGCTATTCGCGCTGACCTGCGAAGCAATTTGCCGCAATATTGCCCATTAAAAATGAATACCTGTAACCGTACTTTGCAACTTACTTCTCGGTAGTTAAGCTTCCGGTCGTTCGACCAGATGCGAGAGGTAGATCACGTTCGATGAAGCACGCGCTACGGGCCACTGTGGCGGCTGCCGCGGCAGCTCTACTCGTTCCCTTGACCGGCATCACAGCCGATGCCAGCCCGCGGTCCGACGGCCCCGACGGCGGCGCCGCCGGCACGGCCTGGACGGCGGCGCACGATGGGGCGCAGCAGTTCCCGAATGTCGCCATCGAATGGGACGTCCCCATCACGATGAGCGACGGCACCGTCCTCAAGGGCAACGTGTACCGCCCCGCGGACGCGTCCGGCCGGGCCGTCGACGTCCCGACGCCGACCGTCGTCAACATGACGCCGTACACCAAGCTGGTCTCGAACGTCGCCGACAGCGCCTTCGCGATCCCGGGCCTCGGCGACGCACTGGTCAACCTCTTCCGGTCGATCAACCTGACCGGAACCCCCATCACCGGCTTCGGTGAACTGCTCAACTCCGTCGGCAACGGCCAGCTGCGCAACTTCAGCGTGGACCGCTCGCTCATCAAGTCCGGGTACACGCAGATCGTCGTCGATGTGCGCGGCACCGGCTTCTCGCAGGGCGCGTGGGACATGCTGCGCCAGCGCGAACAGCAGGACACCGTCGAGGTCATCGACTGGGCCGCCGCGCAGCCCTGGTCCACGGGCGACGTCGGCATGAGCGGGCTGTCCTACTCGGCCATCAACCAGGTGCAGGCGGCGGAGAAGCGGCCCGCGGCGCTGAAGGCCATCTTCCCGGTGGTGCCCGGCAGCGACCTCGTCAACGACGTGCTCGCGCCCGGCGGCGGCTTCGGCTTCAACTTCATCCCGCTGTGGCTCAGCGCCATCAACGGGCTCAAGTGGCTGCCGGACCTGGCCGCCATCGCCCAGGGCAAGTTCGACTACAAGTGGCTGCAGGACCGCGCCGCGGACCCGTACACCTACCTCGACGTGCTCATGTCGGCGTACACCACCACCGAGATGGCCAACCTCGATCCGCGGGTGCGGGACATGCTCAACGATCTCTCGGTCGCCCGCGAGGGCTGGCTGGGCGATCCGTCGCAGATCGAGGCCGCGACCTTCGTCGTCGGCGGCTGGCACGACCTGTTCACCTACTCCGAAACCAAGATCTACAACGACCTGCCGCTCGCCCCGGGCACGCAGAAGCAGTTGCTCATGGGCAACGGCTACCACGCCACCTCGGGCGCCGAAGCCGGCCGGCCCGGCCTGCCGCCGCGCCTGGACGTGCTCCAGCGCGCCTGGTTCGACAGGCACCTCAAGGGCATCGACAACGGCATCGACTCCTACGGCCCGGTCACGCTGCGCCAGCAGGGCGGCGGCTGGATCACCCAGAACGGATTCGGTTCCTCCGCACCGGTTTCCGAGGCGGCCCGCTACCGGCGCATGTACCTCTCGGCGCAGGCCAGCGGCACCTCCAACGGGCTGTACGACGGCTCGCTGACCGCCGAGGCCAACGGCGACGTCGCGCGCCTGAGCGTCGCCCCGGGGCTCAGCACCCTGTGCTCCAACGACGCCGCGCAGGCCACCGCGGGAGTGCTCTCGCTGATCGACATGTGCGCCAAGGACTCTCGCATCTCCGAGACCAACGCCCTGACCTTCACCAGCGCCCCGGTGCTGGAGGCCACCACCGTCTCGGGTCCGATCGCGGTGCGGCTCAACACCGTTCAGGACGCCGAGGACGGGTACTGGACCGTCACGGTCAACGACGTCGCGCCGGACGGCACCTCCACGGTGCTGACCTCGGGGCAGGTCATGGCCTCGCTGCGCGAGGTCGACGACGCCAACAGCGCCCGGTCCGAGAACGGCGACTACACCGATCCGCGCCTGTTCACCTCGCTCGACAAGCAGCTGCCGGTCGTGCCGGGTGAGGCGACCACCCTCGATATTCCGCTCAGCGGCACCGAAGCCGTGCTGCAGCCGGGACATCGCCTGCGGGTGGACGTGTTCGCGGGCAACTTCCCCAAGGGGCTGCCCATCCTCCCGATGCTCCTGGACACCGGACTGCGGCCGCAGCACGTGCAGCTCGACCCGAATCGTCCGAGCTTCGTGAACATCCCGGTGCGCGGCAACACCGGTTGGTGATCGCCGCTCGGGAATGAGCTCCCCGGTTGTGCACAACGGCGTGCACAACCGGGGTCTTTTCTTTTGTGCACCCTGACAGACTTCGGCCGAACTGGCCCAGACAGCCGGTGCGCGACCTAGTGTCACGATCACTCGTCGGACGAAGAAGTGGTTGGGGCACAGTGCGATTCCGATTCAGATCCCTGGTGGCGAAGGCCGTGGTCGTGGCGACCGCGGTCACGGCCACCGCGCAATTCCTCACGCCGGCCGCGGCTCTCACGCCGGTCGGACCGGACGGTGGCGCGGCGGGCGCGCAATGGGCTGCGACGCACGATGATCCACAGGTTTACCCACAGGTGAATATCGAATGGGACGTGCCGATCACCATGGGTGACGGCACCGTGCTGAAGGCGAACGTCTACCGGCCCGCCGACGCCTCCGGGCGGCCGATCGACACCCCGACGCCCACCATCGTGAACATGACGCCGTACACGAAACTCGGCTCCATGATCGCGGATTCGGCGCTGTCGGTGCCGGGGCTGTCGGACGCCCTGGTGCGGGTCTTCCGGGACCTGGACCTGACCGGGACGCCGCTCTCCGGCATCACCGACCTGACCAGGGCGCTGGGCGGTGGACTGCTGCGCACCTTCACCGTGGACCGGCAGCTCATCAGGTCCGGGTACACCCAGGTCGTGGTGGATGTGCGGGGAACCGGCTTCTCCCAGGGCATCTGGGATCTGCTCGGCGCGCGCGAACAGCAGGACACCCTCGAGGTGATCGACTGGGCGGCGCGGCAGCACTGGTCCACCGGCGACGTGGGCATGGCGGGCATCTCCTATTCGGGGCTCAACCAGTTGCAGGCGGCGGCGAAGAATCCGCCGGCGCTGAAGGCCATCTTCCCGGTCGTGCCCAGCCGCAACCCCTTTCGCGATCTCGTCGCGCCCGGCGGGGCCATCGGCGTGACGTTCATGCCCATGTGGCTGGCGGCGGTGAACGGCGGCAAGCTGGTGCCCGACGTCGCCTCGCTGGTACAGGGGCGCTTCGACATGAACTGGCTGGCAAGCCGCATGCGGGATCCGTTCACGTTCGTGGACGCGTTCCTCGAGGTGTTCCTGCAGCCGGACATCAACGCGTTGGGTCCGAAGGTGCGCCAACTGCTCGACTCGGACAGTCCCGCGCGGCTGTCCTGGGAGACCGCGCCCGAGCGCATCACCGTGCCGGCCTTCATCACCGGCGGCTGGCACGACGTGTTCGTCGCCTCGCAGGCCGACGTGTACCGCCGAATCCCGTTGCCCGCCGGGCAGAAACAGATGCTCGTCGGCGACGGATACCACATCTCGAACGGCAACGAATCCGGGCGGCCGGGGCTGCCGCCGCGCATGGACGTGCTCCAGCGCGCGTGGTTCGACCGGTGGCTCAAGGGAATCGACAACGGCATCGACGGATTCGGGCCGGTCACCATGAAGCAGCAGGGCGGTGGGTGGATCACCGCGCCGGGCTTCGGGGAACCCGCCGCGGATTCGGCCGCCGACTCCACTGTCCCCGAGTCGAGCTCGGAGTACCGGCGCATGTACCTGGCCGCCGCGCCGAGCGGCACCGGCGGGCACAGCGTGCACGACGGGTCACTGCTCACCGAGCCGACCGGCCCCGACCTGCTCACCGTCGCACCGGGATTGACCGGACTGTGCTCGCGGGACGCGGCGCAGGAGACCATCGGCATCATCTCGATCATCGACGCCTGCGGGAAGGATTCGCGGATCCACGAGTCCAACGGGCTCACCTTCACCAGCGCGCCGGTGGCCGAATCCACCGTGATCTCCGGTCCGATCGCGGTGCGCCTCAACACCGTTCACGACGCCGCCGACGGCTACTGGTCCGTCACCGTCAACGACGTCGCACCCGACGGCCGCTCGGTCACGTTGTCCACCGGTCAGCTGGTCGCCTCGCTGCGCACCATCGACGAGGCACTCAGCACCCGCCTGCCGAACGGCGACTACATCGACCCGGTACCCGACCTGTCCCTCGACACCCGACAGCGCACCGAACCGGGAGTGCCGGTGCCCCTGGACATCTCGGTCGCGGGCATCGACGCGGTCCTGCAACCGGGTCACCGCCTGCGCGTCGACGTCTACGCGGGCAACTTCCCCAAGGGCCTGCCCATCACCGCCATGATGGTCGACTCCGGCCTGCGCCCCCAGCACCTGCTGCTGGACCCGGCCGCGCCGAGCTTCGTGAACATCCCGGTCCGGGGCAACCCCGGCTGGTGATCGGCGTCGGTGGCCACGGTGCGCCGCGCCGGACGACGCGCCCCCGGTCGCGGCTCGATCGGGGGCGCATCGTTCCCCGGGTCCCGCGGCGTGCGGCCTCCGGCTCGACGCCGGCGGCGTGGCGGTGGTCCGTCCGCCGACTGCCTACCCGTCGACCTCGGCGAAACTGGCCGCCAGCGGCGGGAACATCGACCGGGCGTCGTGGCCGCCGAACCACTGCCCCACCACGAAGGCGGAGGTGGCTTCGATGTAGCGCGCCTGGGCCAGGCCGCCGGCGTGGAAGGGCTCGAGCTTCAGATCCCGTGCGAGCGCCGCCACCCGGGCCACGGCGGCCGAGTCGTCCCCGCACAGCGGGACCAGCAGCGGCTGCCCGTCGAACTCGCGCGCTGAACCGGCCCACACCTCCGCGGCGCACAGGTTGAACGCCTTCACCACGTGCGCCCCGGCGGCCGTCGCCGCGATCCGCTCGGCCACGGCGTCCTCGGTGAGCACGAACTTCCCGCTGTCCGGGGCGAAGGCGTTGGTGCAGTCGACGATCGTCCGCCCGGCGTAGTCACCCGCCGCGAGCACCTCGCTCAGCGCGGAGACCGGCACCGCGAGCAGCACCGCGTCCCCGAATCGCGCCGCGTCCGCGACGGTCCCGCCCCGCGCGCCGCCCCCGATCTCCGCCGCGGCCGCGGCCGCCCGCTCGGCGTCGCGTGCCCCGACCACGATCTCGTGCCCGGCCGCGGCCCAGCCGCCGCCGAGCGCGCGGGCCATGGCGCCCGCCCCGATGATTCCGATTCGCATGTGAACTCCTCACTCGTCCTTGCGAATTCGACGGTAGAAACCGCGATGGGCACCCCGGGGTGCGCATCGAGGTGGCACGCTGAAACCCGTGACCGCCGCACCGAATTCGTCACCGCAGCCCGTACCCGCATCCGAGCCGCGGACGATGACGGTCGAGCCGGGGGCGCACACCGTCGTGGACTACGCGCAACCCGACTCGCAGCCGATCCCCCTCGCGATGCGGGCACCCGGGCGCGCAGCTGTCGCGGAGCGTCCGGCGAGAAAGCTCGAGAGCGACGAGACCGGGGGTGCGGTGGCGGAACCGAGCGGCGAGTCATCCGGAAGTCGGGTCGAGATGCCGGGCAGTACCGTGCCGACGCGGGCGGAGGCCGATGAATCAGGACCGGGGGAGGGCGAGCCGATTCGGGTCGAGTTCGCGGAATACGGGGGGCGCGAGGCGGACTGCCCGGCGCGGCTGGCGGTCGACCTGTTCGGCAACTCGTGGCTGACGGTCATCGTCTACACGCTGCGGGACGGGCCCATGCGGCCGGTCGACCTGCGGCGGGGGATCGGGGGGATCAGCCAGAAGATGCTGACGCAGACCCTGCGGCGGATGGAAGCCATGGGACTGGTCGAGCGGCGGCGGTACGCCGAGGCGCCGCCGCGGGTGGAGTACGGGCTCACGCGCGCCGGAATAGACCTGCTCGTCCCTATTTTCGCGCTGGGGGAGTGGGTGGACGAGCACGGCGACAAGGTGCGCAATTCGCTCTACCAGGACGAACCGGACTGAGCGTGCCGGGCGCGCGGAACAGCTCGATCGAGTTTGCCGAGAATCCGCCAGAAACAGACCCCGCGGAATTCGAACATTGCGTGAACGCCCGGCCAACGCCCGCGTAAGCCCCTGTGACCTGCGTGAAACTTGCCCCACCCGGGGTTTGCCCCCCGGTCGGCGACCGTACGATTCTCACTGTGAGCGTTCCACAGGCCGTGCTGTTGGCAGTCCTGGCGGCCGTCGTTGGACTGGCCGTCGGTGGATTGCTCATTCCCTATGTCACCGCTCGTCAGGAGCAGCGGCGCGTCGCCTCGGATTCGGGGCTGACGATGTCGCAGGTACTCGATCTCATCGTGCTCGCCTCCGAGAGCGGCATCGCCGTCGTCGACAAGTACCGCGACGTCGTCCTGGTCAACCCGCGCGCGGAAGAACTCGGCGTGGTCCACGACCGGCTGCTGGACGAACGCGCGTGGGCCGCGGTGCAGCAGGTGCTGGCGGGTGGCTCGGACGTCGACTTCGAACTCACCGCCAAGATCCCCATGCCCGGCCGGGCCCGGCTGGCGGTGCGCGGCGTGGCCCGCCCGCTGTCCCAGGAGAACCCCAACTTCGTCGTGCTCTTCGCCGACGACGACTCCGAACAGGCCCGCATGGAGGCCACCCGGCGCGACTTCGTCGCCAACGTCAGCCACGAGCTCAAGACCCCGGTCGGAGCCATGTCGCTGCTGGCCGAGGCGCTGCTGGAGTCCGCGGACGACCCGGATTCGGTCCGGCACTTCGGCGAACGCCTGCACGGCGAGGCCCGGCGCATGGGCAAGATGGTGACCGAACTGATCGCGCTGTCCCGCCTGCAGGGCGCGGAGAAGCTCCCGGAACTCGACGCCGTCGACGTGGACTCGGTCGTGCTGCAGGCCCTCGAACGGTCCAAGAACACCGCCGAGGTCGCGGGCATCACCGTCAGCACCGACGCCAACAGCGGCCTCGAGGTGCTCGGCGATCAGACCCTGCTGGTGACCGCGCTGTCCAACCTGGTGGAGAACGCCATCGCGTACTCCTCGCGCGGCGCGCACGTGTCGGTGAGCCGGGCGCTGCGCGGCGGCTACGTCAACATCGCGGTCACCGACCGCGGCATCGGCATCGCCAAGGAAGACCAGGAACGGGTCTTCGAACGATTCTTCCGGGCCGACAAGGCGCGCTCGCGCGCCACCGGCGGTACCGGACTCGGGCTGGCTATCGTCAAGCACGTGGCCGCCAACCACAACGGCGAGATCACGCTGTGGAGCAAGCTGGGCACGGGGTCGACGTTCACCCTGCGCATCCCGGCCCACGCCGAGGACGAGCACGGTGTGGACGACAAACTTGCCGCCGGGCTTCCGGCGGTGAAGAAGGAAACCGGCCCGCGCTCTCTCGGGCGGGCCAGAACCAACGGTGTGGAGGCAACCCGATGACGAGTGTCCTGATCGTCGAGGACGAGGAGTCGCTGGCCGATCCGCTCGCGTTCCTCCTGCGCAAGGAGGGGTTCGAGGTCACCGTCGTCGGTGACGGCCCGTCCGCGCTCTCGGAGTTCGACCGGTCCGGGGCGGACATCGTCCTGCTCGACCTCATGCTGCCCGGCATGAGCGGCACCGACGTGTGCAAGCAGCTGCGGGTGCGCAGCAGCGTGCCCGTCATCATGGTGACCGCGCGCGACAGCGAGATCGACAAGGTCGTCGGCCTGGAACTGGGCGCCGACGACTACGTCACCAAGCCGTACTCCTCGCGCGAACTCATCGCCCGCATCCGCGCGGTGCTGCGCCGCGGCGTCGGCGACGAGCCCGAGGGCGGCAGCGAGACCAGCGTGCTGGAGGCGGGCCCGGTCCGCATGGATGTGGACCGCCACACCGTGCAGGTCAACGGCCGTTCGGTCACCCTCCCGCTCAAGGAGTTCGACCTCCTCGAATACCTGCTCCGCAACTCCGGTCGCGTCCTGACCCGCGGGCAGCTCATCGACCGCGTGTGGGGCGCCGACTACGTCGGTGACACCAAGACCCTCGACGTGCACGTCAAGCGCCTGCGCTCGAAGATCGAAGCCGACCCGGCCAAGCCGGAGCACCTGGTGACCGTGCGCGGGCTGGGGTACAAGCTCGAGGCCTGATCGACAGGAAACAGCGCCCGCTTCCGAATTCGGAAGCGGGCGCTGTTCTTCGGGCCGATCGGCCCTACGCGTTGGGGTCGGCCTGCAGGGTGTAGACCCAGGCGGTGCCCAGGACCGGGAGCTCCTGCTGCTGCAGGTTGATCCAGCCGAGCGCGTCCTGCTGCTTGCAGTCGTACCAGGCCACGTCCTGGCCGTTGCCGCGGCAGGCGATGGTGTTGCTGGTGCCGTACGGGCTGACGATGATCAGCTTGCCGTTGTCCTTGGCGCTGAGCACATTCAGATCGTTGTAGGGCACGAAATCCGCGGTGCGGTCGGAGAACCGGCTGGGATCGACGTTGTCGGCGCCGGCGATCGGCGCGAGGGCGAGAACAGCACCGGCGGCCAGCGCGGCGACGGCGAACGACTTCTTGATCATGAGGCGAATGTCTAACACGTCCCGGTGAATGCGCAATGGCCTGCTGATGTCGGGCGCGCTTCCGGCGCCTCTCGAGGCGAGGTCACCGCTCGGATAGGTGCGCGAAACAGGTTTGCGCGCAGCTTGATTCGAATGTCGGGGTGGTTGCGGCGCGCTGTTCATCGAGCGTTCACCACTGTCGAATGAATCACACCCTCCGGCTATGGATCGACGCGCACTGTGGGCCGGGTCTCCCCGCGGTCGCCGGTGAGCCGGCCGGTCGATCACGGTGCCGGAGCCGCGCTGTCGCGACGGTCCCGGTCGGGTCCGCGAACGCGCCGAGCCCGCCGCGATCGGCGCGGCGGGCTCGGATCCGGGACGCGGAACGCGTTATTTCCCGGCGCTTCCGGTGAGGCTGCCGAGCAGTCCGCCGAGACCGCCCGCGCTGCCGGTGCCGCCGTTCTCGCCGCCGGGGGTGCCCGGTTCGCCCGGGTTGCCGGGTCCGGGGTTCGACGGGTCGATGACAGTGACCTCGATGGTCTTGGTGCTGCCGCCCTGCGAGCAGGTGATCAGGTGCTTGCCGGCCTTGGTCGGGGTCCAGGGGTAGCTGGACTTGCCGATCGGCATCGGCACCTTGGGCCCGCTGAGGTCCTCGCCGTCGACGCTCCAGTAGACCAGCAGGCCGATGCCGGCCCCGCTGAGTTCGGCGCTGAGCGTGTACTGCTTGTTGATCTCGTGGTTGGAGCCCGAGATGGTGATGCTGTCCACCGTGGCGGCGGCGTTGGGCGCGGCGAAGACCGCGATGGACGCGGCGGCCGCGACGCTCGCCACGCCCGCGCCGAGGCGGCGGGAAAGAATGCTCATGGGTTGGTCCTGTTCTCGGTGATGCCGGTCGGCGGCTACTTGTTGCCGGTGGTGCCGCTGGAGCCGCTGCCGAGCGGTCCGGCGGGCCCGAAGCCGCTGCCGGAGGTGGAGCTGCCCGATCCCAGCGGCGCGTCCTGCACCTCGACGACGGTCGAGCGGGTGTGCCCGCCCTGTTCGACGGTGATGATGTGCTTGCCCGCGGTCGAGGGCGTCCAGGCGATGCTGGACTGCCCGACCGGCCACGGCACCTTCGGGCTGCCGATGAACTCGCCGTTGTCGCTGAAGTACACGAGCAGTCCGGCCGCGGCGCCGCTGTGCGTGGCCGAGATCGTGTACTCCGTGCCGACGCGGAAGTCCGAGCCGTCGACGGTCACGCTGTCGACCGCGGCCAGGGCCTGCGGGGCCGAGAGCACGGCCGCCGCGGCGAGGGCGGCGAGACCGGTGAATCCCGCACCCGCCCGGCGCGCGGTCCTCGAGGGTGTGATGCGCATGTGTCGTCTCCTGGGATGTTGCTGCCCGCGGGGGTGTGCGGGCCTGTGCACCCTAAGGGACGTGCCGTGTGAAATGTGGACGTTTCGCGAAATCTATCAAACAAGCGTCCGCTTGGTTGTGGTGGATATGACTTCACCAGGGGTTTCTCGTCATATCCACCACTTCTCCTACCGTTCGGCGCTCGAAGACGAACCCGGACGGGCGTTCATCCTCGGCAATCCCGCACTGCCCGCGAGCTTGCTGCCGATGAACCAGGAGCTATCGGGCCACCGGGTGACCGGCCGGAACCGGAATCAGAACGGCAGCAGATCGGAGCTGCCGCTGCCGGCGGGCTTGGTGGTGGTCGGCGGGGTGGTGGTTACCGGCGGTTCGGTGGTCGTCGGCGGCGTGGTGGTTACCGGCGGGGTCGTCGTCACCGGGGGCTCGGTCGTGACGGGCGGGGTCGTGGTGACCGGCGGTTCCGTGGTGACGGGCGGGGTGGTGGTGACGGGCGGCTCGGTCGTGGTGACCGGCGGGGTGGTGGTGACCGGCGGTTCGGTCGTCGTCGGCGGGACCGTGGTGGTCGGCGGCGTGGTGGTCGGCACCGAACCGTCGGTCACGTTCACCACGAGCGACTTGGTGCTGCTGCCCTGGGTGAGGGTGATGGTGTGCGCGCCGGCCGTGCGCGGGGTCCAGTCGGCGCTGGTGTTGTACGCGGGCCAGGGCACCTGCGCGGCCGGGCTGGTGATGGCCTGGCCGTTGGCCTTCCAGTAGACCAGCAGGCCGAAGGACGCGCCGCTGAGGTCGGCGTGCAGGGTGTAGGTCTGGCCGACCTTGTGATCCGAGCCGGAGATGGTGATGTTGTCCACGGCGGCGGTGGCCTCGGGAGCCGAGGGGTTCGCCAGCACGACGGCGACGCCGGTGGCCACGGCCAGCCCGGCCAGGCCCAGACCGAGCGGGCGCCGGAAGGCTGAGGTGTTGCTCATGTATCTCTCCTGTACTGCGACCCCGTGAGGGGGAGGGGTCGCTCGCACAGTAGGTGAGCAGTGAAGTGAAAATACGTACTTTCAGAAAGTTACCGGCCGGTCGTCAACCGCGCTTGGCGCCCGCGGCCTTCTTGACCCCGGGAATCTTGGCCGCGGCGGCGGCCGACTTCTTGGAATGCGCCGCTTCCTGCTTGGCCGCGGCGCGCTCGTCGGCGGCCTTCTGCTCGGCGATAGCCGTCGCGGGATGCACCGCGACGATGCCCAATCCCTGGCGTCGCCGGCAGTGTGCTGCGAGTTCGTCGTAGGCGACCTGCCCGAGCAGTTCGATCAATTCCGGCGCGTACGCCTCCCAGACCGGCCGGGTGCCCACGTGCGCGTCCGGCGACCCGGTGCAGTACCAGTTCAGGTCGAGCCCGCCCGAACCCCAGCCGCGCCGGTCGTATTCGCCGATGACGGTCTTGAGGATCTCCACCCCGTCGGGCCGTTCCACCCAGTCCTGGGTGCGCCGGATCGGCAGCTGCCAGCACACCTCGGGCTTCACCGTGAGCGGTTCCAGGCCCTCGCGCAGGGCCATGGTGTGCAGCGCGCAGCCCAGGCCCTTGTCGAAGCCCGCGCGGTTCAGGAAGATGCACGCGCCGTCGAAACGCCGGGTGCGCAACGCGGGTTCGTCGTCGAGATCGTCCTCTTCGAGATAGAGCTTCTTGCGGACGCGGCCCTTGTCGTCGACCGCCTCGCCCATGAGCTGCCAATCGTCGGGTGTGAGCATTTTCACAGCCCGGTGCAGCTTCTTGCCGTCCTCCTCGTCGGAGAGGAAGGCGCCGTGCGAACAGCACCCGTCGTCCTCGCGCCCGGCGATGATGCCCTGGCATGCCGGAGTGCCGAAAACGCACGTCCAGCGCGACAACAGCCAGGTCATGTCCGCCGCGATCAAATGCTCGTCATTTGCTGGGTCGACGAACTCGATCCACTCGCGCGGGAAGTCGAGCTCTACTTCGGGAGCCGGGTCGATCTTCGCCGCTGGTCGCAGCCCGGTCGGGCCACTCGCGGATGCACCTGCCGTCACACCGCGGAACGCTAACAGCTCAGTCGCCTGGCCTGAAGCCGTGACGCACCCAGTACCGTGTTCATGTGCGGCTCGGTGTACTGGATGTGGGAAGCAATACCGTCCACCTGCTCGTGGTGGACGCGCATCGCGGTGGCCACCCGATGCCTATGAGCTCTACGAAGGCGACCCTGCGCCTGTCGGAGAGCATGGACGACCAGGGGCGGATCACGCCCGGCGGATCGGCGCGGCTGATCGCCACGGTCGCCGAATTCGCCAGTATCGCAAAGACTTCCGGTTGCGTGGAGCTGATGGCCTTCGCGACCTCGGCGGTGCGCGAGGCGACCAACTCCGACGAGGTGCTGGCGCGGGTGCGCGCCGAGACCGGGGTGAAACTCGAAGTGCTCAGCGGAGCCGACGAGGCCCGGCACACGTTCCTCGCGGTGCGCCGCTGGTATGGCTGGAGCGCGGGGCGGATCCTGAACCTCGACATCGGCGGCGGGTCGCTCGAGCTGAGCAACGGCGCGGACGAGGTGCCCGACACGGCGTTGTCGCTGCAGCTGGGCGCGGGGCGGCTCACCCGCGACTGGCTGCATCACGACCCGCCGGGCAAGCGCCGGGTGGCGGTGCTGCGGGATTGGCTCGACGCGGAACTGGTCGTGCCGTCCAAGCAGCTGCTCGAGGCCGGCCGCCCGGATCTGGCGGTGGGCACGTCCAAGACGTTCCGCTCGCTGGCCCGTTTGACCGGTTCGGCCCCCTCTTCGGCGGGGCCGCGGGTGCGGCGTACCCTCACGAGTTCCAGCCTGCGGCAGCTGATTGCGTTCATATCGAGAATGACAGCCGCGGACCGGGCAGAATTGGAAGGCGTAAGTTCCGATCGGTCACAGCAATTGGTGGCCGGCGCGCTGGTCGCGGAGGCGAGTATGCGGGCATTGTCATTGGATACGCTAGAAATTTGCCCTTGGGCACTGCGGGAAGGTTTGATCCTGCGAAAACTTGATACCGACCTGGATAATGAGCCGATAACTGGTGGTCCCAACGGCGGCCAGCCGGGCACGATCGAAACGGTGTCTCGATGACCGAGGATATTAGTCAACTGTCCGTTGCCGAACTTTTGGCGCGAAACGGACAGGGTGCGCCGCCCGCCGCGGGCGGCGGGCGCAGGCGTAGGAGTGGGCGCGGCCTATCGGTCGCCGATCTGACCGGCGATATACCGACGGTGCGCAACGGATCCTCTTCGCACGCCGCGCCGGACGACGCGCCGGAACAGGGCGCGGCCGAGCCCGCACCCCCGGCTGATTCGGGCGAATCGGACTATTCAAACTTTTCGAATTATTCGGACTATTCGAACACAAACAATGCGGATTACCCGAACTACGCCGGAAGTTCCGGTGATTTCGGGGGCGGTTCGTCGTATTCGGCCGCACCGCAGGCGGACTACTCCTCCTACTCGGTACCCGATCCGGCCCCGGAGTACTCCCCGCTGTCGGGACCGATCTCGTTCTACGATCCGCTCGCCCCGAACGCGTCCCCGCCGCCCCTACCCGGGCCCGCCGCGGAGGCGCCGCGCAGCGGCCGCAGGCGCAAGCCCGATCCGCTGTCGGCCGAGGTGCCGCTGAACCAACTGGACGGCAGCGTCCCGCCCGCGCCCGCCGAGAGCGGCGGCCGCCGGCGGCGCTTCGATCCCGACGACGAGAACACCGAGGACGTGCAGCCCTTCCGGGGGCACGACCCATCCCGCGCGGACAGCGCGATGGGCGGCCTGAACGGCTCGCTCAGCCGGGCCGACGGCGCCGCGCGCAGCTGGGACGCGGCCGCCTGGTCGCCCGACCCGCTATCGAGCCCGCCGAGCCGCGGCGCCGAACCGCCGCAGGCCGCCGCTCCGGCCCCGCCCATCTCCGCCCCGCCCATGTCGCGCTCGGCGCGCAGGCACGCGGAGGCGCAGCGCCAGAACGCCCCCGAGCGCCCGGCCGAGCCGCACTGGCAGCCCGAACCGCAGCACCGGCCCGAACCGCCGCGACAGCCGGAACCGCCGCGGCAGTGGCAATCCGAGCAGCCGTGGCCGGGCCAGGCCGAGCAACCGTGGCCGGGGCAGGCGGAACAGCCGTGGCCGGGCCAGGCCGAACAGCCGTGGCCGGGTCAGGCGGAACAACCGTGGCAGGGGGAGCGGCAGGCCGAGGTGCCGCCCTGGCAGCAGGACGCCGACCGGGAGCCCGAACCCCCGCGGCAGCCGGACATCCAGCGGCTACCCGGCGGGCGGCGGCACGACGAGCAGCTGCGCGACGGTCGCGCCGAGCACAATGCCCGCGTCGAGCACGAGGAGCGATCCGGGCTGCCGTCCTGGTCGGCGCGAAGACGTCCCGGAGCCGGGGCCCCGCCCGAGGCCGCCGGACACGATCGCACCGAGCTGCTGCCGCGCAACCGGGCCGACGGCCCGCGGGACCGGGCCGAGCCGCAGCCGAGCTGGTCCGCCGCGGACCAGGACCAGATGCTCATGTCCGGCGAGACGGTTGCCGGTGAGATGCTCCGCGATCGGCTCGAACGCGATGAGCAACGCGCCGAACATGATTCGCGCCGCGGCGGCAAACGTCGCGGTCCGGGCGGGCGGCGGCGCGGCGGCGCGGCGGTCCGGGAGCGCGATCTCGACGAGCATCTGACCGACGTCTACGAGCCGCTCGACGACGACGAGGACGACGACTACGACGACGAGCCCGGCACCTCGGTGGTCGGGCGACTGTCGGCGGTTGCCGCCCGCGCCGCGCGGCGCGCGCGTCCGGCGCCGTCGCGGGCGCGGACCGACCTGTCCGAGGACGAGGAGCATCGCAGGCAGTGGCTGGTGCTGGCGGGCCAGAGCACGGGCGCGGCGGTCGCGGGCATGTTGCTGTTCAAGGGTTTCGAGCGTCTGTGGGAAATGCTCCCGTGGGTTGCCCTGGCCCTGTCGATGATCGTCATCCTCGGTTTGGTCGCACTCGTGCGGGTGCTGCGCCGGACCGACGATATTTTCAGCACTGTGATTGCGGTCGTCGTAGGCGTCTTCGTGACGCTGGGACCGCTAGCCTTTCTACTCAGTACGAACTGAGCAGGGAGCAGCAGTGGGGAATATCGTGCAGGGGGCGAACATCGAAGACCGAGCGGTGCGGGGGGAAGTCCGGATCGGGCTTTCCACCGCGTCGGTGTATCCGGAGAACACCGAGGCCGCTTTCCGCTACGCGGCCGAATTGGGTTACGACGGAGTCGAACTCATGGTGTGGGCGGAACCGGCCAGCCAGAGCATCTCGACCGTGCAGTCGTTCATGCACAAGTACGACGTGCCCGTGCTGGCCGTGCACGCGCCGTGTCTGCTCATCTCGCAACGGGTCTGGGGGTCGGACCCGGTGGCGAAGCTGCGGCGCAGCGTGCACACGGCCGAGGCGCTCGGCGCGGCGACGGTGGTGGTGCATCCGCCGTTCCGCTGGCAGCGCCGCTACGCCGAGGGCTTCGCGCAGCAGGTGGCCGAGCTGGAGAACGAGAGTCCGATCGCGGTGGCGGTGGAGAACATGTTCCCTATGCGCGCGGACACGCTGTTCCGGGGCAGCTCGGTGCGCAGGCTCGAGCGCCGCGGCGGTCCGGGGCCGTCGCTGACCACCTTCAGCCCGTCCTACGATCCGACCGACACCGGGTACCGGCACTACACGCTGGACACCTCGCACACCGCGACCGCCGGGGTCGATCCGCTGGCGCTCGCGCGCCGCATGGGCGCCGGCCTGGCGCATCTGCACCTGGCGGATGGCCGTGGCGCGGCCACCGACGAGCATCTGATTCCGGGTGAGGGCACCCAGCCGGTGGCCGAGCTGTGCGCGATGCTGACCGCGGGTGGTTTCGGCGGCCAGGCCGTGATCGAGGTCAACACCCAGATGGCCCGCACGACGATGGATCGGGCGGCGATGCTCAATCGGGCGCTCACGTTCGCGCGCAAGCACCTGAACGGCGTCACCCCCACTCCGGCCCCGGAACCCGAGCCGACGGGCGCCAGCCGCCACTGAGGGCCCGGGAATCGGCCGCGCGGGGGCGCTGCGGGCCGGGTGGTCGTGTTGTCGCGCTCGGCCCGCGCGCGAGCGCCCGGTCGGTCCTGCCCCGCCAGTGATTCCCGCCACGGGAATACCGATTGGTGTACCCGGCGCTTGTACGCTGTACAAACCGATCAGCGGAAGGAAGCAGCGGATGACAACGGAGTTGACCGTCGACCTCGAACAGGCCCTCACCGACCGGACCGCGCCCTTCGGTCGCGTCTGCGCGGTGACCGAGCTGGCGTCGGACGATCCGGGCATCGGCCGCTACGCCGGGGTCATCGAGGACATCTGGACCATCGGCAAGAAGCTGCACGGCGGCACCATGGTCGCGGGCAGCGCGGCCGCCGCCACCGCGTGGCTGCGCCGCACCGCGCCCGAGCAGGCCGCGATGTTCCCCATCTCCGCCAGCACCGACTTCCTCGGCGCGCCCGATCCGGGCGAGGTCGAGTACGAGGTCCGCACCCGCAAGATCGGCCGGCAGATCTGCCTGATCGACGCGAGCCTGATCCAGAACGGCCGCACCCTGGTGCACACCGCGTTCACCTTCAGTCACCTGGACGACGACGCCGCGCCCGCCTTCACCGCCGACCACGCGGGCGACATGCCCGCCGAGCCCGACGCCGGCGCGATGGGCTACGACGGCGACAGCCCGATGGGCAAGATCGTCCATGTGGCACAGGGCTCTTCGGTCGCCATCGACACGAAGTGGGCCCGGTTCCTGGCCGGCGAAACCGCCGAACCCCGTCTGCGCCTGTGGATTCGCCCCCGCGAGGGTGACGAGCAGCTCCCCGACGTAGCCGCCTTCTTCGCCATGATGGCCGCCGACATGAGCCCCCCGGTTCCGATGAACCTCGGCCACTTCGGCTGGGCCCCAACGGTTCAGATGACCACATATCTGCGCCGCCGCCCGGCCCCCGGCTGGCTCCGCGTCATCGCGCACGCCCGCGAGGTCGGCGGCCGCATGTTCGACGAGGACCAGCTGGTCATCGACTCGACGGGCGCGATCGTCGCCCAGAGCCGTCAGCTGGCCTTGATCCCCCAGGCTCGCTAGAACGAACCGGTCTGCTCGGGCTGCGGGTTGGGCTCCCCGTCCCCGTCGACGACCCGGAAAGTCTTCGATTTCGTCGACTCTCCCTGGGTCGCGGTGAGGGTGTAGACCCCGGCGTGGTCGGGCACCCACCGCGCGACCACGGTCCCACCGTACGGGCCGGCGTCGCGCTGAACGGTCTGCACGAATACCCCGTTGATGTAGAAGCTGACGGGGTCGTTGGCATTGGGTGCCGTGAAGGCGATGAGGTTGTAGTCGCAGCCGACCTCGTTGCACGCGGGGCCGGACAGGATGTGTTCGCCGACGGCTTCCACCGAGGTGATGTCCGCGGTGGCGCTCGGCGCCAGGACCGCGGGCATGATCAGGACGGCGAGCGCCGCCGCTCCGCTGCCGATTCGTTGGACGCGCCTCATGTCGATCTCCTTCGTTCCCGCGCCGTGAATGGCGCGTGCGGCGAACGCTAGTGACCAAATATCCGGAACCGCAGGCTGATTCGTAAACGAGATGACCATGGAACGCCCCCAATTCCGGGGTGGTCGACACCTGGCCTCCGCTCGCGTCGCGAACATCCCCGCCGCTATCGGTTGTGCGCTTAGACCTCGGGGTGGTGCGGCGACTAGCCTTGGAAACCATGACGAGGATTGCGGTGATCGGCGGCGGCCGGATCGGCGAGGCGTTGGTCGCCGGTCTGCTCGAATCCGGACGGGCGAGCAAGGATCTGGTGGTTGTCGAACCGGTGAAGCCGCGGGCGGAGTTGCTGGCGCAGCGGTTCGGGACGCGGGTTACCGATTCGGTCGGTGACGCGGTGATCGGCGCGGATCTCATCGTGATCGCGGTGAAGCCGCAGGACGTGGACGGTGTGCTGACCGAGCTGGCCAAGGCCGAGCTGGGCGAGTCCGAGCGCGAGGCGGTCGTGGTGTCGCTCGCGGCCGGGGTGCCGACCCTGCGTTTCGAGAACAAGCTGCCCGCCGGTTTCCCGGTCGTGCGGGTCATGCCGAACACCCCGATGCTGGTCGGGCAGGGCATGAGCGCGATCGCGCCCGGCCGGTACGCGCGCAAGGAACAGCTGGCGCTGGTCTCGGAGATGCTGGAGTCCGTCGGCAAGGTGGTGACGGTCGCCGAAGCGCAGATGGACGCGGTCACCGCGGTGTCGGGCTCGGGCCCGGCCTACTTCTTCCTGGTCGTGGAGGCCATGATCGACGCCTCGGTCGGGCTCGGCCTGACCCGCGATGTGGCCACCCAGCTGGTGGTGCAGACCATGCTCGGTTCGGCGGCGCTGCTCGAGGAGTCGGGGCAGAGTGCGGTGGAGTTGCGCGCGGCCGTCACCTCGCCCGCGGGGACCACCGCGGCGGCCCTGCGGGAACTCGAGCGCGGCGGGGTGCGGTCGGCGTTTCATGAGGCGCTGCATGCCGCGAAGCGTCGTTCCGCCGAACAGGGCGCCAGTTCCGACTAGCCTGACTGGCCAGTAGCTCGTTTGCTGCCGGGCCCCGACTCGCCACAGCAAAGGCTGATTTCTCACACCCGTCGCAGCAACACCACTGGTCCCGCTAAGCTTCAAGGAGCACGTGCGTGTCTGTTCCGCCGGTGGGGAAGCCGGCGGCGCGGACGTGCCGGAGGTCAGTGGCGCAATGATGTCTGGAAACAGTCAAGCGAGGTCCGCAAACACACCGATCAGTGCCGCGAATGTCCTCGGCGGAGGAACCCAGTTCCTCACCGTCGCCGAGGTGGCGAATCTGATGCGGGTATCCAAGATGACGGTGTACCGGCTGGTGCATTCGGGAGAGCTGCCCGCGGTGCGGGTGGGTCGATCCTTCCGGGTGCACGCGAAAGCGGTGCACGATTACCTGGAGACGTCCTACTTCGACGCGGGGTGAGCACCCCGGCCGAACTCCAGCGGTGACGATCGATTTCGGGTGGTCCCGGCCGTGTGCCGGGTACCGCCGGAATCGTCGTCCCATCCCCTCCGCGCGGTCGCGCACAGTACGGTCGGCGCGCCGAGCCCGGCACTTCGGGCCCGGTGGCGGCACTGTGCCTACCCGTTTCGTTCGCCGGAGAGTGGCCCGGTAGCATGGACCGGCATCCTGTACGTGCCGGTGGTGCCGTCGGGCCCATGTCGGTCCGTTACGGGTAGGACTGTGCAGGGTTGAAAGTGTGCTCCCCGCGAAGGTGGGGGTGACCCGAGAGAACGCGAGGAACAACCCTATGGGTTCTGTGATCAAGAAGCGCCGTAAGCGCATGTCGAAGAAGAAGCACCGCAAGCTGCTTCGTCGTACGCGCGTGCAGCGCAGGAAACTCGGCAAGTAAGCGCTGCGTCGTAGCTGGAAGCCCGTCACCGTCGGTGGCGGGCTTTCCGTTTATCACGGGTGACAGAACTCATCGTTAGATCCTGGTTAATACCCTTCGGGGAGCCCAGGTCCGGCGGTTACCCTGGGGACGCGGGAAAACAGGAAATGGGGGCTCGACAATGGGATCCGGTGCGGTGGGCGGCACCAGGGACGGTTCGGCGCCGAAGATCGTGATGGTGACCGGCGCCAGCCGGTTCTTCGGCGGCAATGTGGTCGCGCGGCTCGCGGCCGATCCGAGTATCGAGCGCGTGATCGCGGTCGATGCCAAACAGCCGAGCCGGGAACTGTTGCGGCGCATGGGGCGCGCCGAATTCGTTCGCGCCGATATTCGTAATCCTTTGATACGTAAGGTGATCGACGGTAATGCTGTCGACACCGTCGTCCATCCCGCGGCGTTGTCCCGGCCACCGGCCGGTGGCGGCAGGCCCGCGATGAAGGATATGAACGTCATGGGGGCCATGCAGTTGTTCGCGGTGTGCCGCAAAGCGGCCGGCGTGCGGCGCGTGGTGGTGCGTTCGTCCTCGGCGGTATACGGCTGCAGTGCGAAGGATCCGGTGAAATTCACCGAGGAAATGAGTGCGCGCACGCCGCCGCGGGGCTGGTTCGCCCGCGATATGGTCGAGGTGGAGAGTTTCGTGCGCGGGCTGGCCCGCCGCCGTCCCGATATTTCGACCGCCATTCTGCGTTTTCCGCCGATTGTCGGCCCGCGGTTGGCCGATCGCGGTGTGCAGTATTTTCATTCGCCGGTGACGCCCACCATCCTGGGCCGCGATCCGAGAATGCAACTCCTGCACGAGGAAGACGCGATCGCCGCGCTCACCCATGCCGCGCTGGGCGCGCCGGGCGGCACTTTCAATGTGGCGGGTGACGGCGCGATGGCGTTGTCGCAGGCGATCCGGCGCGCGGGTCGCATCGAAATGCCGGTTCCGTACAGCCTTTTCCGTACTGTTGGCCGTACCCTGATGGGACCGGTTATGCGTGAGTTCACCGCCGAACAGATCGACTATTTCCATTTCGGCTGCGGCCTGGACACCACCAGGATGCGCACCGAGCTCGGCTTCGCACCCCGCTGGACCACGGTGCAGGCATTCGACGACTTCATAGGGGGCGCAGCGTTGCGGCCCGTGATCGATCCCCGCTGGATCGATGCCGCAGAGAACAAACTTCTCGGCCTGATCGGGGCCGGGACGGGAGCGCACCAATGAGTGACGTAGCGAAGGTGATCCGTCTTCACGACGTGGATATCGAGGCGCGGCATCGGCCGTCGCGCGTCTGGCCCGGCGAACCGGCGCTGAAGCCGGTGACCTCGCTGACCGATCGGCTCGCCGAAGTCGAGTCGCGGCAGCCGAAGTCGCTGGGCGAGCTGCTGCGCGGCGCGGTGGCCGAGGGCGTCGGCCGCACCGCGGACTTCGCGCGCCGCCGCCTGACCGGCGACTATCAGGTCGACGAGTTCGGGCTGGACGAGCACCTGCTGGAGTCGGTGATCCTGCCGATCCTGCGCCCGATCTCCGACCTGTGGTTCCGGGTCGAGACCAGCGGCATCGAGAACATTCCAGCGGTGGGCGGCGCGCTGGTGGTCGCCAATCACGCGGGCACCGTGCCGATCGACGGGCTGATGCTGCAGCTGGCGATCCACGACCGGCACGCCGAACAGCGGGCGCTGCGCCTGCTGGCCGCGGACCTGATCTTCGAGACGCCGCTGGTCGGCGGCTTGGCGCGCAAGGCGGGCCATACGCTGGCCTGCTCCGCCGACGCCGAGCGGCTGCTGCGCGCGGGCGAGGTCGCCGGGGTGTTCCCCGAGGGGTACAAGGGCATCGGCAAGCCGTTCGGTGATCGCTACAAGCTGCAGCGGTTCGGCCGCGGCGGCTTCGTGTCGGCGGCGGTGCGCACCGGCGTGCCGATCATTCCGTGCTCGATCGTCGGCTCCGAGGAGATCTATCCCAAGCTGGCCGATCTCAAGCCGCTGGCCCGGCTGCTCGGTCTCCCGTATTTCCCGGTGACGCCGACCTTCCCGCACCTGGGCCCGCTGGGCGCGATCCCGCTGCCGTCCAAGTGGCACATCGAGTTCGGTGAGCCGATCTCGACCAGCGGCTACGAGCCCGAGGCCGCCGACGACCCGATGACCATGTTCGAGATCACCGATCAGGTCCGGGAGACGATCCAGGGCACGCTGTACCGGAATCTGACCAAGCGCCGCAATCCCTTCACGGGATAGGTTGCGGCGGTAGCGCGATGGTGTGGCCCGGTCCGAAAAGGACCGGGCCACAACGTTTCTCTACGATCTGTCAGCCGACCCGGGCTTCGCGCTTGCGGCTCAGCACCGCCGCGGCCGCGCCGCCCGCCGCGCCCAGCGCGAGCGCGGTGGGCACGCCGACCTTGGCGGCCTTGCGGCCGGTGCGGAAGTCGCGGATCTCCCAGCCCCGGTTCTTGGCCACCTCGCGCAGGTCCGCGTCCGGATTGATGGCCACGGCCGTGCCGACCAGCGAGAGCATGGGCACGTCGTTGTGGCTGTCGGAGTACGCGGCGCAGCGCTTGAGGTTCAGGCCCTCGCGAATGGCGAGGGTGCGCACCGCGTGCGCCTTGCCGAGCCCGTGCAGGATGTCCCCGACCAGGCGGCCGGTGAACACGCCGTCCTCGGACTCGGCGACGGTGCCCAGCGCGCCGGTCAGGCCGAGCCGCTTGGCGATGACCTGCGCGAGTTCGACCGGGGTCGCCGTCACCAGCCAGACCTGCTGCCCGGCGTCGAGGTGCATCTGCGCGAGCGCGCGGGTGCCGGGCCAGATCTTGTCGGCGATGATCTCGTCGTAGATCTCCTCGCCGAGGGCGGCCAGTTCGGCGGTCGGGCGGCCGGCGATGAACTCCAGCGCCCGCTCCTTGCCGCTGGCCACGTCGGCGATGTTCTCCTTGCCGGTGACCCGGAACTTGACCTGCTTCCAGGCCATGTCGACCAGGTCGGAGGTCTTGAAGTACTTGCGCGCGGCCAGCCCGCGCGCGAAGTGCACGATCGACGCGCCCTGCACCATGGTGTTGTCCACGTCGAAGAACGCGGCGGCGGTCAGGTCGCGGGGGACCGCGCGCGTCGGCTCGTCGTGCAGCGCGAGTTCGGCGTCGTGCAGCGCGATGGCGGCGTCGGCGCTGGCCTCGCCGGCCAGGTTCGCTCTGACCTCTTCCTCGCTGGGTCCGAACGGACTGCGGGCCATCCGCGTGAACTGGTCCTGCAGACCCTGTCCCCAGCGGGCCGGGAATTCCCCGAATCGCCCCGCGATCAATCCCGGCCGCGAGTCCTTCGAACCCGTTCCGGCCTCTTTCGATCGTTCCGGCACCAGTACCTCCGCCTGTGTTTTTGGCCGGTACACCAGGGAGCCCGAGACCAATACGGGTCGCGCATGAACCGGCACAGTCCACAGTAACGCTCACCGGTGACCGGGACGTAGACGCTGAACGACATAACGGGTAGTTGAATGGAGTTATGAGCGATCCCACACGTACGGTCACCCTCCTGACCCGCAATGGTTGCGGCCTCTGCACGGTGGCGCTGGAACAATTGCGACCCGTCTGCGCCGAGTTCGGAATCGAGGTCGCGGTGGTGGATGTCGACGTGGCCGCCGAGCGCGATCCGGGGCTGCGCGCCGAGTACGGCGACCGGCTGCCGGTGGTGCTGCTCGACGGTCGTGAGCACAGTTATTTCGACGTCGACGAGGTGCGTTTGCGCGCGGATCTGAGTCGCTGAAACCGGGTGGTTCTCCGGGTGCGGCCCGCTGGGGCGGCGGAATGTCGCCGCCGCCCCCGGCCAACCCCCTACGGCGTGTCCGGGCGGGCGATTTCCGGCGCGTTGCGTAGCGGGTTCGGGTCGAGGGGGGTTGAATGAATCGCGGGGCAGCAGCCCGCCGCAAAGTGACTGAATTCACCGACTTTGTGCAGGGCTTCACAAGCGGTTACGGTGGTGGCACGCAACCTGCCTTCGAAGGCAGTGGAAGCGACCCCGAACCCCCGACCATAGACCGCCCTGCGACGGTCACCGGCGTCGGGTGACAAAAGAACGCCGGACACCCAATCCCCGGCCGGACGAGGAGCGCAAGCGACGTGACAGAGCAGCATGAGACGCCGCAGAGTGGCGTCTCCGGCAGGGCTCTGCAGAAGGACATCCCGCAGGCCACGGTGGCCCGACTGGCCACCTACCTCCGGGTCCTCGCCGTACTCGCCGATGACGGTGTTGCCATCGTATCTAGTGAGGAACTGGCTGTCGCGGCGGGTGTCGGTTCCGCCAAGTTGCGCAAGGATCTCTCCTTCCTCGGACCCAACGGCGTGCGCGGTGTCGGCTACGACGTCGTCAAGCTTCGCGACCGCGTCGAGGACGTGCTCGGGCTGTCCGAAGGGCACCGCGTGGTGCTGGTCGGCGCGGGCAATCTGGGCCGGGCCCTGGTCGGCTACGGCGGGTTCCGCCGCCGCGGGTTCGCCATGGTCGGCATCTTCGACAACGATCCGGCCCTGATCGGCACCCAGGTCTGCGGGCTGACCGTGCGCGATGTGGCCGAACTGACCGACTCGGTGCGGCTGTTGGAGCCGACCATCGCGGTCATCACCACCCCGGATTCGGCCGCCCAGGGCGTGTGCGATCGGCTGGTCGCCGCCGGTGTGCTCTGCATTCTCAGCTTCTCCCCGGTCGCGCTGGACGCGCCCGCGCACGTCGAGGTGCGCCGCGTCGATCTCGCGGTGGAGATGCAACTGCTGTCCTTCGAGCTGGCTCGCAACGCCGAGGCCGCCGGGGAGACGGTGGGCGTGGCCGCGGGCGACGCCGTGGGCGTGATCTACACGCCGATTCAGACTTCTCACGCGTCGGCAGCGCGCCCGTCGGGCGGCACGGAGACAACCAGCAAGGGAGCGGTGGTCCAGCCATGAGTGTGCTTCTCGTCGGGATCTCGCATCGAAGCGCCCCGGTGGCGGTGCTCGAGAAGGTCGCGATCACCGAGCACGACCGGCCCAAGCTGACCGACAAGATGCTGGCCTCGAGCCACGTCTCCGAGGCCATGATCGTGTCCACCTGCAACCGGGTGGAGATCTACGCGGTGGTCGACGCCTTCCACCCGGCGCTGGGCGAGGTCAGCGAACTGCTCACCCGGCACTCCGGGCTGCCGCTGCCGGAACTGACCAAGCACGCCTACGTGCGCTACGCCGAGGCCGCCGCCGAACACCTGTTCGCGGTCGCCAGCGGCCTGGACTCCATGGTGATCGGCGAGCAGCAGATTCTGAGCCAGATCCGCGCCGCCTACGCCGCCTCCGACGCGCAGCAGGCGTCCGGGCGCACCCTGCACGAGCTCGCGCAGCATTCGCTGCGGGTGGGCAAGCGGGTGCATTCGGAGACCGGCATCGATCGCGCGGGCGCCTCGGTCGTGTCGGTGGCGCTGGATCGGGCGCGAATGGTGCTGGGCCCGCTGGCCGGGCGCACCGCGCTCGTGCTGGGCGCCGGGGCCATGGGCGGGCTCGCGGTCGCGCAGCTGGCGCGGGCCGGGGTCGAGCGGATCATCGTGGTGAACCGCACTCTCGAACGCGCTGAGCGCCTTGCCAATACGGCCACCACCATGCACGGCGTGGCCGCCGAGGCGATGGAGATGGACAGGCTGGCCGAGGCGATGGCCGCGGCCGAGGTGGTCGTGACATGTACCGGCGCGGTCGGCACCGTCGTGAGCATCGCCGATGTGCATCGGGCGCTCTCCGCCGACCGCGCGAGCGATCAACTGGTCATCTGCGATCTGGGCCTGCCCCGCGACGTGGAGCACGCCGTCGCCGGGCTGCCCGGGGTGACCGTCATCGACATGGAGACGCTGCAGCGCGATCCGTCGGCGGGCGCCGCCGCCGACGACACCGCCGCCGCACGCGGCATCGTGGCCGACGAACTCGCCAAATACCTTGCCGGACAGCGCATGGCCGAGGTGACGCCGACGGTGGCGGCGCTGCGGCAGATGGCCGCCGACGTGGTCGAGGCCGAAATGCTACGCCTGGATTCCCGACTACCCGGGCTGGACGCCGCGCACCGCGAAGAGGTCGCGCGCACCGTGCGCCGCGTCGTCGACAAACTGCTGCACGCGCCGACGGTGCGGGTCAAGCAATTGGCCTCCACACCGGGCGGCGACAGCTACGCCGAAGCGCTGCGTGAGCTGTTCGAGCTCAAACCCGGTGCGGCGCAAGCGGTTGCGGCGCCGATGGAGATCGCCGCGCGCGGCGATCTGGCCGACGATTTCACCGCCGCCCACTCGGGGGACGAACAGGGGCTGACCGCATGACCGGAGCGATGGTGCAGGAAACACAGACAGGGCTCGAGACATTGCGTGGAACGCACGACGCCCCGTGGCGGATCGGTACCCGCGGCAGCCTGCTGGCCCTGACCCAGGCCGGGCACGTGCGCGACGCTCTGATCGCCGCCGGGCAGCAGGCCGAACTGGTGATCGTGAAGACCGCCGGTGATCAGTCCGCCGCACCCGTCCAGGAGATCGGCGTCGGCGTGTTCACCGCCGCGCTGCGCGACGAACTGGGCGCGGGGACGGTCGACATCGCCGTGCACTCGTACAAGGATCTGCCCACCGCGCAGGACCCGCGCTTCAATATCGCCGCGGTCCCGCCCCGCCAGGATCCGCGTGACGCCCTGGTGGCGCGCGACGGCATGGTGCTGGGCGAACTGCCGCCGGGCTCGGTCATCGGCACCTCCGCGCCGCGGCGGTCCGCACAGCTCAAGGCCCTGGGGCTGGGCGTGGAGATCGTGCCGCTGCGCGGCAATCTCGACACCCGCATCTCCAAGGTGGCCAACGGTGAACTCGATGCCGTCGTGGTCGCGCGAGCCGGGCTGGCCCGCATCGACCGGCTCGACGTCATCACCGAATCGCTGGAGCCGGTGCAGATGCTGCCCGCTCCCGCGCAGGGCGCGCTCGCGGTCGAATGCCGCAGCGAGGACACCGAACTCGTGACCATCCTGTCCGCGCTCGACGACGCGGCCACCCGTGCCGCCATCACCGCCGAGCGGGAACTGCTGGCCGAACTGGAGGCCGGTTGCACCGCGCCGATCGGCGCGCTGGCCGAGGTCGTCGAATCGATCGACGACGACGGGCGGGTGTTCGACGAACTGTCGCTGCGGGGTTGTGTGGCGGCGATCGACGGCTCGGACACGATCCGGGCATCCGTAGTCGGCTCACCCGCGGACGCCGCGGAACTGGGCCGTGCACTGGCGCGTGAGCTCTTGGAGCTGGGGGCGCGCGACCTGCTCAGCGACCCCGGGGATGGCAACCCGGCGGCAGCGCAATCCAACGACAGCAGCACCACTCCCAGCCCAATGGAGAACATTCGATGAGTCGAGCCACCAAGAAGCATCCCGGTCGGATCCTCTTCGTAGGATCCGGGCCCGGCGATCCGGCGCTGCTCACTGTGCGTGCCCGCGAGGTGCTCACGCGCGCCACGCTGGCCTTCACCGATCCCGATGTCGACAAGGGCGTGCTCGCCCTGATCGGCGCCGCGGTCGAGCCCGCCGCCGACGGGGAGCGCCCGGTCGACGTGCGCCCGGCCCTGGGCGATGCCGCCGAGGTCGCCAAGACCCTGATCACCGAGGCCCGCAACGGTTTCGACGTGGTCCGGCTGGTCTCGGGCGACCCGCTGACCACCGATTCGGTGATCCAGGAAGTCAACGCGATCACCCGGTCGCACATGATGTTCGAGGTGCTGCCGGGCCTGTCCGCGGGGACCACCGTGCCGGCCTACGCGGGCATCGAACTGGGTTCGAGCCACACCGAGGTCGACGTGCGCGGCGAGGTGGACTGGGCGGCCGTCGCGGCCGCGCCCGGCCCGCTGGTGCTGCACGCGACCTCCGGGCACCTGGCCGAGACCGCCAGCGCGCTGGTCGAGCACGGCATGGCCCCGCAGACCCCGGTCGCGGTGACCGTGCGCGGCACCACCCGCCAGCAGCGCACCATCGACACCACCCTGGCGACGCTGAACAACGCGGCGTCCGAGCTGGTCGGCCCGCTGATCGTGACGGTCGGCAAGGAGGTCGAGAAGCGCTCCAAGACCTCGTGGTGGGAATCGCGGGCCCTGTACGGCTGGACCGTGCTGGTGCCGCGCACCAAGGAGCAGGCCGGGGAGATGAGCGAGAAGCTCGTCATGCACGGCGCCATCCCCATGGAGGTCCCGACCATCGCGGTCGAGCCGCCGCGCAGCCCCGCGCAGATGGAGCGCGCGGTCAAGGGTCTGGTCGACGGGCGCTACCAGTGGGTCGTGTTCACCTCCACCAATGCCGTTCGGGCCGTGTGGGAGAAGTTCGGGGAGTTCGGGCTGGACGCCCGCGCGTTCTCCGGCGTGAAGATCGCCTGCGTCGGTGAGGCGACCGCGGAGAAGGTGCGGTCCTTCGGCATCAATCCCGAGCTGATTCCGTCCGGCGAGCAGTCGTCCGAGGGCCTGCTGGCCGATTTCCCGCCCTACGACGACGTTTTCGATCCGGTGAACCGGGTGCTGCTGCCGCGCGCCGACATCGCCACCGAGACCCTCGCCGAGGGCCTGCGCGATCGCGGCTGGGAGATCGACGACGTCACCGCGTACCGCACCGTGCGTGCGTCGCCGCCGCCGGCCGAGACCCGCGAGATGATCAAGACCGGCGGTTTCGACGCGGTGCTGTTCACCTCGTCCTCGACCGTGCGGAACCTGGTCGGCATCGCCGGTAAGCCGCACGCGCGCACCATCGTCGCCTGCATCGGCCCCAAGACGGCCGAGACGGCGATCGAGTTCGGCCTGCGCGTGGATGTGCAGCCCGAGACCGCCCAGGTCGGCCCGCTCGTCGAGGCGCTCGCCGAGCACGCCGCCCACCTGCGCGCCGAGGGCCTGCTGCCCCCGCCGCGCAAGAAGAGCCGCCGCAGCCGCTAGGCCGCCGGCACCGCTTTCCGGCTCCCGGGCCCCGCATCCGATGATGCGGGGCCCGTTGCCGTTTCGGGGCTGTCGTGTCGCGGAAGGCCGCGATGCAGGCGCCAGCGTAGGACGGCGATCGCTGCCTGGGGCCAGGCGGTGCACCGGCCGTGCGGCGGGGACGAGTGCCGACAGGTCACGAGCGAGGGTGCGCGGGATCGCGGCGGAGATATGCGGTATCACAGCGTCGTTCGGCATTGGCGTGACGCCGCGTGCGGGCGCCGCCTGTCCGCCGGGCACGGCGCGGGTGCCGTGGTGGCCCCGGCCGGTGGCCTCGAGGCGGCGGAGATGCGGTCCCATGGTGGTTGCGGCGGTTCACTTTCTGGCGGCGGAGCGGGTGTCGCTGCGCGCGGCCGTGGACGGCGCGGCGCGGGGTGAGGCGAATAGTAGTGAATATCTTTGCCGCGGTGTCTGTTTCGGGTCGGATGTACGGGTCCGGCCGCCGCCCCTCCGGCGGCCGGACCCGCACCGACTCAGCGCTGAGCCTGCATCATGCGCCGCACCATGCGGCAGGTGGCATCCGAAGGCCAGTGCACGCCAACGGATTCGGCGGTGTCGCGGATCTTGTCGTTGGTCGCCAGATCGGCGGCGAAGACGCCGGAATCGAGCATCGCGATGGCCAGGCGCATCGCCTTGAGCCGCCGATTGTGCTGGACGTACCAGGTGCGCGGCCGCCCCGCAGGCAGCGGCTGCTTGTACAGCGGCCGCCACGTGTGATCGATCGCCTCGCCCTTCTTGGGCACCGAGGTCTTGTCGGACATATTCGTTACGGCTGCCAGCATTGCCGATCCTCCCATCGCGTACCGGGTGTGGCGCGGGGCTCCAGCGTTCGAAACCCCCGCGCCAACCCGTCGAACACATCTTCGATTCTACCCGGGGGCACCGACAAAATCCGGTGCCGACCGGGGGCTACCTGGCAGAACTCGAGTCCGGGGTGAGCGGCCCGCACGCCGCGGGGGAGCGTTCGGCGGCCGGGACACGGGCCGCGCGAACCCGCCGATCGGACGGGCATATCATGCGACTATGACCGGAATGGACCGCCCGCGGCGGTTGCGCCGTACCCCCGCGATGCGCCGTCTGGTGGCCGAGACCACCCTGCGGCCGCGGCAGCTGATTCTCCCCATGTTCGTCGCCGACGGCATCGGCGAACCACGCGAAATCTCTTCCATGCCCGGCGTTTACCAGCATTCGATGGATTCGCTGCGCAAGGCCGCCGTGGAAGCCGTCGCGGCCGGCGTCGGCGGGCTCATGCTGTTCGGCGTGCCGCGCGCGCAGGACAAGGACGCGCTCGGCAGCGCGGCCAGTGATCCGGACGGCATCCTCAACCGGGGGCTGCGCGCGCTGGTCCACGAGGTCGGCGGCTCCACGGTGGTCATGGCCGACACCTGCCTCGACGAATTCACCGACCACGGGCACTGCGGCGTGCTGAACGACGCCGGCGGCGTCGACAACGACGCCACCCTGCGCCGGTACGTGGATATGGCGCTGGCACAGGCCGAAACCGGTGCGGATCTGCTGGGCACCAGCGGCATGATGGACGGCCAGGTGGGCGCGATCCGGGCCGGACTGGACGCGGCCGGGCACACCGACACCGGCATCCTGGCCTACGCGGCCAAGTACGCCTCGGCGTTCTACGGCCCGTTCCGCGAGGCGGTGGGCTCCTCGCTCGAGGGCGATCGCCGGACGTACCAGCAGGATCCGGCCAACCGGCGCGAGGCGATTCGCGAACTGCACCTGGATCTGGCCGAGGGCGCCGACATCGTGATGGTCAAGCCCGCCATGTCGTACCTGGACATCCTGCGCGATGTCGCGGATCAGGCCACGGTGCCGGTCGCGGCGTATCAGATCTCCGGTGAGTACGCGATGATCACCGCCGCCGCGCAGAACGGCTGGATCGACCGCCGGGGCGCGATTCTGGAGTCCCTGCTGGGAATTCGGCGCGCGGGCGCGGACATGGTGCTCACCTACTGGGCCACCGAAGCCGCGCACTGGCTCGACTGACGCCGCTCGTGCGCGACGTACCGCGCACGGCCGCCACGGATTTCGCCGTCCGGCCCGATGCGCGGCGGCCGTGCCGTCGCACGGGCTCCGGGGTATCGCGGTGCTGCCCTGTGGATTCCGTCCCGGCACCCGGCTCCCCGCACAATCCGGGGTGCGAAGTTTGTTACAAGCTTACCAACGGGTATGGTGAGGGTAGTCACAGAGAGTTCGGGAACCGGAAGTCGGTCGTCATGCGTTGTGCCATGGCGGGTTTGACTCCGGAGAGGCGGAGGCAACGATGCGAGTGGTGATTCAGCAGCCGCACAGCCTTCGGCGAGACGTGCTGGCATTCGGCCTACTTTTTCTGTTCGGCCTGCTCACCCTCGCCGTGCTGTTGATTCCAGGTCTGCTCGGCTAGCAACCGTGCACCTATCGCGCGGGCGGTCCGCGGCCCCCGCTAGGTTCTCGTTATGAGCGAGAAAACCCCCGCCGTGCTGTTCTCCGAGCCCGGCGCGCGGTATCGCACCATCGCCTACGGGCCGGTGCTGTGCGGGATCATCCTGATTCTGGAGATCGTGCGCGGCGGCGACCTGCACTGGTTCGGGCTGGCCTTCTGCTCCCTGCTGCTGGCGGGATTCGTCTGGTTGCAGGTGATTGCGGGCAAGCGCCACATCAGTGTCGAACTCACCGCCGAGACCCTGCGCGAGGGCACCGAATCCCTCGCTGTGTCCGACATCGCGGCGGTGCTCCCGGAGATCGACGAGGACTCCTGGGATGATGAGGACTGGGAATCCGCGCGTGCCCTGGGCGAACTGACCGGGGTGCCGCGGCGGCGCAAGGGGATCGGCCTGAAGCTGCGATCCGGTCAGCTGGTGCAGGCCTGGGCGCGCGATCATCGCGTGTTGCGGGCCGAGCTGACCGCGCTGGTCGAGCAGACTTCGGGTACAACGGCTGTGGTGGACAAGACCGTTGCGGTGGACGAGGCCGTGCCCGAACCGGGCGCGGCGGACGAGGGTTCGGCGGATCGGGGTTCGGCGGCGGAGGCCGCGACCGACACCGCCGTGGCGCTGGACAAGCCCGCGGCGGATCGGGGTGACGAGGAGAAGGAGGCGAGGTGATGCGGTGGCTCGCCGTGCTCGCCGAGTTCGTGCTCGCACCGGTCCTCGCGGTCCTCGCGATCTGGTGCTGGCGCAACGGCATTCACACCGGATGGTTCCAGCCGGTCGGGGAGTCGCCGGGTTTCGAGGCGACGCGCTACTCCGGGCCGTGGCTGGCGCTGGCCGCCGTCGTCATGACGGTCGCCGGGCTGGTGTTCATCGATCTGGTCGCCCGGGTCGTCCGGGTCACCCGATTCGCGCGCTGAGGTTCGCTCGCGCACGTCGGTTCCGGGGCTGATTTTTTCGTTGGCCCGGCCTCGCCGACACGCCGCGAAGGGCGCGCGAAGTTACTGTTTCGCTGGTGAGGGCCGGTGGTATCGCCCGACCATGGGACACATGAAGCGTACGGATTCTCTGCAACGCGTCATCCTGGGCGTGCTGGCGGCGGGCCTCGCCGGCGGTGTGGTGGCCGGCCCCGCCGTGGTCGCACCCGCACTCGCCGAGCCCGCCGTAGTCGCACCCGCTGCCGTCGCACCCGCTGTCGCGGAGCCCGGCGGCGTCGCTCTCGCCGCCGTTGCGCGCGGTGACCGCGCGAACGATGCGCGAATCATTCCGGTGGCCGTGCCGCATCGGGACGTGCACGCGGTCGCCGACCCGGCTCGGGCGGTCACGGCGGATCGGGCACAGCCGATCTCGTCGGAGCCGGTTCCGGTCGACGGCGCGCGCCCGGCCCCGCGGGATCCTGCTATCCGGTCCGTCGCGTCGTCTCTCCTGGATCTCCTACCGGTGCAATTGAACTGCCTGCTCAGCACTGGTTGGGCGGCGTTCTGCCTGGGGTTGCCCCGGATCTGATCCGCGCCGCCCGCGGCGACTACTTCCAGTTCTGGTAAACATCCAGCACGCGGCCGTTGCGGGTGCCGGGCGCGTTCAGGTAGATGGTGACGGTGCCGTCGGGATGGTCGGCGGCCTCGGTCACCACCTGGCGCAGCGAGGCGTGCACGCCACCGTCCTTGTCCTTGTGGAGCGTGGTCTCGGGGTGCAGGCCCGCGCCCATCCGGCTCAGCGGTACGACCATGCTGAACACCGCCGGGACCGGCCCTGACGCCATGCCCACGGTCTCCTCGTGCGACAGCTGCACGCCGATCCGCCCCTGCTCCGGCTGGGCGATCGGCGTCCCGGCCGCGGCCGTTCCGGCGCCGCAGCACAGCGCACCCCCGGCCGCCGCCGCCACGATCGCCGCTCCGAAACCAATGCCCCGCATACCGTTCCGCCCTTCTCGACCGAGTTCGCTCCTGCTCCGCGAGATTACGCACCAGCAACCTCTCAGCGACTCAACTCGACTGTTCCCGCCCCCGCGTGTTGCCCGCGCCCGCCCGCCCTGCCGTGCGGCGGGGCCCCAGCGGCCCGGCCGGTACTGCCGACGGCGCACATCGACCCGGTACCCCTGTGCCGCGCTCACCCTTCGGGCGTGAGCCGATCGAGTTCATCTAGCCGGCGGTGCGAGGAGTTGCCGACCGTGGACGAGCCGCGCGAGCCCTGCGGGAGTTGGAGGATTCGGTGCGACCGATTCGGCCGGCCCTGCGAATGAGCGACGTCGTCGACCCGGCGGGTGATGAGTATGTGATCGCGGTTGACCCGGACCGCCGCGTGTCCGCGTTCGGCGATGGACGCGCGTTGTCGACAGTGCGGACTTTCGCGACGGTGGCCGGTGCGTGTCGGGCGAGTTGCCTCGGTGCGGTTGATCGCTGCGGTGATCAGGCCGAACCCATTGGCGGCTGAGCCGGCCGTGGTTCCGGTGGGCATGTCCTTCGATCGGGTGTCGGCGTCGTCGCGGCCGAGTGATCGGCTCGGGGCGGGTGGGGGAGGGCCGTGGAGGGGCGGGGACGGATCGGTTCGGGTGTGGGGAGGGGCTGCGGAGGGGTGGGGACGGATCGGGTTCGGGTGTGGGGCGGCGCACTCTCCTACACCCTGTCGTCGACGGGGTTGCGGGGGGCTGAGAGACTGGGTGCCGTGAGTTCTTCTCCGCGTGTGACCCGGGCGTCGGTGCCGGTGTCAGCCCAGCTCTTCGAACGCGCCGCGGCGGTCATTCCGGGTGGCGTGAATTCACCGGTTCGGGCCTTCCACTCGGTGGGCGGCACCCCGCGTTTCATCGCGTCCGCCATCGGGTGCACGCTCACCGACGCCGACGGCAACGAGTACGTCGACCTGGTGTGCTCGTGGGGTCCGATGATCCTCGGGCACGCGCACCCGGCGGTCGTGGAGGCCGTGCAGCGCGCCGCGGTCGGCGGGCTGTCCTTCGGCGCGCCGACGGCCGCGGAGATCGAACTGGCCGAGGCCATCGCCGCGCGGGTCGATCCCGTGGAGCGGGTGCGCCTGGTCAACTCCGGCACCGAGGCCACCATGAGCGCGGTCCGGCTGGCCCGCGGCTTCACCGGCCGCACCAAGATCATCAAGTTCAGCGGCTGCTACCACGGTCACGTGGACGCGCTGCTGGCCGACGCCGGGTCCGGCGTCGCGACCCTGGGCCTGCCCACCTCGCCCGGCGTGACCGGCGCGCAGGCGGCCGACACCATCGTGCTGCCCTACAACGATCTCGAGGCCGTGGCCGCCGCGTTCGCCGCGCATCCGGACCAGATCGCGTGCGTCATCACCGAGGCCGCGGCGGGCAACATGGGCGCGGTCGCGCCGCTGCCCGGGTTCAACGCGGGCCTGCGCGCGCTCACCTCCGAACACGGCGCGCTGCTGATCATGGACGAGGTCATGACCGGCTTCCGGGTCAGCGCGGCCGGCTGGTACGGCATCGAGGGCGTGGCGGGTGACCTCTACACCTTCGGCAAGGTCATGTCCGGCGGCCTGCCCGCGGCGGCGTTCGGCGGCCGCGCCGAGATCATGAACAAGCTGGCGCCGCTGGGCCCGGTCTATCAGGCGGGCACGCTCTCGGGTAACCCGGTCGCGGTCGCGGCGGGCCTGGCCACGCTGCGCACCGCCGACGCGGAGGTCTACGCGACGCTGAACAAGAACGCCGAACGGCTCGGCGGACTGCTCACCGGCGCGCTCACCGCCGAAGGCGTCCGGCATCAGGTGCAATTCGCGGGCAATATGGTGAGCGTGTTCTTCGCCGACACCCCGGTCACCGACTATGCCGCCGCCAAGGCGGCCGAGACCTGGCGTTTCCCCGCCTTCTTCCACGCGCTGCTGGACGCGGGCGTCTACGCGCCCCCGAGCGCGTTCGAAGCGTGGTTCGTCTCCGCGGCACTCGACGAGGACGCTTTCGATCGCATCGCCGCCGCCCTCCCCGCCGCCGCGCGTGCCGCGGCCGCCGCCACTCCCGAAGGATCCGCCGCGTGAGTTCCCACCCCGAGACCGGACTGCCCGCCCCCGCGCCCGTGCCGCTCTCGCCCGACGAGGCCGCCCGCCTGCTCGACTCCATCCGCCAGACCGAGACCGAACTGGCCGAGACCGGCGACGCCGCCGCGGTCGCCCCGTCCGAGTCCCAGGCCCAGCCGCCGGTGGACGTGCTGCTCGCGGTGGCCGCAGCCCTGGCCCCCGACACCGAGCCCGCCCCCGAAAAGCCCTCCGCAGCAGTCGCTTCGGACGCTTCTCCCGCCGGCGACGCCGCTGCCGGGTCCGAGACTTCCGCTGCCGGACCCGAAGCGACCACCGACCGGTCCGAAGAATCCGACGAATCCGTCACCGCCGCAACCGATTCCGACTCCGCCGCCGCGACCGAATCGCCCATCGCAGCAACGGAGTCCGCGAACGGGGCGGGGGAGCCCGCCGACATCGCGACCGAAGACGACGCCCCCGAAGCGAACACGGTCGCACCCGCCGCCCCCTCGACCAGCGGGCTCATCCTGCCCGGATCGGTGGCCGACGACGTCGAGACCATCGTCCACGTCATGCGGCACGGTGAGGTGCACAACCCCAAGGGCATCCTGTACGGCCGGCTCCCGGGCTTCCAGCTCTCCACGACCGGGCGCGCGCAGGCGCAGACCGTCGCCCGCACCCTGGCCCCGCACGACATCGCGCTGGTCGTGGCCTCGCCGCTGCAGCGCGCGCAGGAGACCGCGGAACCCATCGCCACCCAGCACGGGCTGACCATCCGCACCGACGACAACCTCATCGAGGCGGGCAACACCTTCGAGGGCCTGCGGGTCTCCATCGGCGACGGCGCGCTGCGCAAGCCCCGGCACTGGTGGAAGATGCGCGACCCCTTCACCCCGTCCTGGGGCGAGCCGTACCTGCAGATCGCGCACCGCATGCTGGCCGCGGCCAACAAGGCTCGGGTCGAGGCGGCCGGGCGCGAGGCCGTGCTGGTCTCGCACCAGCTGCCCGTGTGGACGCTGCGCCGTTTCCTGCAGGGCCAGCGGCTGTGGCACGACCCGCGCAACCGGCAGTGCTCGCTCGCATCGCTGACTTCCCTGGTCTACCAGGGCGATACGCTGATCGACATCGTCTATTCCGAACCGGCGGGGGCCTCGGATCCCAAGGCGACGGGAGCATGACCCGCACCATCGCGTCCCGGCCCGGAGCACTCCGGCGCACGGTGTCGATCCTGCTGGCGAGCGTCACCCTGGGGGCGGCGCTGGCCGGATGCTCGACAGCCGGCAAGGACGCGGTGGCGCAGGGCGGCACCTTCGACTTCGTCTCACCCGGCGGCAAGACCGACATCCGCTACGACCCGCCGAGCTCACGCGGCACCATCGGCACGCTGTCCGGCCCGGATCTGATGACCGACGGCAAAACCGTGTCGGTGAGCGACTTCCCGGGCCAGGTCGTCGTGATCAACCTGTGGGGCCAGTGGTGCGGCCCCTGCCGGGCCGAAGCGCCCGCGCTGGAACGGGTCTACGAGGCCACCCGGGACCAGGGCGTGGCCTTCCTCGGCATCAACGTCCGCGACAACCAGCAGGACAAGGCACAGGACTTCGTCACCGACAACAAGGTCGGCTACCCCTCCATCTACGACCCGTCCATGCGCACCCTGCTCGCGCTCGGCGGCAAGTTCCCCACCAGCGTCATCCCCACCACCATCGTGCTCGACCGCGAGCATCGGGTGGCGGCGGTGTTCCTGCGATCGCTGCTGCAGGAGGACCTGCAGCCGGTGGTCGAGGAGATCGCGCGGGAGCCGAAGTCGTGAACTCGGTGAGTGTGCTGGCGAGCGTGGGCGATTCGTTCCAGGAGACCGCGGCGAGCGGCCCGCTGCTGCTCGCGCTCGGCGCGTGCGTGCTGGCCGGGCTGGTGTCCTTCGCCTCCCCGTGCGTGGTGCCGCTGGTCCCGGGCTACCTGTCCTACCTGGCCGGGGTCGTCGGCGCGGAAACCCCGCCGGTGACCGTCGAATCCGCGAAACGCGATGCGGCCCAGCGCACGGCGACCGTCGAACGCTCCCGCGGCCGCCTGCGCGTCGCGGGCGCGGCCGGGCTGTTCGTCGCCGGCTTCACCGTGGTGTTCGTTCTCGCCTCGGCCTCGGTGTTCGGCGCCATCCAGATGCTGAACGTGAACAACGAACTGCTGCAACGCATCGGCGGCGTCGTCACCATCATCATGGGCCTGGCCTTCATCGGCATGATCCCCGCGCTGCAGCGCGACACCCGCATGGAACCGCGCCGGATCAGCGGCCTGGTCGGCGCGCCGCTGCTCGGCGGCGTGTTCGCGCTCGGCTGGACGCCGTGCCTGGGCCCCACCCTGTCCGGGGTCATCTCCGTCTCCGCGGGCACCGAGGGCAGCACCGCCGCCCGCGGCGTCGCCCTGACCGTGGCCTACTGCCTCGGGCTCGGCCTGCCCTTCATCATTCTGGCCTTCGGTTCGGCGACCGCGCTGCGCGGCGTCGGCTGGCTGCGCCGCAATTCCCGCACCATTCAGGTGATCGGCGGCCTGCTCCTGGTCGCCGTCGGTATCGCCCTGGTGACCGGGGCCTGGGGTCAATTCGTCTCCTGGGTCCGGGACGCCTTCGTCTCGAATGTGACCCTGCCGATCTGACATGACAACGACCATCGAATCCCCCGCCCCCGCTCGCCCGCCGCGTCAGTCCGTGCCGCGCCGCGTTCTCGCGATCGCGCGCAACACCTGGCGCGGGCTCACGAGCATGCGCACCGCGCTCATGCTGCTGTTCCTGCTGGCGCTGGCCGCCATACCGGGCGCGCTGCTGCCGCAGCGCAGCCTGAATCAGCAGAAGACCGAGCAGTACATCGCGGACCGGCCGACGCTGGGCCCGTGGATGGATCGCTTCCAGCTGTTCGACGTGTTCTCCAGCTTCTGGTTCACGGCCGTCTACGTGCTGCTGTTCGTGTCGCTGGTGGGCTGCATCCTGCCGCGGGTGTTCGACCACTACCGGGCGCTGCGGACGCCGCCGGTCAAAGCGCCGCGCAACCTGTCGCGGCTGCCGCATCACTATGCGGGGGGAGCGGATTCCGATGCCGACGCGGTGATCGCGCAGGCGCGCGAGCAGTTGCGCGGCTGGCGGACCGTGGTGACGCCGGGATCGCGCGCGGGCGAGATCACGCTCTCGGCGGAGAAGGGCTACACCCGCGAGGCCGGCAACCTGGTCTTCCACCTGGCGCTGGTCGGGCTGCTCGCGTCCATCGCGCTGGGCAAACTGCTCGGCTACGAGGGCAACGTGGTGGTCATCGCCAACGACGGCCCGGGCTTCTGCACCACCTCGCCGGCGGTCTTCGACTCCTTCCGCGCGGGCAACGTCGTGGACGGCACCGGGCTGACGCCGCTGTGCGTGCGGGTCAAGAACTTCAAGGCCGACTACCTGCCGAACGGGCAGGCCGAGATGTTCACCTCCGACATCGCGTACCAGTCCGGGGCCGACCTGGATTCGAACACCTGGCGGGACACCACGATTCAGGTGAATCACCCGCTGCGCGTCGGCGGGGACCGGATCTACCTGCAGGGACACGGTTTCGCGCCGACCTTCACGGTGACCTTCCCCAACGGCCAGACCCGCACCGAGACCATTCAGTGGCGGCCGGACGACGCCACCACGTTCCTGTCCTCCGGTGTGCTGCGCATCGATCCGCCGGGCGGCATGTACCCGAACGAGACCGAACGGCGTAAGCACCAGATCGCGATCCAGGGCCTGTTCGCGCCGACCGCGATGCTGCACGGGTCGCTGCTGACCTCGGCGTTCCCGTCCATGCAGGATCCGGCGGTCGCCGTGGACATCTACGTCGGCGACACCGGGCTGGACACCGGGCGGGCGCAGTCGCTGTTCGCGCTCGATCCGGAGATGATCAAGCAGGGGCGGCTCACCAAGGAGCAGCGCGCGAATCTCTTCGCGGGCGAGTCGGTGACGCTGGCCGACGGCACCAAGGTGACCTTCGACGGCGCGCAGGAATTCGTGAACCTGCAGGTCTCGCACGATCCGGCGCAGCAGTGGGTGCTGATCTCCGCGCTCACCATGATGGCCGGACTGCTGGTCTCGCTGCTGGTCAAGCGGCGCCGCATCTGGCTGCGGGTGTACCCCGCGAGTGACCCCGAGGCAAAACGACGTACCGTAGTAGAAATGGGTGGATTGGCCCGCACCGACCAGGCCGGCTGGGGTGGCGAATTCGACCGACTGCGTGAGCGGCTGCTGACCGAGAGCACGGGAGACAAGTAATGCCGATCGACGAGACCATCGCCTCCTACAGCGATCTCGCCTTCAAATCGGCCATCGTGGTGTACGCGCTGGTCTGGATCATGCTGGTGTGGCAGTTCGCGGTCGCCCGGACCGCGCCGCCGCGGCAGCTGGTCACCGCCGGCGGTGGCGGGGTGGACTCGGAGTCGGCCACGCCGGGCCGCGTCATCGAGACCCCGAAGCGGCCGTTCGCCGAACGCCTGGGGTCCATGGGCTTCTCGGTGCTGTTCGTCGCGGTCGCGCTGCACGTGCTCTCGATCGTGTTGCGCGGCTTCGCGACCCACCGCTTCCCGCTCGGCAACATGTACGAGTTCACCAGCATGTCCTGTGCCGCAGCGGTTCTCATCGGCCTGGTGCTCCTGCGCGACGAGCGCTACCGGGGCATGTGGGCGTTCCTGCTGACCCCGGTGCTGATCCTGATGTTCCTCGCGGGCACGGTGCTGCACGCGGACGCGGCGCCTGTCGTCCCGGCGCTGAAGTCGTACTGGCTGCCGGTGCACGTGACCGTCGTGTCGATCGGCTCGGGTGTCTTCCTGGTCTCCGGTGTGGCCAGCGTGCTGTTCCTGTACCGCCTGCGCCAGCCCGCGGGCTCGGAGTCGTCGAGCATCTGGGGCGCCCTGGCCCGCCGCCTCCCGGACGCGGAGTCCCTGGACCGCCTGGCCTACCGCACGACCATCATCGGCTTCCCGATCTTCGGCGCCGGTGTGATCCTGGGCGCGATCTGGGCCGAGGCCGCCTGGGGCCGGTTCTGGGGCTGGGATCCGAAGGAGACCGTGTCCTTCATCGCGTGGGTGCTCTACGCGGCGTACCTGCACGCCCGCGCGACCAGCGGCTGGCGTGACACGAAAGCGGCCTGGATCAACATCGCCGGTTTCGTCGCGATGCTGTTCAACCTGTTCATCATCAACATCGTGGTCAGCGGCCTGCACTCGTACGCCGGCCTGAACTGAACCACGCCGGTCAGCGGGCGAAGCGTAGCTCCGAGCGGGCCTTGGCCTTGGCCGCCTCGACCTCGCGGTCCTTGGGCGGGGCATGGGTGGTCAGGCTCGCCAGGAGTTTGTCGGTGGCCGCGGCCACCTCGGCGACGGCCAGGTCGAACGCCTCCTGATTGGCGTGCGACGGCTTGGTCGACCCACTGATCTTGCGGACGTACTGCACCGCCGCGGCCTGTACCTCGTCCGAAGTGGCCGGCGGCTCGAAGTTGTGCAGGGTTTTGATATTGCGGCACATGCGGGCGAGGGTACGCCGCACAGGTGACATCCCGGCCGTGGTCATCGAGGCCCGGGACGCGAAAAAGCCGCTGACCGGGGTCTCTCGCGAGATCGGGCAGCGGCTTCGAGCGGCCGGACTCAGGCGCAGGTGCGGTTGAGTTCGTCGGTGAAGGGGGTCAGGTCGGTGATGTTGTCGTCGACGAGGGCGTCGGCGTAGGCGTAGATCGCGGCCTGCTCCTCGCCGCCGGAGACCAGGGCCACGGTGCGGAGACGGTCGGCGAGGGCCAGGGCGGTCGCGTCGTCGTAGGTCCCGCCGCTGGCGTCGATGGCGGCGTTGATGAACTCGATCGCGCGGTCGCAGGTGAGGGAGCGGGCCTGCGCGGGGGCGGCCGGCAGCAGCAGCACGGTGGCGGCGGTCGCGGTCAGCGCGGCGGCGGAGAAAAGCTTGATCATCATGTCCCTTACTGTGTTTCAACGGGAGATCCCGCCCGCGTGTGAGCGACCTCTCGATGGCACACCGTATACGTGCCCCCGCCCGCGCCCACTTTCCGCCCGCCCCCGTGAGTTCAACGTCACGATCGGCCGGCCTCCGCCCCGGCTGTGGAGAGCGTGTGGAGGGTTGTGGACGAATCGGCGAGCGGCGCTCACACCCCGGTCCGGTTCGGGCAGGATCCGTACTCATGACCGTGAATCAGACTCCGCCGGTACAGGTTTCGAGAGCCTGGCGGACCGGCATGGCGGTCGTGACCGCGGCGGCGGGCTGCGTGTGCCTGTGGGTGCTGTGGCAGCACGTGATCAGCTTCGACGACGTCGAGCTCTACCCGCCGGCCCTCGCCCTGCTCGCGATCCTGCTCGTCCCCTGGCTGATCTACGCGGTCGCCGGCAGGTTCGCATCCGGCACCGGACGCTTGACCCTGCTGCTCCCGGCGATCGTCGCCGTGTCGGCCGTCCTGCTCGGGTTCCACGTCCCCGGCCGCGTCGGCTGGATCTTCTCCGGCCCCGCCATGGAACGCGCGGCGATCGCCTGTGTGGAGACCGAAGACCGCACCCGCGTGGGGACGTACGTCTTCACCAGCGTGGACCGGACCACCGACGCCTGCGTGTTCCGTCAGGAACGCCCCATGGGCTACCAGACCGGCTTCATCCACCGCACGTCCGGCGCACCCCTGCGCGCCGACCACCCCTTCGACTGCCTGATCGACGACTCCTGGCTCTTCTTCACCGTCGTCCCCTGACCCGCCGTCCGCGACCTCCGCAGAAAACCGAGTGGTCGGTTAAGGTTCGGTCCGCTGCGTGAGGGAGAGTCGCGCGGCTGATCGAGGGAGAGCATGAACAACTGGAAAGACCTGCACGCCGACGTTCGCAAGGCGTTGCTGAGGGGAGAGCCTGCGGCCGATCCCGAGATCGACCGGATCGCGCGGGAGCACGCGGAGCAGGCGTTGGGGCGCTCCAGTTTTCGGCGGGTGCTGGTGGTGCTGCCGTTCGCAGGGGCAATCGGCGTGGCGCTGGGGCTGCTGCAGGCGCGGGCCGATATGTCGCCGGCGGTGCTCGCCGGGGTGTTCGCTGTGCTGTCATTCGGCTACATCTTTGTGGAGGCGCGTCGCCGAATCGCATTGGTGCGACTGGTGAATGTCAGTGGCGCGCCGCGGGCGGCGGTGGCGGCGGGCGGGGCCGAGCGGCTCGAAATCAGAGTCCCAGTGCTGGGCGTGCTGCGGATGCTGGCTCCGTTGCTGCTGATCGTCGCCTCGTTCCTGGTCGGGGGAGCGATGCTGTCGAATGCGTGGTTGATCGGGATCGGGGTGGTCCTCGCCATCCCGGTTCTCGCCTATGCGGCCTACTGGTTGTACTGGTCGCTGGGCCGCCACGCGTTCGTGATCGACGCGGACGGTTTCACCTCTCCCGACCAAGGACTGCGGCTCGGCTGGGACGCCGTTACGGAGCTCAGAGTCTTGCCGCTGCGTGCTTCCGCCCGGGACACACGCCAGGTGCTGACCTTCATCCTGCGCGACAATCAGGAGTATCTGCGCCAACTTCCGCGCTGGGAAGCCCTGCTCGTCAGCGTGAACACCAAGGCGTACCTGTCGCCGCTGGTCCTGCTCGATGGCCTGATCGACACGTCCATCGATGCTGTTGCCGAGACCGCGGTAGCGGTATCGGGGCTGCCCGTGACCAGGGTCCCGCGCGGAAACTGATCACTGCCGAGTTCCATTGAGCTGCAGGGGGTTCAGGAACCGGTCGAGCAGATGGTCGATGAGCTCCGGCGCGGCCGCCGCGGACTGGGGGATGGTCAGCATGCCCTGGGTCATGCCGCCCACCGCGGCCACCAGGAGCTGTGCGTCGAGGTCGAGTTGCTGTGTGGCGGTGGGGGAGTCGGCGTCGGGGCGGGCGCGGCGGAGCTGTTCGGCCACCGCGTTGATCAGCCAGAGGCCGGGGCCGGCGGTGTCCTTGGGCTGCACCTCGTCGGTCGTGAGGGCGGCGGTGTGGAAAGCGATCAGGATGATCGCCTCCTCGCGGCGGACCTCGTCCAGGGGGAGGAGCTCGGTGAAGACGGCGGTCAGAATCTCGCGGGGCGGGGCGGACTCGCCGAGGGTCGCGACGTTGCGGGCGAAGCGTTCGCCCGCGGCGACCACGACCGACAGGTGGGTGGCGGTCAGGACGTCCTGTTTGGTTCCGAAGTAGTACTGCACGAGGCGGACCGAGATCCCGGCCTCGGCCGCGACGTTCTGGAACGTGGCCGCCGTGAGGCCACCGCGGGCGATGACAGTGCGTGCGGCCGTGGTGATCTGGGCTCGCCGCTGATCGTGATCGGCTAGACGCGGCATGGAGCGGTACCTCTTCCCCGGATCGGCGATGGACAGATCCGTCATGGTACGCCCATATCACTTAAGTGGTACGTTGATATCATCAACGGAGATTCGAAGGGGTGCCCATGGCCAAGATCGGGCGGTTCAAGGACGAGGACACGCGGCGCGCGTTCCTGGCGGCCTACGACGAGCTGGAGGCCGAATGGCCGCTGCCCGCGACCACCCGGGGCGTCGAGACCTCCTTCGGTCGCACGCACGTGCGCCTGTCCGGTTCCGGCGCCGCGATTCCCTTCGTCCTGCTGCACCCGGTCGGCGCCAACGGTCTCGCCTGGAGCGTGGTGGCCGAGGAATTCGCCGCCGACCGGGTGATCCACGCGCCCGACACCATCGGCACCGCGGGCCGGACCGTGCAGACCGCGCCGGTGCCGGGCGACACCGGCATCACCGACTGGCTGGCCGAGGTGCTGGACGCACTCGGGCTGGATCGCGTGCACCTGGTCGGGTACTCGCACGGCGCGTGGCACGCCGCGCTGGCGGCCCTGCACCTGCCGGATCGACTGGCGAGCGTGACCCTCGTCGAGCCGGGCGGGGTCTTCACGAAACCCAGGATCAGGGTGCTGCTGACCATGCTGTGGTTCGGCCTGCGCGGCAAGTCCGACGAGAACCTGCGCAGGATGTCCGAGTGGCTCTCGCCCGGCGTCACCCTCTCCCCGGCGCAATGGCGGCTGGTGAAGCTGGCGCTAGGGTTCCCCATGGCGATCGGATGGGCCCGGCTGCTGAAAGACGTTGAACTGCGGTCGATCACGACGCCCGCCTTGATCATCTTCGGCGGCGCGACGATCGTCGCGGACCCGGCCGCGGCGCGCACGCGCATCGAGGCGAACATGCCGGACGCGGAGGTCGAGATCTATCCGGGCCGCGGCCACGGTGTGCTGATGGAGATACCGGGTGTGGTGGGCGCGCGAATCATGGACTTCGTCCGCCGGCACGACCGCGCCGCCGTCCAGGCCTGAATACGGCGAAACGACAGCTCCCCGTGCGGCCGAATCCGGTCGCACGGGGAGCTGTCTGCTACCCGTGGCGCCTGCCGATCGCGGAAATCCCGCGGGCGGCGAGCGCTTGAAGTAAACGGGGCATTCGGTTTGCTAGACGATCGCCCAGATGGAGCGGACGGGTCGCCCGGCGAAGGGGTCAGCTATCGGGAGAACCGGGTTCGCCGTCCCGGTGCTGGCGCGAGAGCCGCCACAGGAACTCCGGATCGTCATCCGGGCCGAGCACGCGTTTGCGGGTGGTGGATGCCGGGCCGGTGCGGGCCGGTCGCTGCGGGCCGAAAGCTTTCCAGCACAGCATCGCGATGGTCACCAACGCGATGAGTGCCAACAGGTACGTCACGTCGTTCACCTCCTGCCAACGAGGGTAATCCAGTGTCCGTACCCGCGGCACCGCGGAACTTTCAAATAGGGGTTAGACGCGCGTCGCCTCGGTGGTGAGGGACCTGAGAAGTTGCAGAACTTCGGATTCGCGGAACCGGCGGTGACCGCCCGGAGTCCGGAGTGAGCCGAGCCGCCCCGCGTGAGCCCACCGCGTAACGGTCTTCGGATCGACATGGAACAGGGCCGCCACCTGGCCGGGGGTGAGCAGGCTTTCCTGGCTGTTGACGGAACCCATTACGCGGCTCGCCGCGGTGAACGCAGTCATTCGCAAACCTTTCCGTTTTGTCAGATCCCTCATCAGTAGCGACATCGTTGCACCGCACCCCCTGTGTGTTCGAACAGTCTCGTTTTGGTAAAGGGGAAGTAATAGACAAAACGGATATCCGTACTGTGTTCGCGGTCACGTTTGACTCGCGAGTAGCGAATATCCAGCGAATTCGGGCGCGGGCCGCCGGTCGCGGGCCACCGCATATGTCCGATTGGTCGTCACCTAGGCTGAGGCTCGTGAGTGAGGCAACCCCATCCGAAGGTGCGGGCCGCAAACTGGCCCGCGATCTGGCCCTGTACACGGTGGCCCGGCTCGGCCTGGTCGTCGCGCTCGTGGCGCTCATCCTCGGCGCCGCGGCCCTGGTGAACGTCGAGGTGCCCCTCATCGTCGCGGCGCTGTTCGCGGTGCTCATCGCCCTGCCGCTGTCGATGGTGCTGTTCAAGACCCTGCGCACCCGCGTGAATCAGGACATCGCCGCCGTGGACGCCAAGCGCCGCAGCGACCGTGACCAGCTCATGACCCGCCTGCGCGGAGACGAGAAGTGACGGCCGGCCGATGAAGCGCGTCGATCGCTACGCACCGCGCGAGTGGGTCGACAACGCCGTCCGGCTGATCGACGCCGACGCCCAGCGCAGCGCCGATACGCATCTGCTGCGCTATCCGCTGCCCGCGGCCTGGCGGGTGCAGCTGTATCTCAAGGACGAATCCACCCACATCACGGGCAGTCTCAAGCATCGCCTCGCGCGCTCGCTGTTCCTCTACGCCATCTGCAACGGCTGGATCACCGAGGGCACCACCGTGGTGGAAGCATCCTCCGGGTCGACCGCCATCAGCGAGGCCTACTTCGCGAAGTTGCTGGGTCTGCAGTTCGTCGCCGTCATGCCCGCGTCCACCTCGCCGGAGAAGATCGCGCTCATCGAGGCGCAGGGCGGGCGCTGCCACCTGGTCGCGAAGTCGCCCGACATCTATGCCGAGGCGGCCCGGCTGGCGCGCGAAACCAACGGTCACTACATGGATCAGTTCACGCACGCCGAGCGCGCGACGGACTGGCGAGGCAACAACAACATCGCCGAGTCGATCTTCCATCAGCTGGCGCTGGAGGCGCACCCGGTGCCGGACTGGATCGTGGTCGGGGCGGGCACCGGCGGCACCAGCGCCACCATCGGCCGCTATATCCGGTACCGGCGCCACGCGACCCGGCTGGCCGTGGTTGATCCGGAGAACTCGGCCTTCTACGGCGGTTACGAGACCGCGGACTCGGGCTATCAGACCGGTATGCCGTCGCGTATCGAGGGCATCGGCCGGCCGCGGGTGGAGCCCTCGTTCGTCGGTCAGGTCGTGGACACCATGATCGAGGTCCCGGACGCCGGTTCGATCGCCGCGGCCAGGCACGCGAGCCAGGTGCTCGGCCGCCGGGTCGGCGGTTCGACGGGCACCAACCTGTGGGGGGCATTCGCCCTGATTGCCGACATGATCGCCGCCGGTCGGTCGGGCAGTGTGGTCACCCTGCTCTGTGACGGCGGAGACCGGTATGCCGGAACCTATTTCAACGACGACTGGGTTGCCGGTCAGGGGCTGAGTCTGGTGGAGCCCACCGCGGTCCTGGCCGAATTCATGGCCACCGGTTCTTGGTCCGGCTAGTTTTCCCACGGCACGGCGGTCGGTTCAGAAGGGTTGATCACCCCTCGATTGGTTTGCTATCGAGTTGCTGAATTCACTGGGTTAGCGGTGATTCGCCTGCGGCCGACGTACTCCGCAGGTGAGGAGCTGTTGTTTCACTGTCTCCGAGGGCGTTAATGGGCCTTGACGTCCGGGGCCTTTCGCGGACTACTGGACGAGTGACCGCGGTGGGCTGATCGACCCCCGAACCGAGCACGAGCATCCACGACTGCAGGCTCGTGGACGTCCGCCACATGTTCATCCGCAATTCGGTGATGGCCAGGGTCTGCGGATCCCGCACCAGCTTGGTCCGATCGCGCCGCTCGCCGGCGACCGCGTCGTTGTGCCACAGCGTCGCGAATTCCGGGCTCGCCATGCAGCGTTCGAGGATCGCCCGCGTCCTATCGTCGTGTCCGCACCGGGCCAGCAGCATCCGGAACGAGCTCACCGCCCGCTGCGCCTCGCCGTCCCAATCCACCAGCACGGTCCGCGACACCGGATTGAGCAGTATCCATTCCAGATAGTTGCAGCCGGGATCGAGCTCGGGGAAAGCCTCCGCGTGCGCGGCGTTGACGGCCAGAATGTCCATGGCGCCGGAGATGAAGGCGGCGATCTTGGGGTTGAGCAGTTCCAGATATTCGAGATCGACCGGGCCGGGGTGATCGGGCTCGGTGCGCGGCAGTGGCTCCTCGGCCAGGGTGAGCGCGTATTCGAACTCCGCCGGGGCGAGTTCGAGTGCGGTGGCGAGGGATTCGATGACGCGACGGGAGGGAGTGGCGCCGCCCTCGATCTTGGTCAGATAGGGGACCGACAGGTTGGCGAGCCAGGCGAGTTGCGGACGGGTGCGATTGGCTCTGGTGCGCAGCCGGCGGATGTACTCGCCGAAGGTTGGAACCACAGTCATCGCCCACGTGCCCTTACTGATCTTGCCGCCCGTTCTGGTTCAACAGTGTGAAACAACAACGCATCGGGAGTCGAGTTGGGTCAGTATCCGCGGTCGGTCGCGAGCACCGGCGTCACGGTCGGGCCGTGGGTTCCGGCGCCCTCGTGGACACGGCCGGTGGTGGCCGAACGGCGGGTGAGCATCACGGGGGATCGCAATCGGACGGGTGTCTCGGATCGCGATGCCCTGCCGGGTGCGCGCGAGCCCGTGGCCTACGGGCGGTATCGCGATCGGGACGGCGATATATGGGAGAAGGAGCCGCGCGGGTGGCTGTTGCGCTCGCAGGCGGGGGTGCCGGTGGAGTCGGACGAGGTGTGGGACTGGGACGACGGGCACGTCTGCGACTATGCGCCCTTCGAGCCGTGTTCGTGACACGGCGCTGACGTCGCTTTTTCCCAGGATTGTCAATTTTTGTTGACACCGCCCGGATGTCAATTTAAATTGACATACATGAGTGAAGCGACGACTCTGGCGGCCGCGGCCGGCAGCCCGGACCCCCAGGTGGGGTTGCGCGCGGTGCTGGCTTTGCGCCGACTGCTCGAACGCCTCGAGTCCATCCAGGTAGCCAACGCCCGCACGCAGGGCTGGTCCTGGCAGGCCATCGCGGACGCGCTCGAGGTCAGCCGGCAGGCGGTCCACCAGAAGTACAACCGGAAAGGCGGTCTCCGCTGATGTTCGAAAAATTCGCCAGGGCAGCCAAATTCACGGTGGTCGGGGCGCAGGAGGACGCCCGGGAGCTGCGGTCGCCGGTCATCGACGTCCAGCACCTGTTCCTCGGCCTGCTCGCCGCACCCGATGCCGGACTGCACGAACTGCTCGCCGCGCACGGGCACACCGCCGACTCCGTGCGCGCGGCGCTGACCCGCACCCGGGCCGGCGAACCGCTGGGCGAACAGGACGCCGAGGCGCTGCGCTCGATCGGCATCGACCTGGACGCGGTGCGCGACAGCCTGGCCGAGACCTTCGGCGCGGATGCCCTGGAACGCGCGGTGCCCGCCGACGAACCGCGTCGCGGTCTGTTCCGCGGCAGGGGCTTCGGGCACATCCCGTTCACCCGCGAGGCCAAGAAGATTCTCGAACTCGCGCTGCGCGAGGCGGTGGCCCGCAAGGACGATCGCATCGAGGCCGGGCACATCCTGCTCGCGATCCTGCGCGCCCCGAACCCGGCGACCCGGGACCTGCTGGGCGCGGACCTCGAGCCGCTGCGCGCGGACGTGGCCGCCCATCTCGATCGGGCCGCGTGATTGTCACAGGTGATCATGAACCGGTGAGGTATGACCACCGCGGCGCGCGGTTCGCCCCTACGATCGGGGCATGACGCTCCTGCTACGTCTGCTCATCAACGGTGTCGCCATCTGGCTCGCGGCCGAATGGGTCGACGGCATCGACATCAAGAGTCCCGAGGACACCACGCAGAGCAAGCTGCTCGCCATCCTGGCGGTCACCATCGTCTTCGCGCTGGTGAACACCCTGGTGAAACCGCTCGTCAGTCTGCTGTCCCTGCCCTTCGTGATCCTGACCCTCGGGCTGTTCCTGCTGGTGATCAACGCGCTCATGCTGTGGCTGACCGCGGCGATCACCAACACCATCAGCTACGGCATCACGGTCAGCGGGTTCTGGGCGGCGGTGCTGGGCGCCATCATCATCACGCTGGTGAACTGGGTGCTCGGGGTGCTCGTTCCCGACAACTGAGGGCCCGTGCGACGGGTTCGCGCCGGGCTTCAGCCGAAGGACAGCGCGAACTCGATCGCCAGCGACCAGACCAGCAGGGCCAGGCCGGTTCCCGCCAGCGCGGGGATCAGGTCGGGCCCGTTCTTGTTGCCGCGCACCGGTTCGTTGGCCTTGATCGCCAGGGGGAGCGCGATCAGCGCGACCAGCGCCCACGGGGTGCGGGCGGCCAGGAGCAGGGTCGCGGCGAACGGGATGGCGAGCAGCACGATATGCAGTGTGCGGGTGCGGGTGTCGCCCAGCCGGACGGCGAGGGTGGTCTTGCCCGAGACCGCGTCGGTCGGGATGTCGCGGAGGTTGTTCGTCACCAGCACGGCGCTGGAGAACGAGCCGACCGCCACCGCGCCGGCCACTCCCACCCAGTCGACCCGCCCGGCCTGGACGAACTGGGTGCCGAGCACCGCGACCAGGCCGAAGAACACGAACACCGCGATCTCACCGAAACCGCTGTAGCCGTAGGGGTTCCGGCCGCCGGTGTAGAACCAGGCGCCGGCCAGGCAGCCCGCGCCGACCAGCAGCAGCCACCAGCTGCTGGTGGCGACGAGGATCAGGCCCAGGACCGCGCCGAGACCGAGGCAGCCGAGGGCGGCATTGCGCACCGCGGCGGGGGTGGCCAGTTTCGAGCCGACCAGCCGCAGCGGGCCGACCCGGTCGTCGTCGGTGCCGCGGATGCCGTCGGAGTAGTCGTTGGCGTAGTTCACCCCGATGATGAGGGCGCACGAAAGCAGCAGGCACAGCACCGCTTTCCAGCCCACCGCGCCGTCGATCGAGGCGGCGGCTCCCGTTCCGACCAGGACCGGGGCGATCGCGTTCGGCAGAGTGCGCGGCCGCGCTCCCTCGATCCACTGTGCTGCTGTAGCCATGCTCCGCAGCCTAGTGCGCGGGCCGGGAGCGGGGCGCGCTCAGGATTCGGCGGCGGCCTTGAGCTGGGCCAGCCCCTTCTCGAAGTCCTTGCCCACCATCTTGTCCATCGGCATCAGCTTGCCGAACAGCGCCATGATGCCGGTCTGCTGCCCGGTCATGCGCCAGGTCACCAGGGTGCCGGCGCCCCGCGGGGTGAATTCGAAGCCGATGGTGTTGGTCGCCTTGAACGGCTTCTCGAAGTGCAGGCGGATGCCGATGGCGTCGGCGGTCGCGGAGGTGATCTCCATGTCGCCGCGCCCGGCCTTGCGGTTGCCGCTCCAGGCGTAGCGGGCGCCGATGCCGCGGTCCGCGCCGCTGTAGACACGGTCCATCGCCGGGTCGATGTCCTCCCACGGCGACCACTCGCGCCAGCGGTGGAAGTCGTCGATGAGCGCCTGGACCTGAGCGGGCGCGGCCGCGATGACCGCCTCCCGATGAACGTCGAAGTCCGCCATGACCAGCAGCTTAGGCGACCACCGGCCCGGAACCCGCGAATCGACGCGGCCCGCACCGGCGATTCCGGCGTGCCGGGCGCGTGACGCGCCGGGGCCGGTGCGCGAGCGAGGAGGAGCGCCGCGCGGACATGGCGTTGCTGGCTGGCCGAGGTGGACTGTCATGCGAACATGGCGTCGCCGGGTCGAAGAGGACCGTCACGCGGATACGGCGTCGCCTGGTAGCCGAGGGGGATCGCCACGTGGACACGGCGTCGCCGGGTGGTCGAGGAGGATCGCCGCGCGGACATGGCGACGCGGGGAGGTCGAGGAGGACCGTCATGCGGACCCGGCATCGCAGGGAGGCCGGGGAGACCGCCACGTGGACAGGGCATCGTAAGGACGCTGACGCGGACCGCCACGTGGACAGGGCATCGCAAGGAGGCTGGCGCGGACCGGCATGTGGGCATGGTGTCGTCGGGAGGCCGAGGAGGAGCGGGCCATCGCGCGGCGAAGCTGTCGATTCCCGGTTCGGCGCTATGCGGGCGGATTCGCGGGTGGCGGAGGTGCGGTCATCGTGCGCGGAGGGACGTGTCCGGCGGGATGATGTCCGGTGGGCTGGCGCGCGGGGCGGGGGCGGTGAACCGGACGGGCGTCCGGCTGCTCACCTACGATTGGCGAGGAATGTCTTCGGAAACAAGCGGTTCTGACGGCGCCGGGGTCGTCCGGCTCGCCGCCGCGGGCGCTACCGCCCCGGCGGTTCCTTCGCATACCGGCCGGGCGGGGGACGCGGAGCCGGTGCTCGTCGGACTGCTCGGGGAAGTGGCGTTGCGGCGGGGCGGGGTGCTCGCGGCGGTGCCGGGGGCGCGGGCGCGGCTGCTGGTCGCGGCGCTGGCCACGCATCCGGGGCGGAGCCGCAGCGCGCACGCGCTCATCGACGAGGTGTGGGGTGAGGAGCCGCCGCGCGCGCCGACGAACGCCCTGCACACCCAGGTCTCCCGGCTGCGGGCGCTGCTGCCCGAGGGCGTACTGGAGATCGGTCCCGCCGGATATCGCCTGGTCATCGCGCCCGACCAGGTCGACCTCGCGCGCGCCGAACAGTACGAGACGCGAGCCCGCCGCGCGCACGACGCCGGCGACGAGGCGGCCTGCCTGGAATGGATCGCTGCCGCGCGCACGCTGTGGCGCGGTGAGCCGGGCGCCGACCTGCCGCCGGGCCCGGTCGCCGAGGAACTGGTGACGCTGGCCGGAACCCGGGCCAAGGCTCTGGACGCGCTCGAACTGGCCGCCCGCTCCGGGATCGGCGATGTGGACGGCGCGCTCGAACTGGCCCGCCGCGCGGCCGCGGCGGATCCCTTCGGCGAACCCGCGCACGCGACGCTGATGCGCCTGCTCGCCGCGGCCGGGCGCGGGAACGAGGCCCTCGAGGTCTTCGCCGCCCTGCGCGGCAGGCTCGCCGATCAGCTCGGCGTCGGGCCCGGTCCCGCGGTCACCGCGCTCAACACCGCGATCCTGCGCGGCGACGAGCTGCCGGGCACGATCGCTGGAACCGCTATCGGTCCGAATCAAGCTGGGGGACAGGGCTATCCGGTGGTGTCGGACACCGGTACGGGTGCGATGGAACGCCTCCGGGATATCGGCGGGCGGATGCGCGGCGCAGCCGATGAAGAGCGCGATGGGAATGCCGGAAGTTCGCGTCGTGCGGGTAGCGCCGCGGCGAGTGGGGACGCGCGGTGGTCCGGCGAGGAGCCGGATGGCGCGTGGGACACCGAAGCCGGAGGATCGCGCTCGACCGGCGGTGTCACGGGTCGCGGCAGCACACTGTGGTCCGAGCACGCGTCGGATGCTGCGGGCACTGATGACGCCGCGGACGCGCGCGTGAGCGCGCGTGATCCGGGCGGTCAGCGGCGGACGGAAAATCGAGGGGGACAGGCTGATTCCCCCGCATTGCGCGCGATATCAGGCGGGCGGGCCGATTCGGCCCCGGGTTACGGCGCGGTGCGGGCACCGGCGGAACGGCTCGCGGCGGCCGCGCGGGAGCAGGCCGACGCGGCGCCCTCGGCGATCGGGTTGCGGGCCGCGCCGAACCCACTGCTGGGGCGGGCCGCGGACCTGGACGCGTTGCAGCGACTGCTGACCACGTCGCGGGTGACCACGGTGCTCGGGCCCGGCGGCACCGGAAAGACGCGGGTCGCCAACGAACTCGGGGCGCGGGTGGCGCACGAGCGGACGGTGGCCCTGGTCGAATTGGCCTCGATACGAGCCGATCCCGGCGGGGACGAGGGCACCCGGGCCGAGATCGAGGCGGCCATCGCCACCACGCTCGGCATCGGCGAGCTGAGCCGCGACAGCAGCGTGCTGCGCGGCACGCTCGCGCGTGACGTCGGCCGGCGCCTGCGCGACGCGCTGACCTCCCGGCCGATGCTGCTGATCCTGGACAACTGCGAACATCTGATCGCGGTGGTGGCCGAGGTGGTGGCCGACCTGGTCGGGGCCAGTGAGCATTTGACCGTGCTGACCACCAGCCGCGCGCCGCTGGAGATCACCGCCGAGGCCGTGTATCCGCTGCCGCCCTTGATGATCGACGCGGACGGCTCACCCGCCACCGATCTGTTCAACGCCCGCGCCCGCGCGGTGCGGCCGTCGGTGCGACTGGATCCGGAGGTGGTGGCGCGGCTGTGCCGCACCCTGGACGGGCTGCCGCTGGCTATCGAACTGGCCGCCGCGCGCACGCGGACGATGAGCGTGGAGGAGATCGAATCCCGGCTCGAACACCGATTCGCGTTGCTGCGCAGCGGCGATCGCAGTTCCCCCGAACGCCATCGCACCCTGCACGCGGTCATCGACTGGAGCTGGAATTTGCTGGACGGCGAGCAACGGGTGGCGCTGCGCCGGTTGTGCCGCTTCCCGGCCGGGTTCACCCTGGCCGCCGCCGAGGCGGTCGTCGCCGGACCCGATGTCCCGGATGTGGCCGCGGCGGTGGACGGCCTGGTGAGCCAGTCGCTGCTCACCGTGCTCGAACCCGACGACGAGACCGACACGCTGCGCTACCGCATGCTGGAGACGGTCCGGGAGTTCGGCGAGGAGCAGTTGGCGACGGCCGCCGAAGAACATCTGGTCATGGACCGGATGTCGTGCTGGGCAAGGACGTTCGCGGTCGATTCGGTGCATCGCTACGCCACCGGCGATCAGGTGCGGGTCGTGCTGTCCGGGGCCGCCGAGACCGACAATCTGGTGGCGGTGCTGCGCTACGCGCTCGACCGCGTCGACACCGCCACCGCGCACACGGTGTTCCCGGTGCTGTCGCTGCTGTGGGTCATGCGGGGCGCGCACATGGAATTGATCGGCTGGGGTCCGCGCATGCTGCGGCTGCCGTTGCGCACCGGCCCGCTCACGGTCGCCGAGGCGGATCTGCAGATGTTCGGTCAGCTGGTACTCGGCCTGCACCTGATGTACGCCGACAGCGGCCCACGGGAGTTCGCGCTGTTCCGGAGCCGCGTCCGGCGGTTGCGGGTGGCCGGGAATCTCTCGCCGATGTTCGCGTTCCTGGGTGAGCTGGCGACCGTGCGGGCCGATCCCTACGCGCTGGGCCGGGTGCTGGTCACGGGCGTGCGCTCGGCGGACCCGTGGACCCGGACCTCGGCGCTGCTGTTCCGGGCGAACATTCGCGAGAACGCCGGGGATGTGAACGGCTCGATCCGAGACGCGTTGTACGCCTTGGATTCCGGGGCCGGGAACGATATCTGGGGTCAGGCCATGGTGTCGCAGCACCTGGGCAGCATGTACGGGCAGTCCGCGCGCTACCCGGAATCGGTCGGCTACTACCGCGAGGCCGTCGAGCTGCTGACCCGGTTGCGGGCCTTCGAGGAGAGCGTGGAGATTCGCAGCGCGCTCGCGGCGTCGCTGGCCGGCATCGGGGATCTGGAGCAGGCGCGACGGGAGCTGGAACCGGCGCTGGCGGGCGTCGGCGTGGAGCCTGCGGAGGAGCTCGCGCGCATCCAGCCGAACCATCGCCGCGCCTCGGTCACCGCCGGGCTGGCCGAGATCGCGCTGGCCGCGGGCGATGTCGAGACCGGCCTGCGCCGGTTCCAGCAGGTGCTGCCCCTGCTGGCGTGGCCGCACGGCACCATCACCCCGGGCCCCGGGGACATCATGATCGCCGCCGCGGTGCTGGACGCGCACGTGCTGTACGGGGCCGCGGACCGAAACCGGGGTCTGGCGGCGGATCTGGTGGACGTCGCCCTGGTGCGGCTGCCGCAGTTCTGGGATCTGCCGCAGACCGGTGCGGTCGCGATCGCGATCGGCTCGTATCTGCTGGCCACCGGCGGGGACACCGAGGCGGCGCTGGAGCTGCTGATGCTCGGTCCGAAAGTGCTTGCCCGGCAGGACTACCCGTCCATGCTGTGGGAACGGCACGTGGAACTGCACCGGCCCGCGGTCGGTGCGGACGCCATGGCCGCGGCCGAGCGCGCGGTGGCCGGGGTGGGCCGCCGGGTGGCGGCCCAGCGCATCATGGCCCGGCTGGGGGAGATCGCCGAGCGACGCTGAGGCGCGCACCCCGCACGCGAACAACCGGCCCGCGCACCGGGATTCGGTGCGCGGGCCGGTTGGATCGCCGGGGTGGTGGCTCACGCGCGGCGCATGTACGCCCGCACCGTGAGCGGCGCGAAGATCGCGATCACCACGACCGAGCCGAGCAGCGACCACACCACGTTCGCGGTGGCGCCGGTGCCGTTCATGAGTTCGCGGGCGGCGTTGACCATGTAGTAGATCGGGTTGACCTTGTTGATGCCCTGCAGCCAGCCGGGCATGGTGTCGACCAGCACGAACGCGCCGGACATGAAGGTCAGCGGGAACATGATCATCATGGAGATGCCCTGCACCGCGGAGGCGCTCTTGCCGGTCACGCCGACCAGCGCCCACACCCAGCTGACCGCGAACGAGCAGAACACGGTGACCAGGCCGGCCGCCACGACGCCGAGGACGCCGCCGTCCGGGCGGTAGCCCAGTGCGATGCCGACGACCACGGTCAGGGTGGTGGCCAGCCCGTACCGCACCATGTCGGCGACCAGCGCGCCGGACAGGGCCGAAATGCGGGCGATGGGCAGGGATTTGAAGCGATCGAAGACGCCCTTGTCCATGTCCTCGCGCAGCTGCACGCCGGTGGCGACCGAGGTCAGTACCACGGTCTGCACCAGGATGCCGGGAATCAGGATCGGCAGGTACGCGGTGACGCTGCCGCCGATCTGCCCGCCGAAGATGAAGGCGAACAGGGCGGTGAACAGAATCGGCTGCACGGTGACATCGAAGAGTTGTTCCGGGTTGTGCTTGATCTTGAGGATGCCGCGGTAGGCCATGGTCATGGTGTTGGCCAGGGTCTGCTTCAGCGGAATGTGGTTGCTGACCACCGGAATCGGGGCCGGGGCGGTGGCCGCGTGGCGGCCGGGGGCGGTGAGTGTCGTGGTCATGCCGCGCTCTTCTCTGCATCGGTGGTGTCGTCGCTGTCGTCCGCGCCGTGACCGGTGAGCGCGAAGAACACCTCGTCCAGGCTGGGCTTGCTGACGTTGATCTCCTCGACGCGAATGTCGTGCTCGCGCAGGCGGATCAGGATGTCGGTGGTGACGCTGGGATCGGGCAGCGGTGCGGTGACGCGGCCGGCCTCGGGGCTGATGGCGGCCTCGACGGTCTTGCCCGCGGCACGGGAGAGGTACTCGCCCACCAGGGTTCGCGCCTCCTCGATGCGGGATCGGTCGCCGAGGGTGAGCTGCAGTGCGGACATGCCGACCGAGCTCTTGAGTTCGTCGGAGGTGCCGTCGGCGATGACCTTGCCGCGGTCGATGACCGCGATCTTGTCGGCCAGCTGGTCGGCCTCGTCCAGGTACTGGGTGGTGAGCAGCACCGTGGAGCCCTCGCGCACCAGGCGGCGGATGGTCTCCCACATCTGGGCGCGGGTGCGCGGGTCCAGACCGGTGGTGGGCTCGTCCAGGAACAGCAGCGGCGGGGCGGAGATCAGGCTCGCGGCCAGGTCCAGGCGCCGGCGCATACCGCCGGAGAAGTTCTCCAGGGCCTTGTCCGCGGCCTCGGTCAGGCCGAACTCCTCGAGCAGCTCGTTCGCCTTGCGGCGCGCGTCGGCCCGGGACAGTCCGAGCAGCCGCGAGAAGATGACGAGATTCTCGGTGGCGGTGAGCTTTTCGTCGACCGAAGCGTACTGCCCGGTGACGCCGATGAGCGAGCGCACCGCGGTGGGCTCGGCCACCACGTCGCGGCCGAAGATGCGGGCGCTGCCGCCGTCGGGCCGCAGCAGCGTGGCGAGCATGCGGATGGTGGTGGTCTTACCGGCTCCGTTGGGTCCCAGTACGCCGTATACGGCCCCCCGCGGTACCGCGAGACTCACGCCGTCGACAGCCCGCTGCTCCCCGAAGAGCTTGACCAGGTCGTTCGCCTCGATGGCGAGCGCCTCAGCAGGTGTGTAAGAAGTCATGGCACCCACTGTGTGCCCCGGGACTTACACGCGACTTGCACGGCTGTTGCGTGCCGGTGCAAGCCGGTCCCGCAGCCGGTCCGTACCTCTTACGCGAGAGAGTATCGGCAGGTCACAGCGGTAATGTGAGGCTCGACACGCCGCGGCCGCGCGGCCCTGTCCCGGCTCGCGACGGCATCGTCGCGCCGCTCAGTTCGGCGACGCGGCGGCCAGCAGTTCGCGCAGTCGCGTCCGGTCGGGCTTGCCCGGCCCGCGCAGCGGCAGCTCGTCCATGACCGCCAGCTCGCGCGGCGCGGCGATGGCGTCGAGTTCGGCCACCACGTGCTCGCGTAGCTCGTCCAGGGTCGGCGGCGTCGCGCCCGCCGCGGGCACGATGACGGTGACCACGCGCTGGCCCAGCCGATCATCGGGCAGCCCGAGCACCACGCATTCGGAGATGCCCGGGTGCGTGATGAGCACGGCCTCGACCACCTGCGGAATGACCAGCAGGCCGCCGGTCATGATGGCCTCGTCCAGGCGGCCGGTGACGGTCAGCACGCCGTCCTCGTAGCTGCCGGCGTCCTCGGTGCGGAACCAGCCCGGCTCGGCGAACGCCGGATGGTCGGGCTGGTTGCGGTAGCCCTTGGCGAGCATGGCGCCGCCGAGCATGACGCGCCCGTCCTGAATGCGAATCTCGGTGCCGGACAGCGGCACACCCTCGTAGACGCAACCGCCGCAGGTCTCGCTCATGCCGTAGGTGCGGAAGATGTTGATGCCCGCGGCGCGCGCCCGGGCCAGCACCGGCGCGGGGGTGGCCGCGCCGCCGATGAGCACCGCGTCCAGCTGCGCCAGCGCGGCGGCCGCGGTCGGCTCGTCCAGGGCCTTGATGAGCTGGGTGGGCACCAGCGAGGTGTAGCGGCGCGGTCCGGTCATGCCCGCCACCGCGCCCGCCAGCGCCTCGGGCAGGAAGCCGCCCGAGACGTCCAGGGCGGCCGGTTCGGTGCCGGACAGAATGCTGCGCAGCAGCACCTGGATGCCCGCGATGTGATGGGTGGGCAGGGCCAGCAGCCACTGGCCCGGCCCGCCGAGGCGTTCGTGGGTGGCGTCGCCGCTGGCGCGCAGGGCGGCGGCGGACAGCAGCGCGCCCTTGGGCAGCCCGGTGGTGCCGGAGGTGGTCACCACCAGCGCCACATCGTCGTCGATCTCCTCGCCGGGCCGCAGGCTCGAGCTGAGCCGCTGGGCCTCGCGGCGATCGGCGGTGGGGATGGGCAGCCACGCAGGACCGTTGCCGTCCAAGGCTTCCCGCAGATGCGGCAATACGTCACCCACAGATGCACCGGTGGGCATGGGAAGTGTGCGGAGGGTATTGCTCACGTTCGCGATCGTGTCATGGGAAGGGGTGGCGGCGCACCTGCGGGGGTTCGCGGCCGGGGGTCGATGGTGATGGTTCGGTCAGTCGGACGTCGGTGTCGCCAGCGGCCAGCCACCGGCTGCCAGCCGGGATGCCACCCGAGCGATATCGTCCTCGCCGGGTTGCTCCTTGGCAACTCGGGCGATGGCCGCTTCGATGTCGGCGCGCGCGATCTCGTTGCTGGCCACCCGTTCGGTGATGAGTTCCTCCACCACCAGGTGCACCTCGTAATCGGTGAGCCTGCGGTGCAGCACCGCGAGCAGGGCCACGTAGTCCGACTGCGGAATGCCCTGCGGGTACCCGGCTTTGAGCCAGTCCAGGACCTTCGTCAGGACGTTGGTCAGCGCGGGGGTCCGCGCCGGTTCGGAATTCGGCTGTTCCGGAGTGCTCACGAGCGTGCCTTTCGATCGGTCGGTGTCACGCGCCGAGCAGATGGATTCCCAAACGGTCGGCCAGGAAGCCGCGTGCGATGAAGACCACACCGACCACGGCCGCGATCATGACCACGGCGAAGCACAGGGCCGAGAGCGCCTGGTGGAGTTGGCGTGCGGCCCCGGTCGCCCCGCTGTCCACGATGGCGCGGCAGCGCACGCCGTAGGCGAAGACGGCGGGCAGGCCCGCGCCGAACACCAGGGCGGCCAGCACGACTTCCCAGAGCTCGCTCAGATTGGACAGAAGGGTCTGCATCCCCGCGCTCCTAGGCGATCTCGTTGCCGACGGAATCCTGGCTGCGCACTGCGGCGCCGGGCCCCTCCGGCTGCTGCCAGTCGTCGTTGACGTTGTGCGAATTGACCGCGGTGCGCCGCGAGCGCAGCCAGATCAGCGTGGCCGCGGCGATGAGCAGCGCGAAGACCACGAGGGTGCCCGCGGTGCCGCCGATGCCGTCCAGAATCGCCCAGCAGACCGCGCCGACGAGGCCCGCCATCGGGAGCGTGAGCACCCAGGCCACGACCATACGACCGAGGACCGCCCAGCGCACCTCGGCGCCGGGGCGGCCGAGGCCGGAGCCCAGGATCGAGCCGGTGACGGTCTGCGTGGTGGACAGCGGCAGGCCGAAGTGGGCCGAGGTGAGAATGATCGCGGCGCTGGTGGATTCGGCCGCGAAGCCCTGCGGCGGCGCGATGTCGACCAGGCCCTTGCCGAGCGTGCGGATGATCCGCCAGCCGCCCAGGCAGGTGCCGGCGGCGATGGCGACCGCGCAGGACACGATGACCCACAGCGGCAGCGGATCCCCGGCCGAGGCCGAGCCGTGCGCGATCAGGGCCAGGAAGATGATGCCCATGGTCTTCTGCGCGTCGTTGGTGCCGTGCGCGAGCGAGACCAGTGAGGCGGATCCGATCTGCCCCCACCGGAATCCGCTCTCCACGGTCTTCTCGTTGCTGCCGCGCGTGATGCGGTAGACGAGCCACGAGCCGATGGAGGCCACCAGCGCGGCGACCACCGGGGCGAGCAGCGCCGGAATGATGATCTTCGCGATGACGCCGGTGTGACCCGAGGTCCAGATCACCCCGTCCCAGCCGAGCGCCGCGATGGTCGCGCCGATCAGGCCGCCGAACAGGGCGTGCGAGGAGGAGGACGGCAGTCCGAGCAACCAGGTGAACAGATTCCAGAGAATGCCGCCGACGAGGCCCGCGAAGACGATGTCGAGCAGGGCTTTTCCGCTGACTTCCGACAGGTCCACGATGCCCGCCGCCACGGTGGCGGCGACGGCGACGCTCAGGAAGGCGCCGACCAGATTCAGGAAACCGGACAGGAGTACGGCGGTACGCGGCGGGAGCGCACCGGTTGCGATCGAAGTGGCCATCGCGTTCGCGGTGTCGTGGAATCCGTTGGTGAAGTCGAACGCCAAGGCTGTGAGAACAACGATCAGCAGAACGAGCAGTTCGGCAGACACGCCGACCAGTTTGCGCTACGCCATTAACGATCCGTTAACCGGTGCCCCCGGACACGCCGGGTGTGGTACGGCGTGGTAGGCGTTTCGCGGGCGCGTGACCGGGGACGTCAGTCGGTGCTCGGCGGGCGGCTGTCCCGGCGGATCGGGTGGTCGGCCGGGATCTGGACGAGCACCAGCGGTACGCCGTCGGGATCCCGGATCCACATCTCGATCAGTCCCCAGGGTTCCTTGGTCGGGCCCCTGTCGATCCGCACCCCGGCGAGGGCGAGTTCGGCCGCCGCGTCCTCGCAGTCGCGCACCTGCAGCCAGATCGCCCCCGCGAATCCGGCCGGCTCCCCGCCGCCGTGCCCGGCCACCTCGATCAGCCCCTGCCCGGCGAAGAACACCGTGCCGCCCGGGTACTCCCGGGCGATGGCCAGGCCCAGCGTGTCCCGATAGAAGGCCAGCGTCGTCGCGTAGTCCGCGGGTCGCAGAATCAGCCGACTGCTCAGAATCTCCATGCGCTGTGCCTCCGCTTCTCTCCGGTGAGATGCCCCGTGCGTGTTTCGGTCCCGGCGCGATGCTCCCATCGCGCCGCGGCGGCTCGCCGGGCCGCGCACATCCCATCGTGCCCGGCTCGGGTGGCGAGCCGTCCGGTTTTCAGAAGTACCAGGGGTAGGCCGACCAGTCCGGTGCGCGCTTCTGCAGGAACGAATCGCGGCCCTCGACGGCCTCGTCGGTCATGTAGGCCAGGCGGGTGGCCTCGCCCGCGAAGAGCTGCTGGCCGACCAGGCCGTCGTCGGTGAGGTTGAACGCGTACTTGAGCATGCGGATCGCCTGGGGCGATTTGCCGAGGATGTCGGCGGACCACTCGAGCGCCACGTCCTCGAGTTCGGCGTGGTCGACGACCGCGTTCACCGCGCCCATCCGGTGCATCTCCTCGGCGGTGTACGGCCGGCCCAGGAAGAAGATCTCGCGGGCGGCCTTCTGGCCCACCATCTTCGCCAGGTAGGCGCTGCCGTAGCCGCCGTCGAAGCTGCCGACGTCGGCGTCGGTCTGCTTGAAGCGCGCGTGCTCGCGGCTGGCCAGGGTGAGGTCGCAGACCACGTGCAGGCTGTGCCCGCCGCCGGCGGCCCAGCCGTTCACCAGGCAGATGACCACCTTGGGCATGAAGCGGATGAGGCGCTGGACCTCGAGGATGTGCAGCCGGCCCGCGCGCGCCTGATCCACGGTGTCCGCGGTCTCGCCGTCGGCGTACTGGTAGCCGCTGCGCCCGCGGATGCGCTGATCGCCGCCGGAGCAGAAGGCCCAGCCGCCGTCCTTGGGGCTGGGGCCGTTGCCGGTGAGCAGCACCGCGCCGACATCGGAGGTCATCCGGGCGTGATCGAGCGCACGGTAGAGCTCGTCCACGGTGTGCGGGCGGAACGCGTTGCGCACTTCGGGCCGGTTGAAGGCGATGCGCACCGTGCCCTGCTCGATATGCCGGTGATAGGTGATGTCGGTGAGGTTCTCGAACCCGGGTACTGCCCGCCACAGCGCTGAATTGAAGGTCACGGGCACGAACTTAGTGGTTGAGGCCCCGCGTGGGGCACCCCGACCGTGCGATTCGGGCCACCCCGGGCGGGGTGCCGGAGATTTGCGATAGCGGATTTCGGACATTGGACAAGGAGCCTGATTGTCGCGGAACGCGATTCATCTCCGCTGGATCCGAGCGCGTGACCAGTTGACACGGCGAATCTGAAACGCTGCCAACCGATTGCGGAGGCTTTACAGTGCAGTTGCTGTCTGGGAGCGGCGGCCATCGCCGCACCATGCGGCGCTAGCGCGTCGGCGTCGTGTGCGCGGGGGCACCGGTGCGTATAGTTCCATGCGCTCGTTCATCGAAAAACTATCCGGAGGAACCTGAAAGTGGTTGCAGCACTGTCTGAATCCCTGCTCGATGATGCCAAGCGTCCGGCCTTCCTGGCCGACGCCAAAGAGGTTCTGGATGCTGAGGTGTCGGACAAGGGCGGCGCGTCGGGTCTGGCTGTCAAGGGCGGCTACGCGGCGGTGAAGAAGGTCAGCCCGACCATCGTCGGCGACGCGCTGGAGTCCTTCATTCCGCGATTCGTCGCCCAGCTCGAGCCGTACTGGTCCGAGTACCAGGCCTCGGGCGCCGGTTCGTTCGCCGATCTGCTGGTCGCCAAGCAGGACGAGGTTTCCGAGGCGCTGCTCTCGGTCACCGACGAGCGCGCCGAGTCGTCCTCGCGGCCCGCGCTGACCAAGGTCTACGGCTCGATGCGGTCCTCGGCGAAGAAGCATGTCGCCGAGGCGCTTCCGCGCGTCGGCGCCCTGATCCAGCGTCACGCTGGTTAATCAAATGACCGGTTCGCGGCCCGGAGCCGGGCCGCGAACACGGACTGCATAAAGTCTGTGTCACCCAATTCGGGTGGAAAATACCCGAATTCGAGGCAGTGCGCGGATCCCCTTTTCGCTGTCAGGGGATCCCGGCTCGAACGCGCCGGTGAATGCGTACCCGGCGGCCGAAATCAGCCCGCGGCCTTACCGACTCGCCAGTAGCCGGTGAAAGTGATATCGGCCTTGGGGATTTCGCGTTCCTGGACCAGGAATCGCCGCAACCCCGATACCAGCTTCTGCTCGCCCGCGAGGAACGCGTAGACGCCCGCGGCCGGCAGTTCCGCCGCGCGCACGGCCGCGGCCACGGTCGCGCCGATCTCGGCGTTCGCGTCGGTGCGGATGATCCAGTGCACCTGCACGCCCTCGGGCTCGCCCAAGTCCTGGGCATCGGCGAGATCGGGCAGCTCGATGAACGCCGCGCCCTTCAGCTCGCGCGGGGCCGAGCGCAGGGAGCCGGCGATACCGGGCAGCGCGCTCTCGTCACCCGCCAGCAGGGCGAAATTCGCGCCCTCGGTGAGCTGGAAGGTCGCGCCCTCGTCCAGCAGGCCGACCCGGTCGCCGGGGGCCGCGCCGTTGGCCCAGGTGGAGGCCGGGCTGTCGTCGCCGTGCGAGAAGAAGTCGATGTCCAGTTCCGCCGTGCTGCCGAACTCCCCGAAACCGGCAGCGCGGTAGTCCCGCACGGTGTAGTTGCGCACCAGCGGGCGGTGCTCTTTGCCCATCATCAGGTACTGCGCGTACCAGCCCAGGGTGCTCGCCGAGGTGGGCAGGGTGAGGGTGCCGTCGCGGCCGGGCATGAAGAGCCGGAACCACTGGTCGTAGCCCATCGCGGTGAATCCCGCGAGGCCGTCGCCGCCGAGGGTCACGCGCACGAAATTCGGGCTGACGCGCTTGCTCGCGAGTACTTCGGCGGTGAGGATTTCCCGGTGTTCGGGCTTGAGATGTTTGGTGCGCTTGGCCATGGGCTTAGGTTAGCGCACCCTAACTAGAACACGCCGGGTGTGATCGGGCCGACGCAGCGCGGAGATCGACTGTCTGAGAGGCTGGGATTGTGAACCCCTCGACAGCACAGGCGCACGTCGTCGTCGACGAACTCGCGCGCGGCGGAGTCCGAGACGTGGTCCTGTGCCCGGGATCGCGAAACGCGCCCCTGGCCTTCGCCTTACAGGCCGCCGACGCGGCCGGGCGGCTGCGCCTGCACATGCGGATCGACGAGCGCGCCGCCGGATTCCTGGCCATCGGCCTCGCCCTGTCGAGCGGCCGGCCCGTTCCGGTGGTCATGACCTCCGGCACCGCCGTCGCCAATCTGGGGCCCGCGGTGCTCGAAGCCAACTACGCGCGGGTGCCGCTCATCGTGATCAGCGCGAACCGGCCCTACGAGATGCTGGGCACCGGCGCGAACCAGACCGTCGAGCAGTTGGGGCTGTTCGGCAGTCAGGTGCGCGCGACCATCAGCCTCGGGCTGGCCGAAAGTGAGAGCCTCGAGCCGGCGGGGGAGATCCCCGGGCAGCTGCGGAGCGATGGCCTCGGGCCGGCCGCGGGCGAGTCCGGCGAGGTCTACCCCAAGCAGAACAGCGTCTGGCGCTCGGCGGTGTGCCGGGTGCTGGCCGCCGCGCGCGGCACCCGCTCCGGCAACGCCGGGCCGGTGCATTTCGACATCCCGCTGCGCGAGCCGCTGGTGCCGGACATGGCGTCGGGCGATCCGCTGCCGCTGGGGCGCAGCGACGACCGGCCCTGGACCGCAACGCAATACGCCACCCTCGATGTGCCGCTCGACATCGATCTGAGCCCGGACACCGTGGTCATCTCCGGCCACGGTGCGGGCCATCGGCCCGAGCTCGCGGCGCTGCCGACCGTCGCCGAGCCCACCGCGCCCATGCACGGGCCGCCGCTGCATCCGCTGGCGCTGTCGCTGGTGCGGCCGAAGCAGGCGATCATCACCGGCCGGCCCACCCTGCACCGGCAGGTCGCGAAGGTGCTGGCCGATCCCGAGGTGACGGTGTTCGCGCTGACCACCGGCCCGCGCTGGCCCGATGTGTCCGGCAACGTGGTCGGGACCGGCACGCGCGCGGTCACCTCCGGCACACCGCGCGCCGAGTGGCTCGACCAGTGCCGGGACCTGAACGAGCGGGCCGTGGCCGTGGTGCGCGCCGAGCTGGCCGCCCATCCCAAGCCCACCGGATTGCACGTGGCGGCCGTGGTCATGGCCGCGCTGCGCGAGGGTGATCAGCTGCTGTTGGGCGCGTCGAACCCGGTGCGCGACGCCGCGCTGGTGTCCGAGCCGCGGCCGGGAGTGCGGGTGCTGTCCAACCGCGGCGTGGCCGGGATCGACGGCACGGTGTCCGCCGCGGTCGGCGCGGCCCTGACCCATGCCGGCCGCACGGTCGCGCTGATGGGCGACCTGACGTTCCTGCACGACGCGTCCGGCCTGCTGATCGGCCCCGGCGAACCGCGCCCGGAGGACCTCACGATCGTGGTCGCGAACGACGACGGCGGCGGCATCTTCGAACTCCTCGAACAGGGCGATCCGCAGTACGCGGGCGTCTTCGAACGCGTCTTCGGCACCCCGCACGGCATGGATCTCGCGGCCCTGTGCGCGGCCTACCGGGTGCCCCATCGCCAGGTGGATCCCGCCGAGTTGGCGGTGGAGCTGACCCGCCCCGCCCACGGCGTCCGGGTCCTGGAGGTGGCGACCGAACGCTCGAGCCTCCGCGAATTGCACGCGACGGTCCGCGCCGGAATCACCGGCTGACCGACCCGCTCGATAGCGGTTCCCGGGGACTCGCTGCCGGTTCCGCTATGCCCGAGCGGATCTCACCGAGCCGCAGGGTCCGGCGCGGCGGGGTGCTCGTGGCCGTGCGGACCTGCCTGCGCGAGCCGCACGCCCCATCCGGCCCAGTTCCGCAGATTTCGGGTTCGGGCTGCGGTCGTCGCGGGCGGGATGTGTGATCGTGCCGGCGCGGTGGCATGCCTCCACCGGGGTGCGCGCGCTCGGAGCGTTCCCCTTCGAGACGGGCGAGGGTCAGTACTCGGGTTCGGCGTCCTGGTAGTCGTCGTCCAGGGGTACCGGGATCGACTGTTCGACCAGATCGCCCTCGTCGGCGGTCCAGCCGCTGTCGCCCGGGGGGATGTCGGTGTCGGAATCCGGGGCCGGGTCGCCGGTCGCGGGGTTGTCGGCGTCGGGGTAGGCCGGGGTGTGCTGTTCGAGGTAGTCGGCTTCGGACACCTCGTCGACGCGCTCGTTCATCGGATGCTCCTCTCCGCCGTGTCGGCTGGGCCGGGTGAAGTCGGGCATCTCCCAGCTTGCGCCCCGGAGTAGGAGTCGGCAACCGGGGCGGGGTGTGATCGGCGGGTGTGCGCAGGTCACGGCCGGTGGGTCGGTTGGATCACGGCTGGGAGAGTCTGGCTACCGATTCCGTGTCGCGCGACAGCTGCCCCTGTTAGGCGGAAACCTGGGCACCGCCCCCGGGGATGGCTGTCACTGTGCGGAACAGGGCCACGGCGGAGGTGCGGCCCGGTTAGTGAGACCCGGCGCGGAAGCCGCGGGGTGGGATCCGAGCGGCGGGCCGGGCTGGGGGACGGCTCATTCGCCGGGGAGCGGGCCCTTGTCGGTGGGGTGTTCCACCAGGGCGAGGACGCGCCCGGCCATGAACCGGGCGGTGCGCACCTGGGTTCCGGTGCGGGTCGTTTCGCTGACTTCGACTATGCCGCGCGCTATGCGCACCTCGACCCGGCGGCCCGCGCGGGTGGCTGTCACTTCGTAATTGCGGGAACCGTCACCGGTGTCCACGACGATCTCTACTCGATCACCTTTCATCTATCAATTCTCCTCCCCACCAGCGGTTTTGGGCAGAAACTCAGGTTCCGAACCGCTAACGACTCGGTACCGCCGGGGAGCGAAATCGTGCTCGGAAAACGGGCGAAATCGCTTGCGCTCAGCACTTTTCGCGGGATGCGTGAACCTGGGCGCGAGGCCCCGGCCAGGTGTCCCCGGCGCGCTCGTGCCGCCGCGGATCAGCTGCCGGAATCGGTGGCGGCGGCCGCGAACACTCCCGCGCGGGTGGCGGCCAGGGCGGCGTCGGCGGCGGCCCGCGCGGCGGCGGAGTCGATCGGATCGCCGCTGGCCAGGAGGCGGTAGTAGAGGGGCGCGGAGACCGCGGACAGGACCGCGCGGGGGTCGGTGTTCGCGGGGCACTCGCCGCGGGCGACCGCGGCGGTGACGCAGGGGGTCCACTCGGTCAGGCGGGTGTCGTAGAAGCGTTGCAGGGCAAGGGCGGTGGCCTCGTCGGTGGTCGCGGCGGCGATGACGGCGCGGAACAGGCGGCCCTGGCGGGGGTCGGCGAGGGTCCGCGCCACCAGGGCGGCGTTGGCGTGCAGGTCGCCGTGCAGCGAACCCGTATCGGCATGGGGGAGCGAGGATTCCGCCATCTCGGCGAGGAGGTCGGCGACCAGCCCGGCGGGCGTGCGCCAGCGCCGGTAGACGGTGGTCTTGCCGACCTCGGCGGTCGCTGCCACCTCGGCCAGGTCCAGGCGGGCGAAGCCGTGTTCGGCGAGGGCGTCCCCGGCGGCGCGCAGCACGGCGTCGCGGACCCGGGCGGTGCGCCCGCCGGGGCGAATCGAGCCGGGGGCGGTGGTGTCCTGCGTCATAACGGTTCTCCAGTTCCATTTGCGGCGAAGTGAGTGTAGCGTTGCCGATGTTAATGAAACTGTAGTTCCGTTAGGAGTTTGTCATGGAGTACCGTCGGCTCGGCGCGTCAGGTTTGCGGGTTCCGGCTCTGAGCTTCGGCGCCGGCACGTTCGGCGGGCGCGGGGAGCTCTTCAGCGCCTGGGGTGACACCGACGCCCGGCAGGCCCGCCGCCTGGTGGATATCAGCCTGGAAGCGGGCGTCACGCTCTTCGACACCGCGGACGTCTACTCCGACGGCGCGTCGGAAGAGGTACTGGGCGAGGCGATTCGCGGCCGCCGCGATCAGGTGCTGATCTCCACCAAGGCATCCCTGCCCACCGGGCCCGGCCCCAACGACGCCGGTTCCGGGCGCGCCCGCCTCGTCGGCGCGGTCGAGGGGTCGCTGCGCCGGCTCGGCATCGATCACATCGACCTGTTCCAGCTGCACGCCTTCGACGCGGGCACCCCGGTCGAGGAAACCCTTGCCGCACTGGACGATCTGGTGCGCGCGGGCAAGATCCGCTACGTCGGCGCCTCCAACTTCGCGGGCTGGCAGCTCATGAAATCCCTTGCCGCGGCGGACCGGAACGGGCTCACCCGGTACGTCGCGCACCAGGTCTACTACTCGCTGGTCGGCCGCGACTACGAGTGGGAGCTCATGCCGCTCGGCCTGGACCAGGGCGTCGGCGCGGTGGTGTGGAGCCCGCTCGGCTGGGGGCGGCTGACCGGCAAGATCCGGCGCGGGCAACCGCTTCCGGCGGGCAGTCGCCTGCACCAGACCGCCGCGGCGGGTCCGCCGGTCGACGACGAGGTGCTCTACGACGTGGTCGACGTGCTCGACGACATCGCCGCGGAAACCGGCCGCACGGTCCCGCAGATCGCGCTGAACTGGCTGCTCACCCGCCCCACCGTGGCCACCGTCATGATCGGCGCGCGCAACGAGGAGCAGTTGCGCCAGAACCTCGGCGCGGTCGGCTGGACCCTGGACGCCGACCAGATCGCCCGCCTGGACAAGGCGAGCGCGGTCACCCCGCCGTACCCGTACTACCCCTACTACCGCCTCGGCGACTTCACCCGCCTGAATCCGCCTGCCGTGTAAGCAGATTCGTCGGGACGCTGATGCTTATCCGGCCGGACCGCAGCGCGTGTCCGGCCGAGCGGTGTCCGGCCGAGCGGTGCTCGCCGTGACTAGCGGATCATGGCCCGTCGCGGGCGCGGCGATCGAGACGGCGCGGTTCAGTACACGTCGCGGACGTAGCGCTTCTCGGCCACCAGCTGCTTCTTGAAGGCCAACGCACCCTCCTCGCTGAGCTTTCCGTGGATACGGGCGATGCGCAGCAGCGTGTCGTCCACGTCCTTGGCCATGCGGGCGGCATCGCCGCAGACGTAGAAGTGCCCGCCCTCGCGCAGCCACGCCCAGAGCTCGGCGCCGTGTTCGACCATGCGGTGCTGCACGTAGACCCGCTCGCGCTGATCCCGGGAGAAGGCCAGGTCCAGGCGGGTCAGGAAGCCCGAGCGGAACATGTCCTCGAGCTCGGCGCGGTAGTAGAAGTTGTCCTTGGCGTGCTGATCGCCGAAGAACAGCCAGTTGCGGCCCTTGCACCCCAGTGCCATGCGCTCCTGCAGGAAGCCGCGGAACGGCGCGATACCGGTGCCCGGCCCGACCATGATCATGGGTGCGTTCGGGTCCAGCGGCGGCCGGAAATGCGGTGCGCGCTGCAGGAAGATCGGCACGCCCGCGTCCGCGCGATCGGCCAGGAAGCTCGAGCACACCCCACCGCGCCGGGCCGCCGACCCGATCGCGAGCGGATCGCCGTAGCGCACGACGCCGACCGTGAGCTGCACCTCCTCGGGACTCACCAGGGGGCTGGAGGAGATCGAATACTGCCGGGGCTGCAGCTTTTTCAACGTTCCGAGCCACTCCACCAGGTCGGCGCGGACCGGGAAGTCGCGCAGGACGTCGACCGCCTGCCGATCCCACAGGTACCCGTCGAGTTCGTTGCGGTTGTCGCGGCGCAGCAGCTTGGCCAGCCGGTGGCTCGAATTGCGTTCGGCCACGAAGGAGAGCAGGTCGTTGCTGACCTTGGTGATGTCGTACCGCGTGCGCAGCGCCTCGGCGAGCGTGGATTCCCCGTCGTCGAGCTCGACGGCCCGCCGCCCGTCCAGCCCGGTGACCTCGAGCCATTCCGCCACCAGCGCATCGCAATTGGCGGGCCGGATACCCAGCGAGTCACCGACCTCGTAGCTCGCGCCCAGCCCGCTCAGGTCGAACCCGAACTGCCGCACCTCTTTTCCGGAGCCCGGCCGCGACAGCACCTCGTTGCGCACCAGCTTGCTCAGCACGGGCGAGTTACGGGTGAACTGCGCGGGCGCCAGGGTCGACACCGAGCCGCGGGCGCCGCGGGTAGTCACGCCGGAGCCGCCGATCGCCTGGCCAGTGGGTGAATTGCCCTGTGCGGGAACATAATTTGTGCCGCTGCTGGATCCGGTACCGAGCGGTCCGGTCGGATGCGGCATCCGTCCGTAGCGGCCGCCGCCGAAGGCGCCGCTCGGACCCGGGCCGCTCGGGCCGATGCCCGCCGGGCCGGCACCGCCGGACCGCCCGCCGCCCGCACCGGAGTAATCCGCACCGCCCATCGGCGAGCGGTTCGCTCCGAACCCGGCCCCGCCCGCGCGGTCGGGATCGCCGGTCGCGAACCCCGTCGCACCCGCGTCACCGGGACCGCCCGCCGTGCCGGGACCGCCCTCGGCGCCCGGCTGGGACCCGCCGTCGCCGTGCGCGTTCCCGCCCGACGCGCTCGCCAGCAGCACAGCGGTGATCTCCGCGATCCATCCCTCGGAAGCATCGTCGTGGTCGGGCTCGCTGTCGACGCGGGGGAGCAGCCGTGTCGCGCCGCGCCGGTCGAGCAGTTCGTCGAGCTTGCGGCCGTGTCCGCAGAAGTCGTCGTAGGAGGAGTCGCCGAGCGCGAAGACCGCGTAGCGCACGCCGGTCAGCCGAATCGCGCTGTCGCTGAGCCGCTCCCAGAAGTCGGTGCCGTTGTCCGGCGGCCCGCCGTCGCCGAAGGTGCTGCTGACCACGAGCACGTCTCCGGTCAGGTCGCTCAGTTCGGCCGAGTCCATGTCCAGGAGCCGGGGCGCGAGCCCGCTGTCCGCGAGCCGGGTGGCGACGGTCGCGGCCAGTTCCTCGGCCGTTCCGGTCTGCGAGGCCCAGAGGATGGTCACCGTGCGCACGGGTGCGGCCGCCCCGAAGCCCGCGTCCCCCTGGCCCGACCCGCCGTGCTCCGTCCCGCTCGCCTGCGCTGAGTAATCGCTACCCGAGTCGGACAGTGCGACACCCGAAACACCCTGCGCGCCACGGGAGTACATTCCTGCGAGCAGTCCGTCGATCCAGGCGCGGCTGCCCCGCGAGACCGGCGCGGTCTCGGGCAGCACCGGCACCCCGGCCACCGGCAGCGTCTGCAGCGCCGCCAGGTATCCGCCCACGTAGATGCGCTCGACCTCGCTCAACATCGGCGCGGTGGCTCCCTCCAGCCCGAGCATGATCGACAAAGGATGCATCCCGCCCTCCTGTCCCGCGACCGCCCCGAACGAACCACCCACGGCGCCGGACGAATTGCCCGCGAAGCCTCCGGGGCCGCCGGCTATCCCGTTCGGACCGCTGGAGGCTCCGTTCGGACCACCTGCCACTCCGTTCGGACTGCCCCCGGCGTTGCCGGAAACCTGTGCGGCATCGTGGCCATGCGCGAATCCGCCTGGACCGCCGGAAGTTCCTTCCGGACCTCCTGGAACTCCGTTCGGCCCGTTGAAGACTCCGTTCGGACCTCCATCGGCACCCTGCGCGGTGGTGTGGAACTCTCGCGCGCCGCCGGTGGAATCTCCCGCGACGCCGCGTGCACGGGAGTCGGTTCCGTTCGGCCCCGCCGCGCTGTCCGGCGCCTGCGGCGTCGCGGCCGACATCGCCGCGACCTTGCGCAGGCGCACCGCGCACGCCTTGAACTCCGGCTGGAGCGAGGCCGGGTCGACGGCGTCGTTGGTGACGGCGTTGATGGTCAGGTACTCCCCGTGCTCGTCGTTCCAGTGGAACGGCGCGAAGCACGAGCCGGGCAGGACGCGGTCACTCACCCGCACCGGCAGCACCGCGCGGCCCCGGCGCGAGGTGATCTCGAGCTGATCCCCGGCGCGCACGTCCAGTGCGGCGGCATCCTCGGGATGCACCTCCACGAACGGCGCGCCGTTGAGCTTGAGCAGCTTGCCGACCTTCCCGGTCTTGGTCATCGTGTGCCACTGATGTTGCAGGCGACCGGTATTGAGCACGAACGGGTGGTCGGCGTCGGGCATCTCGGCGGGCAGCAGGTGCGGGCGCGGCCAGAACACGGCCCGGCGGGACGGGGTCGCGAAGGCCAGGTCCGGGGTGTTCCCGTCCGCGTCGGTGAACAGGGTCTGGCTGACGCCGTCGTTGCGATAGCGAACGGGGTTGCGGCGCTGCGCCGGATCGGGGCACGGCCACTGCATGGGCCCCTCGGCCAGCGCCTCGTAGCTGATGCCGCGCAGGTCGTAGCCGGTCGCCGGGTTGGCGAACCGCCGGATCTCCTCGAAGATCTCGGCGCTGGAGGCGTAGTCGAATCCGGGGAAGCCCATGGCGGTGGCGACCTGGGCGATGAGCTGCCAGTCCGGGCGCGCCGCGCCCGCCGGCGGCACCGACTGCCGCAGCAGCGTGAGGCTGCGTTCCGAATTCACCATGACCGCATCGGATTCCGCCCACAGCGTGGCCGGCAGCAGCACGTCCGCGTAGGCGTTGGTCGCGGTGTCGGTGTACACGTCCTGCGCGATGACGAGTTCGGCCGCCTCCAGGCCCGCGATCACGTTCTTTCGATTGGCCACCGTGGCAACGGGATTGGAGCAGATGATCCAGCACGCCTTGATGTCGCCGTCGGCCAGCCCGCGGAACATCTCGATGGTTCCGGGTCCGCCGGTGTCGCGCAGGGCGCCGGGTTCGAGGTCCCAGGCGTTCTCCACGAAGGCCCGGTCCGCCGCCGCCAGCACGCTGCGCTGACCCGGCAATCCCGGTCCCATGTACCCCATTTCGCGCCCGCCCATGGCGTTCGGCTGCCCGGTGAGCGAGAACGGCCCGCTGCCGGTGCGCGCGATGGCGCCGGTGGCCAGGTGCAGATTGCAGATGGCGTTGGTGGCCCAGGTGCCGTGCGTGGACTGGTTGATTCCCATGGTCCACAACGACATCCACTCGCCCGCGGCGCCGATCATGGCGGCGGCGGTACGGATATCGGCCTCGGGCACCCCGGTGATGGTCGCGACCAGGTCGGGGGCGTACCCGGCCAGGAACTCCGGCATCGCCTCCCAGCCCTCGGTGTGCGCGGCGATGAATTCGCGGTCGATGTCGCCGTTCTCGACGAGCAGGTGCAGCAGCCCGTTCAGCAGCGCCAGATCCGTTCCGGGCTTGACCTGCAGGAACAGGTCGGCACGGGCGGCGGTGTCGGTGCGCCGCGGATCCACCACGATGAGCTTGGCGCCGGCCTTGAGTCGATCGGCCATGCGCAGGAACAGAATCGGGTGGCAGTCGGCCATGTTCGCGCCGATGACGAAGAACAGGTCCGCGTGGTCGAGATCGTCGTAGGAGCCGGGCGGGCCGTCCGCGCCCAGGGACTGTTTGTAGCCGGTGGCGGCGCTGGCCATGCAGAGCCGCGAATTGGCCTCCATGTGCACGGTGCGCACGTGCCCCTTGGCGAGCTTGGTCGCCAGGTACTGGGCTTCCAGGGACATCTGCCCGGAGACGTAGAACGACACCGCGTCCGGGCCGTGCGTGTCCAGGATCACGCGCAGCCGATCGGCGGCCTCGCGCACGGCCGCGTCGACCTCGACCGGCACCGGCGCGCCGCCGCGCTCGGGCCGCAGGTGGGCGGTGGTCATCCGGCCGTCGGCCCGCATCAGCTCGGCGTGCGTCGAGCCTTTGGTGCACAGCCGCCCGGCGTTGACCGGGTGCAGTTTGTCCCCGCTGACCTTGGCGATGACCGGCGCGCCCGCGGCGTCGGGCCGGGTCTGCACGGTGATGCCGCAGCCGACGCCGCAGTACGAGCACGCGGTCCGGGTGCTCGTGGCGGGCGGCGTCGTGGGCTCGGGCATGCCTTCGAGTGTCGCGAGCCCCGATTGCGGTGGATTTACCGGACGTTATCGGCAGATCACAAATTTCCTCACAGCGCTCCGACACGGCGGTGAGGAGCTGGAAACCCGCTGTGACATGCGTCTCCGCCGGCGTCACGCGGGCCGGTTGCTGCTACCCGGTAGCCGCCGGGCGGTAGCCGGGGCGGCTCAGCCGAGTTTGTACCCGCGGTGCAGCGCCACCGCGCCGCCGCTGAGATTGCGCCATTTCACCTGGGACCAGCCCGCGTCGGCGATGCGCAGCGCGAGCTGCGACTGCGTCGGCCAGGCCCGGATCGACTCGGCCAGGTACACGTACGCGTCGGGATTGCTGGAGACCCGCTTGGCGACCGCGGGCAGCGCCTTCATCAGGTATTCCATGTAGATCGTCCGGAACGGCCCGAAGGTCGGGGTCGAGAACTCGGCCACCACCAGCCGCCCGCCGGGCTTGGTCACGCGCAGCATCTCGCGCAGCGCCAGATCGGGATCCGCGACATTGCGCAGGCCGTACGAGATGGTGACGGCGTCGAAGGACTCGTCCGCGAACGGCAGCGCCATGGCGTCCCCGGCGACCATCGGCACATTGCGGAAGCGGCCCGCCGCGAGCATGCCCTGGGAGAAGTCGGCGGCCACGCACCAGGCGCCGGACTTGCTGAGCTCGAGGGTCGAAACACCGGTGCCCGCCGCCAGATCCAGCAGGCGCTCGCCCGGGCGCAGCGCCAGCGCCTTGCGCGTCGCCCATCGCCAGTAGCGGTCCTGACCGCCGGAGATCACCGTGTTGGTGAGGTCGTACCGCTTCGCGACCCCGTCGAACATCGACGCGACCTCGTGCGGCTGCTTGTCCAACGAGGCCCGAACCGATTCCCGCCGCTCTGTTTTCGCCACCCTCGCACCCTAGCCGTCGCGGTGGCGGCGCGCGGCAGCCGTCCGCGCGGTGGCGGCGTCCGGGCGGTGGCGGGTGTGTTCCGGGGCCGGTTCAGGCGTCGGCGCGGCGGCGGGTGAGCCGGCGATAGCGCCCGCCGATGGTCGCGATCCACTGCGCGGGCGGCGATCCCAGCGCCCACAGCAGCGGCAGCGCCAGCGCCCACGTCACCACGATCACCGACAGCGCCGGGATGACCGCGACACGCGCGTCGCGACCCGCCACCCGGACCAGGTCCGGATCACTGCGCTGATACTCCACATTGATGCGTTCGCCCTTGGTGAGCTTGGTCGGGTAGAGCACGCCCAGCTTCGGATTGTGCGTCACCCCATCGGGTGTGACGAAGCTGATCGCCGACCGCAGGCGTCCGGCCTCGATGACTTCGCCGCTGGTCACGCCCCTGTCGGAGCCGATGAGGTGATCGTTGCGCCAGGCCGCCAGCACCAGCAGCGCCGACAGCACGCTCACGGCGATCGCGAGGATCACCACCACCTTGCGGGCACGTCGCAGCCGGGTAGCGCGGCTATCAGACTGGCTGGTTTCCGACACTTCACCAGGCTATTCCATGGCCGGGCTACCCTTGCCGCCATGTCCCGTAAATTCAGCTTCACCGTGCAGTACAGCGTTCCGGTAGAAGAGCTTCACCGGGCACTGACCAACGACGAGATGTGGCACTCGCGATTCGCCGGCGCCGCCACCGCCACCCTGGAGCTGACCCACCCGGACGGCCCCGGCACCATCACCATCCGCATGACCGAGAAGGCGCCCGAGGACAAGATCCCCGGCCTGGTCAAGAAGGTGCTCAAGAGCGACCTGGTGCTCGAGCGCACCGACACCTGGGGCCCGCTGGAGGGCGACGTCGCCAAGGGCACCTTCGCCGGGGCCTCCGGCGGCATCACCACCGAAATGGCGGGCACGTTCGAATTGCGCCCCACCGCCGAAGGTTCCGAGATCGAGGCGGCGGGCACCATCGACGTCAAGGTCCCGCTGGTCGGCGGCGCCATCGAACCGCTGGTGGAGAGCCTGCTCGAGCGCGTCATGAACAGTGAGCGCAAGTCCGTCGAGGAATGGTTCGCGTCGCAGAACGCGTGAGCCCTTTCCCTGATTGATCGATAACCGCCCGCATCCCGTGGACGTGGTCACCCACGTCCACGGGACGATTAAGACTCAGGAGAACGGCGCGAGCTTGTCCAGGCGCATGGACGCGCGGCCCGCGCCCCGCCACAGCTTGGCCGTCAGATCCAGATCCTCGTCGGTGACGAGGTTGCCCATGACGCGAACCGCGGTGCGCTGCAAGAGCTTCGACCGCATCATCGGGGGACCGCCGAGCGGCACCGTGCGCGGGTGCGTGGCCAAAGCGGCCAGCCGCCGCGCCACCGAATAGGTGCGGCCGTACCTGGCGCGCAACAGCTCCGGCCAGATCGTGGTGAGATCGGGCTCGTCGAGCAGGTCGGCCAGCATGTGCCCGCCCTCGAGGCCGTAATCGATACCCTCGCCGTTCAGCGGATTCACACAGCCCGCGGCATCGCCGACCAGGGCCCAGTTGCGCCCGGCGACATGGGATACCGCGCCGCCCATGGGCAGCAGCGCCGAAGCCACCGCGCGCGCTTCGCCTTCGAAGCCCCACTCCGCGCGGCGTTCGGAAACATAGTGCTGCAGCAGCGGTTTCAGGGCGATGTGCGAGGGCCGGCGTTCGGTCGCCAGCGACCCGACACCGATGTTGACCTCGCCGTTGCCGAGCGGGAAGACCCAGCCGTAGCCCGGCACCAGCGCGCCGTCGGCGTCGCGCAGTTCCAGATGCGAGGTGATCCAGGGATCGTCGCTGCGCTCGGATTTGATGTAGGCGCGCGCCGCGGTGCCGTACGCGTACTCGCGATGCCAGGTGCGCCCCAGCAGCTTTCCGACCGGCGAGCGCACGCCGTCGGCCACCACCAGCACCCGGCAGGACACCGCCCGCAGCCCCGCGTCGGTCTTGATGCTCACCCCGGTGACACGGTCGCCGTCCCGCGCGACCTCCACGACCTTGGCCCCGTCGACCATGCGGGCGCCGGACTTCACGGCGGTCTCGCGCAGCTTGTCGTCGAGTTCCGTTCGCGGAACCGCGCTTCCGTACCGCGGGAAGGAGCCGTCCGGCCACGGCAGGAGCGCCTCGCGCCCGAAGCCCGCCATGCGCAGTCCGCGGTTGACCGTGTGCGTGCGCACCCAGTCCCCGAGCCCCAGATGCTCGAGCTCGGCGGTGGCCCGCGGCGTCAGCCCGTCCCCGCACGTCTTGTCACGCGGGAACACCGCCGAATCCGTCAGCAGCACATCGCGTCCGGCCCGCGCGGCCCACGCCGCGGCCGCCGATCCCGCCGGCCCTGCCCCCACGACCAGCACATCCGCGTGCGCGGGCAGCAAATCCGAGTCATGCCCCGGCACGGGGGCGGCATCCGGTGAACCCATGCCGCCCATACTCGCAGCACCCGCCGAGCGCTGTCGACGCGGATATCCGTCACAGGCCACCCGCCCATAGACCCCCGCCCATAGACCCCCGCCCATAGACCCCGCCCGGTGGTTCGCGGCCCGCCCGGTTCTGGACTGAGTGGAGCGGGGGAGCGAAGCGGAGGAGCGGAGGGAGGGAAGAACCGGGTTACGAGGGCCGCGAACAGCCGGAGCGAAGCGGAGGCAAATCAGACACTGGAGGGAAGAACCGGGTTACGAGGGCCGCGAACAGCCGGAGCGAAGCGGAGGCAAATAAACACCGCGAAACGCCGGGGCGGAGCGGACGCCGAAAACACTGTTGGTTCCGTCCCACTACGGTGGTGTTCATTGGGGGGTTGGTGGCCACACGCTAGGTTCTTTGGCGTGGGGTCGGACGCGGCACTGGGAGATGAAATGAGCGCATCGGCTGTGAGCGATGAGAGCACGGTGGTGGCGGGGGTGGATCTCGTCGATCCCGAGCTCGCGGCGACGGTGAAGAAGGGCCTCGAAGAAGTCGAGGACCTGCTGATCACCGAGCTGTCCGACGGCGAGGACTTCCTGCAGGAGGCCGCGCTGCACCTGGCCAAGGCCGGCGGCAAGCGTTTCCGGCCGCTGTTCACCATCCTCACCGGCCAGCTGGGACCCAACCCCACCAGCCCGGACCTGATCACCGCGGGCACGGTCGTCGAACTCGTGCACCTGGCCACCCTCTACCACGACGACGTCATGGACGAGGCCCCCATGCGGCGCGGGGCGCCCAGCGTCAACTCCCGCTGGGGCAACAGCGTCGCCATCCTGGCCGGGGACTACCTGTTCGCGCACGCCTCGCGCCTGGTCTCCACGCTCGGCCCGGACGCGGTGCGCATCATCGCCGAGACCTTCGCCGAACTGGTCACCGGCCAGATGCGGGAAACCATCGGCGCCAAGCAGTCTCAGGATCCGGTCGAGCACTACCTGCGCGTGGTGTGGGAGAAGACCGGGTCGCTGATCGCCGCCTCCGGTCGTTTCGGCGGCACCTTCTCCGGCGCGGACCTCGATCACGTCGAGCGCCTGGCGCGGCTCGGCGACGCGGTCGGCACCGCCTTCCAGATCTCCGACGACATCATCGACATCTCCTCGGTGTCCGAGCAGTCGGGCAAGACCCCGGGCACCGACCTGCGCGAGGGCGTGCACACCCTGCCCGTGCTCTACGCCCTGCGTGACGAGGGCAGCGAGGGCGATCGCCTGCGCAAACTGCTGGCACGCCCGCTGGAGACCGACGGCGAGGTGGAGGAGGCCCTGGACCTGCTGTCCCGGTCGCGCGGCATGGTGCTGGCCAAGGAGAAGCTGCAGGGCTACGCCGACATCGCGCACGCCGAACTGTCGGCGCTGCCCGGCGGCCCGGCGAACGAGGCCCTCGAGCGCCTGGTCCGTTACACGATCGAGCGGGTCGGCTGAGCGGGGAACTCCGCCCCTGCTTGTATCGTTGACCTGGTGTAATACGGCGAAACGGGGGTCCGGACGCGCGGAGAGGCGGCTATGCACGGTCACGGTGTTGCTAATGGCGTGAAGACGTTCGGCCTGCTGGTGGGCATGTCCGCCCTGATCGTCTTCGCGGGCGCGATGTTCCGTAATCCGACGATTCTGTGGCTGTCGGTGGCGCTGGCGGTCGCTATGAACGCCTACGCCTATTTCAACAGCGACAAACTGGCGCTCAAGGCCATGCACGCGCAACCGGTGAGCGAACTCGAAGCGCCGGTCATGTATCGGATCGTGCGCGAATTGGCCACGACGGCAAGGCAACCCATGCCGCGGCTGTACATCAGCCCCACCAATGCCCCCAACGCGTTCGCCACCGGCCGCAATCCCCGGCACGCCGCGGTGTGCTGCACCACCGGCATTCTGCAGATCCTGGACGAACGCGAATTGCGCGCGGTCCTGGGCCACGAACTCTCGCACGTGTACAACCGCGACATTCTGATCTCGTCGGTGGCGGGCACCCTGGCCGCGGTCATCTCGGGTCTGGCCAATCTCGCGTTCTTCGCGAGCGCGTTCGGCGGCAATCGCAACGGCGGTTCGAATGTCATTGGCGTACTGCTGGTTTCGCTACTCGGGCCGATCGCGGCGACGCTGATCAAACTCGCCGTGTCGCGATCGCGCGAATATCAGGCCGACGCCGACGGCGCGGCCCTCACCGGTGATCCGCTGGCGCTGGCGTCGGCGCTGCGCAAGCTCGAACGCGGGGTGGAAGCCGCCCCGCTGCCCGCCGAGCCGCAGCTCACCGCCCAGTCGCACCTGATGATCGCCAATCCTTTCCGCGCCGGCGACCGCATGGCGCGCTGGTTCTCCACCCACCCGCCGATGGCCGAGCGCATCGAGCGGCTGGAGGACATGGCGGGCGGCCCGGACGCCGCGCGCGGCCCCCGCGAGTACTGACACGCGAAAAGGGTCCGCGGGCGACTGCCCGCGGACCCAGGTAAACCCCGGTCGACGCTTTACCGGTAATTCACGAATTGCAGCGCGACCTCGAAATCGCTGTTCTTCAACAGCGAGATGATCGCCTGCAGATCGTCGCGGCTCTTGCTGCTGACGCGCAGTTCCTCGCCCTGAATCTGCGCCTTGGCGCCCTTGGGGCCCTCGTCGCGAATCTTCTTCGCGATCTTCTTGGCGTTCTCGGTGCTGATGCCCTGCACCAGGGTGCCTGTGATTTTGTACACCTTGCCCGAGGCCTGCGGATCGCCGGCGTCGAACGCCTTCATGGAGATGTCGCGGCGAATCAGCTTCTCCTTGAACACATCCAGCGCCGCCTTGACGCGGTCCTCGGAGTCCGCGGTGAGGATGATCTTCTCCTCACCCGACCATTCGATGCTCGCGTTGACTCCGCGGAAGTCGTACCGCGTGGCCAGCTCCTTGGCCGCGATGTTCAACGCGTTGTCCACCTCCTGACGGTCGATCTTGCTGACAACATCGAACGACGAATCGGCCACGCCTGTGCTCCTGTCCGAGATCGGAAGTTTGGGGACTTGCTCGCCGAAGGTAGTCCGTCCGACACCGCGTTAGCCAGCCGGTTTGCATTCGAGGCGGGGGTTCGATGTATTCTCGTCACCGCGCTGCAAGGCGTAACCCAAGGCAGATTGCCCGAGCGGCCAATGGGAGCGGACTGTAAATCCGTCGGCGAAAGCCTACGTAGGTTCGAATCCTACATCTGCCACACAGGAACCCCCCGCGACTTCCGAGTCACGGGGGGTTTCGTGCGTTCGGGGACGGCCGCGCCGGCCGGTTCCGGCGCCGGGAGACTGGGCCCGGGCACCCATCCCGGCCGCACCCGGATCCGCACCGCGGACATCCACCGAAAACCGCGCGAAAACCCGCTCTGACCACACGGTTTGTGGTCTACCCGAAGTGTTGTGTAATCTCGTTCAAGTCTTCAGCGCCCCGGCGAAAAGCCGGAGCCGAGCAGACATGCCCCCTTAGCTCAGTCGGCAGAGCGTTTCCATGGTAAGGAAAAGGTCAACGGTTCGATTCCGTTAGGGGGCTCGCCGGATTGCCGGTGGTGACCGACTCGGCATCCAGTTCGATGGACCGGGCTGAGTCTTCCGCCGCGAATCCTCGCATGGCGGTGTAGCTCAGTTGGTAGAGCAAACGACTCATAATCGTTGTGTCGCCGGTTCAAGTCCGGCCATCGCTACCCATACTGATAAACGGAAAGAGGGCGCATCGTGGCCGCGAAGTCCACTGATATCCGGCCGAAGATCACCTTGGCCTGTGAGCAGTGCAAGCACCGCAACTACATCACCAAGAAAAACCGGCGTAACGACCCGGATCGTCTGGAACTCAAGAAGTTCTGCCCGAACTGCGGTACCCACCGGGCTCACCGCGAGTCTCGCTAACTCAACCCCGCGCGCGTTCTACCGCGTGGAAGAAGTGCCGGATCGGCGTCGCTGCTTCGTCCCCCATACAAAGGGACAGTGGCACACCGTCCGGCACTTGGTGTATATACCGGTGGTTCAGCGCTCCGCCCGATCCCCGACGGGATCAGATAGGGACTTCCTGCCGTGACGATTGACACCGAGGTCGACATGACCGAACTCAGCGAGGCCTTCGACCCCGCTACGCACGCCGCCTCCATGGTCGGCCACCACTACCGCGTGGAGGACTACTACGAGGTCGGCCGCGAGAAGGTGCGTGAGTACGCCCGCGCCGTGCAGGACTACCACCCGGTGCACTGGGACGAGGACGCCGCCCGGGAGCACGGCTACGACGGCCTGGTCGCCCCGCTCAGCTTCATCTCCCTGGTCGGAATCCTGGCCCAGCGCAAGCTCTTCGAGCAGATCGTCACCGGCTACGACCTGAGCCAGATCATGCAGACCGATCAGATCCTGGAGTTCCACCGGCCCATCAAGGCCGGCGACCAGTTGACCTGCATCGTCTACCTGCACTCGTTCCGGCAGGCCTTCGGCGGCGACATCATCGTCACCAAGAACGACGTCGTCGCGCAGAACGACGAACTGGTGCTCACCACCTACACCACCCTCATCGGCCGCAGCGGCGGTGACATCGATCCCAATATCGGTGACGCCGTGCGCAACGTGCTCATGCACGGCGTCGGCCCGGACGACGGTCCGGCGGGCGTGCGCGCCTCGGCCGAGATCAGCGCCCAGCCCGAGCCGTTCGTCGCCACCGGCGCCGTGGTCGCGGGCAAGCACGCCCTGCGTTTCGAGGACGTCGCCGCCGGAGATCTGCTGCCGACCCGCGTGGTCCGCCTGACCCGCGGCGATCTGGTGAACTACGCCGGCGTCTCCGGTGATGCCAACCCGATCCACTGGAGCGACGACGTCGTGAAGATGGTCGGCCTGGAAAACGTTGTCGCACACGGCATGCTGACCATGGGCCTGGGTGGCGGCTTCGTCACCTCGTGGCTGCGCGACCCGGGCGCGGTCAAGGAATACAACGTGCGCTTCACCAGCCCGGTGTACGTGCCCGCCGACCGCGCCGCGGAGATCGAATACACCGGCAAGGTCAAGTCGGTGGATCCGGAAACCCGCACCGCCGTGGTGGCCATCGTCGCCAAGTCCGAGGGCCGCAAGATCTTCGGCCGCGCCACCGCAACGGTGCAGCTCGGCTGAGGAAGGGCGTCGACCCCCGATTGGCGATTGCTGCGTGAGGTAACGTAGACTCGGGAATCTGGGGTCACCAGCCGATGCGCGCCGCTCCGAGGAGCGGCGCGTATGTTGTGTGAAGGCCCGGAAATGACAATTGAATAAGTACTGTGGAGGAACAAGCGGAGTCCGGCAGCGGACTGCCCTGCGTTCCACCGAAGGGGCGTAGCTCAATTGGCAGAGCAGCGGTCTCCAAAACCGCAGGTTGCAGGTTCAAGTCCTGTCGCCCCTGCCCTATTGCCAAGCTGACGAGAGAGGATCGACGTGAGCGACGAGCGGGACACTCGCCACGAAGATGGCGATGACACCGCCGCGGTGGCTCGTCCGAGCGGAAAGCGTTCCGCCCGGCGGACTCGGACCGCGACGTCGTCAACGGCATCGGTCGCGACTATCGATCGGCCTTCGGCCAAGGCCACCAAGGATTCCGGCAAAGCCGGTGGCGGGGCGGGCAATCCGTTCAAGCGCCTGGTGAAGTTCCTGAAGGAAGTCATCTCGGAACTGCGCAAGGTCATTTGGCCGAACCGCAAGCAGATGGTCACCTATACGACCGTTGTTCTGGTGTTCGTGGTTTTCATGGTCGCGTTCATCTACGGGATGGATATCGCGTTCATCAAGGGCGTCGACTGGCTGTTCGGCTAGCGGCACCCTTCCGCGTTGGCCGTCGGCGCCGGGTGACCGGCCCCCGAGCAGAGGCGGGGGCGGGAACCCATCCGCCGGGTTACCCCCGGCGCGCACAGGATTACGTGACGATAAGGAAGCGAGTGCCCCAGTGAGCACCCCGGAGAACGGCACAACCGACGAATTCCAGGTCGACGAAGTGGTCGAGGCCACCGACGTCGAGGAGTTCGACGACCCCGCCGACGCGGAGGAAACCACTGCGCCGACCGCCGAAGAACTCGCCGCTCCCATCGATGCCGAGCCCGCCGATCCCGTCGCCGAGATGAAGGCCGCGCTGCGCCGCGCCCCCGGTGACTGGTACGTCATCCACTCCTACGCCGGCTACGAGAACAAGGTGAAGACCAATCTCGAGACCCGCGTGCAGAACCTCGGTCTCGAGGACTACATCTTCCAGGTCGAGGTGCCGACCGAAGAGGTCACCGAGATCAAGAACGGCCAGCGCAAGAACGTCAACCGCAAGGTGCTGCCGGGCTACATCCTGGTCCGCATGGAACTGAACGACGAGTCCTGGGGCGCGGTCCGCAACACCCCCGGCGTCACCGGTTTCGTCGGCGCGACCTCGCGCCCGTCGCCGCTGTCCATCGACGACGTGGTGAAGTTCCTGGTCCCGGCCGCGCAGCAGAAGAAGGCCGCGGCCACCACCGCCGCCGCCACCGCGGGCGAGTCCGGCGAGACCCCGGTCATCAAGCCGACGATCGACGTCGACTTCGAGGTCGGCGAGTCCGTCACCGTCATGGACGGCCCGTTCGCCACGCTGCCCGCCAGCATCTCCGAGATCAACGCCGAGCAGCAGAAGCTCAAGGTGCTGGTGTCGATCTTCGGTCGCGAGACCCCGGTCGAGCTGGCGTTCACTCAGGTCGCCAAGATCTAGTTGGCTCGGGGGCCGGTTCGGCCCCCGATAACACCTGCGACTAGACTTTCCGGGTTGCGTCTGGGGTCTGGCTGTCTTTCCACGGTCAGGCATGCCCGGGCGCGATCCCGGAGCAGGCTTACGGGTTTTCCCGTAAGGCATGACCATGTGCGAGGGCAGAGGAATACCCCAGGGTGTCCACCTGCCCCTAAACCAAGGAATACGAGATGCCCCCGAAGAAGAAGAAGGTATCTGGGCTCATCAAGCTCCAGATCAAGGCCGGTGCTGCCAACCCGGCTCCGCCCGTCGGCCCCGCGCTGGGTCAGCACGGCGTCAACATCATGGAGTTCTGCAAGGCCTACAACGCGGCGACCGAGTCGCAGCGCGGCAACATCATCCCGGTCGAGATCACGGTCTACGAGGACCGCTCGTTCGACTTCAAGCTGAAGACCCCGCCTGCTTCGCAGCTGCTGCTCAAGGCCGCCGGCGTGCAGAAGGGTTCGGCCGAGCCGCACCGCAACAAGGTCGCCCAGGTCACCATGGACCAGATCCGTGAGATCGCCAAGACCAAGGCCGAGGATCTGAACGCCAACGACATCGATCAGGCCGCCAAGATCATCGCCGGCACCGCTCGCTCGATGGGTATCACCGTCGCGGAGTAGGCGCTCGCGCTCCGGCGCGCGGCAGCACTTTCCCGTGGGAGGGCCGGCCAGGCCCGACAACCACGTCTGAACTTACGAACAGGACAGAACAACATGGCAAAACGAAGCAAGGCTTATCTCGAGCAGGCCGCCAAGGTCGACAAGTCGTCGCTGTACGCCCCGCTGGCCGCGGTGCGTCTGGCGAAGGAGACCGCCACCACCAAGACCGACGCCACCGTCGAGGTCGCCGTCCGCCTGGGTGTCGATCCCCGCAAGGCCGACCAGATGGTCCGCGGCACCGTCAACCTGCCGCACGGCACCGGTAAGACCGCTCGCGTCATCGTCTTCGCCGTCGGCGACAAGGCCGCCGAGGCCGAGGCCGCCGGCGCCGACGCCGTGGGCGCCGAGGATCTGATCGAGCGCATCCAGGGTGGCTGGCTGGAGTTCGACGCCGCCATCGCGACCCCGGACCAGATGGCCAAGGTCGGTCGTATCGCGCGCGTGCTGGGCCCCCGTGGCCTGATGCCGAACCCCAAGACCGGCACCGTCACCCCCGATGTGACCAAGGCTGTTCAGGACATCAAGGGCGGCAAGATCAACTTCCGCGTCGACAAGCAGGCCAACCTGCACTTCGTCATCGGCAAGGCGTCCTTCGACGAGAAGAAGCTGGCCGAGAACTACGGCGCCGCTTTCGATGAGATCCTGCGCGTCAAGCCCTCCACCGCGAAGGGCCGCTACGTCAAGAAGGTGACGTTCTCGACGAACACCGGACCGGGCATCCCGGTGGATCCGAACCGCACCCGCAACTTCGCCGAAGAAGACTAGCCCGCCTCCCCGCGACTTCAGCGCACGGCTGAGAGCCGTCGCCGGTCGCGGACGCGTGGCAGCGGTCAGGTGGGTAAACCATTCTGGGCGTGCCCCAGGAGTTACCCCGACTCTCGCGAAATACCGCATTACGTAGCGAAGGGCCGGTACAGGGAAACCTGTACCGGCCCTTTGGCTTTCATGCTGTTGGCTCAGTCGCCGCTGCCGGTGATGCCGGTGCCGATCGCGTAGAGGACCTGGCACAGTGGGCCTTTGGTCTCGTCGGCGCCGCACAGCACGGTGAAGAGCAGGCCGACCGGCCAGGCTGCGATGCCGCGGGCGGACTCGGTGCTCGACCCGGAGCCCAGCGAACCGGAGTCGGCGATCGGGGCGGGGGAGACGGCGGGGGCGGCCAGTGCGGGAACGGCGGCGACACCGCACAGGGCGGCGGAAATGGACGCTGCGGCAAGGGTTTTGGTGATTATTGTCGTCATCGGGAAAACCTCCGTGAAGATGATTCGCCGATGATATTGGTTGCCGATCGAAAGTGAAGCACGTCACTTTCACCGGCTTGCGCGCATGGCCGCGATGGTGACCCGTCGCGCCGGCCGCGCGCCCCGTCCGGACCCCGTTTTGGTGGATGGATAGACATCCGCTATTCTGGTCCACGGTCACCGGCCAGTTCGGTGATCACCCAATCGTTCTACCGAAGACCGTTGGTTGCTGCCCCCGGGCAGTCGAAGGTCCAGCGTTACTGCTGGCGGCCCACGCAGGGAGAGCCGAGGTTGGGAAGCCGTACGGGTTCGCCCGCCACGAGTTTCTTTCACGCCCCGGGACCTCTGCGTCCGCGGGGCGTTTGCTTTATCGCTGGCCCCTGGCGGTGTCGGTAGTGCAACTACGAACCGACCATCCAGAGAGGAGGCGAAGTATGGCAACCACCGAGAAGGTCACCGCGGTCGCGGAGATCGCGGAGCAGTTCAAGAGCTCCACTGCCACCGTTGTCACGGAATACCGTGGACTGTCGGTCAGCAAGATCACGCAGCTGCGTCGGGCACTGGGCGCGGACGCCACCTACTCCGTCGCCAAGAACACCCTGGTCAAGCGTGCGGCCGCCGAGGCGGGCGTCGAAGGCCTGGATGACTTGTTCGTCGGTCCGACCGCCATCACCTTCATCAAGGGTGAGCCGGTCGAAGCCGCGAAGGCGCTCAAGGCTTTCGCCAAGGACAACAAGGCGCTGATCATCAAGGGCGGCTACATGGACGGCGTCGCGCTGTCCGTGGCCGAAGTTGAGCGGATCGCCGACCTGGAGTCCCGCGAGGTCCTGCTGGCCAAGCTGGCCGGCGCCATGAAGGGCAACCTGTCCAAGGCCGCGGGTCTGTTCGCCGCGCCCGGCAACCAGCTTGCTCGCCTGTTCGCGGCGCTCGAGGAGAAGAAGGCGAACGAGGGTGGCGCTGCCGCTCCCGCCGCCGAAGCTCCGGCCGCTGCCGAATAAGTCTCACCCACAAACCTTTTCGGCGTCGCTGACGCGCTGCCGAAACCATCGAAAGGAAGAATTCAATGGCCAACGTTGAAGAGCTGCTCGAAACCTTCGGTTCCATGACCCTGCTCGAGCTCTCCGAGTTCGTCAAGGCGTTCGAGGACAAGTTCGAGGTCACCGCGGCTGCCCCCGTCGCCGTCGCCGCCGCCGGTGTTGCCGGTGCCCCGGCCGACGCCGCCGAGGAGCAGGACGAGTTCGACGTCGTCATCGAGTCCGCCGGCGACAAGAAGATCCAGGTCATCAAGGTCGTTCGCGAGATCGTCTCCGGCCTGGGCCTGAAGGAAGCCAAGGACCTGGTCGAGGCTGCCCCGAAGGCGCTGCTGGAGAAGGTCAACAAGGAGGCCGCCGAGGCCGCCAAGGCCAAGCTCGAAGAGGCCGGCGCCAAGGTTTCCGTCAAGTAATTCTTGCCGGTACTTCGAAAGAGCGGTATCCCTGCGGGGATGCCGCTCTTTTCGTGTCTCACAGCGGTTGTGATTGAGTCGTGATGGGGTTTACCGGCGAGTCAGGTCCTGCTGTCCGGGACGGGCGGTATGCGATACAGTGACCGGACCTACTGTGATGCGCCACACCGCGCAAAGAATTTCGTGTGCGCCGCAGTAGGGCGCTCGTCGGAGAAATTGTGGAGGTTGGCGTGGGCGTCGAGGTCAGGACCGAAGGCATCACCAAGTCGTTCGGTTCCCAGCGAATTTGGCAGGATGTCAGTCTGACACTGCCGTCGGGGGAAGTCAGCGCGCTGCTCGGCCCCTCCGGTACCGGTAAGTCCGTCTTCCTGAAGTCTTTGATCGGCCTGCTGCGCCCCGAGCGCGGCTCCATCTACATCGATGGCGTCGATATCACCACCTGCTCCAACAAGGAGCTCTACGAGATCCGCAAGCTCTTCGGCGTCCTCTTCCAGGACGGCGCGCTCTTCGGCTCGATGAACCTCTTCGACAACGTGGCCTTCCCGCTGCGGGAGCACACCAAGAAGAGCGAATCCGAGATCAAGAAGATCGTCATGGAGAAGCTCGAGCTCACCGGTCTGCTGGGCGCGGAGGGCAAGCTCCCGGGCGAGATCTCCGGCGGTATGCGCAAGCGCGCCGGCCTGGCCCGCGCCCTGGTGCTCGACCCGCAGATCATCCTGGTCGACGAGCCGGACTCCGGTCTGGACCCGGTCCGCACCACCTATCTGTCGCAGCTGCTGATCGACATCAACGCGCAGATCGACGCGACGATCCTCATCGTCACGCACAACATCAACCTGGCCCGCATCGTGCCGGACAACATCGGCATGCTCTTCCGCCGCCAGCTGGTCATGTTCGGCCCGCGCGAGGTGCTGCTGACCTCGGACGAGCCGGTGGTGAAGCAGTTCCTCAACGGCCGCATGATCGGCCCGATCGGCATGTCCGAGGAGAAGGACGAGTCGCAGATGGCCCGCGAGCAGGCCATGGTCGACGCCGGTCACCACGCCGGTGGCGCCGAAGAGGTCGAGGGCATCATCCCGCAGATGCGGGCGCAGCCGGGTATGCCGGTGCGTCAGGCCGTGGGCCGTCGCCGCGAGCGCGTGCGCCAGATCCTGCACACCCTGCCGCCCGCCGCGCAGGAGGCGATCCGCAACTCCCTGGAGGAGAACGGCGATCACGACACGCAGGTGATTCCCGCCTACCAGGGCTCCTACGACTCTACGGTTCGACACAACCTGACCAACGGGTAACATACGGCGCGTGAACCGAAACCTGACGCGACTACGCACCCCCGTCGAGTCAGGTCTCGCCCAGGCCGGCAACATCTTCGCACTCCTTCTGGATGTCATGCGCAAGACGTTTCGCCGGCCTTTTCAATGGCGTGAGTTCATCGAGCAGTCGTGGTTCATCGCGAGTGTCTCGATCCTGCCCGCCGCTCTGGTAGCAATCCCGTTCGGCGCGGTGGTGGCTCTGCAAACCGGCTCGCTCATCAAGCAGCTCGGTGCGGAAGCCTTCACCGGCGCGACGAGCGTGCTGGCGACGGTCCAGCAAGCGGCGCCCGTGGTGACCGCGCTGATCATCGCCGGCGCCGCGGGCTCGGCCGTGGCGGCCGATCTCGGCTCGCGAACCATTCGCGAGGAGATCGACGCCATGGAGGTCCTGGGCATCGATCCCATTCAGCGCCTGGTGGTTCCGCGCGTGCTCGGCATGATGCTGGTCGCGCTGCTGATGAACGGCCTGGTCGCGGTCGTCGGCATCTGCGGCGGCTACTTCTTCAACGTGGGTCTGCAGGGCGGCACGCCCGGCGCCTACCTCGCCTCGTTCTCGGCCCTGGCCCAGCTGCCCGACCTCTGGATCGGCGAGATCAAGGCGTTGATCTTCGGACTCGTGGCGGGCGTCATCGCCGCCTACAAGGGTCTGCATCCCAAAGGGGGACCGAAAGGAGTAGGAGACGCCGTGAACCAGTCCGTGGTGATCACGTTCCTGGTGTTGTTCTTCCTGAACCTCATCCTCACCCTGATCTATCTTCAGGTCGTCCCCGCAAAGGGCGCGTGACCCATGGTCGTTTCGCAGCGCTCCACCGTTCTCACCCGGTCGGCGCGCCGGGTATCCGGTGCGCTCAGAGCCCCGGTGGCCGTGGTCGATCGGGCCGGGGACCAGATGTCCTTCTACGCCCGCGCCATCGCCTGGATCCCGCGGACCGCCGTGCACTACCGCAAGGAGGTCATGCGGCTGCTGGCCGAGGTGACCTTCGGCTCGGGCGCGCTGGCGATCATCGGCGGCACCATCGGCGTCATCGTCTTCATGTCGGCCTCGGTCGGCGTGGTAGTGGGCCTGCAGGGTTTCAAGGCCCTCGATTCGCTCGGCTCCGGCGTGCTCACCGGCTTCCTGACCGGCTACATCAACACCCGTGAACTGGCGCCGCTGGTCGCGGCGCTCGCGCTGTCGGCAACCGTCGGTTGCGGCTTCACCGCGCAACTCGGCGCCATGCGCATCTCCGAGGAGATCGACGCGCTCGAGGTCATGGCCGTGCCGGGCGTGCCGTTCCTGGTGACCACCCGCGTGATCGCCGGCTTCCTGGCGGTCATCCCGCTGTACATCGTCGGCCTGCTCGGCACCTACGTCGCGTCCCGGCTGATATCGATCTACTTCAACGGGCAATCGAGCGGGTCCTACGACCACTACTTCAGCCTGTTCCTGCCACCCGAAGACGTGGTCTATTCGTTCCTGAAGGTGCTCGTCTTCGCCTTCGTCATCATCCTGGTGCACTGCTACTACGGCTTCAACGCGACCGGCGGTCCGGCGGGAGTCGGTGTGGCCGTTGGGCGCGCCGTCCGGGCCGCGATCGTTCTCATCAATATTCTGGACTTCTTCTTGAGCCTTGCTATTTGGGGAACGACGACGACGGTGCGGGTGGCCGGATGAGTAATCCCGACAGAGTGCGGTTCTGGCGGTCGACGGCGAAGCTGCGCGCCCGCACGCTCGGTGTGCTGTTCTTCGTGCTCTGCGCGCTGTTCCTGTGGACCACCACCGCCATCTACTCCAAGAAGTTCGTGGACACCGTCCGCGTGGACCTGCTGACCGACACCGTCGGCAACGCCCTGACCCGCAACGCGGACGTGAAGGTGCGCGGGGTCAACGTCGGCGAGGTCCGCTCCAGCGACTACGACGGCAAGCAGGTCACCCTCGACCTGGCCATCGATCCGGGGATGGCCGAGAAGATTCCGGCCAACGTGACCGCCCGCCTGCTCCCCAAGACGCTCTTCGGCGAGCGCTACGTCGAGCTGGTGTGGCCCGAGGATCCCAGCGGACACCTCACCGAGGGCATGACCCTGCACCAGGACACCAGCGGCCACGCCGTCGAGGTGAGCCAGCTGCTCGATCACGTACTGCCGCTGCTGCAGGCCATTCCGCCGCAGTACCTGGCCTCCACCCTCGGCGCGATCTCGCAGGGCCTGCAGGGCCGGGGCGAGGAGCTGGGCCGCACGATCGACCGGCTCGACAAGATCTTCACCGAGGTGAACACCGAATTGCCCACGCTGCAGGAGGATCTGCGCAGCTTCGCCGAGGTGGCCGCCACGTACTCCGACGCGGCCCCGCAGCTGGTGTCCGCGCTGGACAATCTGCGCACCACCAATGCCACGATCGTGCAGCAGCGTTCGCAGATCGACACCATGCTCGCGGTGCTGACGCCGAGCTCGTCCGATCTGGCCGACTTCCTGATCACCAATCGGGACAACATCATCGACGTGGCCGCCGACGCGCGGCCCGCGCTGGAGGATCTCGCGAAGTACTCGCCCGGGTTCACCTGCGCGCTGGCGAACTTCGCGCAGATGAAGCCGCGCATCGACGAGCTGTTCGGCAAGGGCACCGACCTGCCGGGTTCGCGGGTGACCGTCGAGATCGTCAACCCGCGCGGGCGCTACGTCCCGAACCAGGACGAGCCGCGCTGGTTCGATCCGCGCGGCGCGATGTGCATCCCGGAGTATCCGCTCACCGTGGACCCGGGCCAGTACACCAACGGGTCGGCCAACGACGGCTCCTATCAGCCGCCCAGCCGCAATCCCGGTGACCAGAACATCGGCCGGATGGCCTCGCCGCAGTACCGCGTGTACGGCCCGGCCGCGCCGAGCATCGCCGGTTCGCCGGCCGAGCAGCAGACCCTGGGCGCGATCTACGGTGCGGCCCACGGGGTCTCGCCGGACGAGGTGCCCGGCTGGATCACCCGGATCGCGGCCCCGGCCTTCCGCGGCAGTGAGGTGAGCATTCGATGAAGGACCTGCTGCGCGGCCTCGGCCCGACGCTGGCCAAACTCATCGCCTTCATCGTGGTGACCGTGCTGGCCACCGGCGTGCTGGCGCTGACGATCGCCAACTACAGCGGCGGCGGTACCAGGTTCAACGCCCGCTTCACCGACGTGACGTCGCTGAACAAGGGCGACGAGGTGCGTATCGCCGGTGTCCGGGTCGGCAAGGTGACGAAGGTGTCGATCGTCGACAAGACCCTGGCCAACGTCGAATTCGAGGTGTCGGACCGCTCGTCGCTGCCCGCCTCGACCATCGCCACGATCAAGTACCGGAACCTGGTGGGGCAGCGCTACATCGCCCTGGAACAGGGTGCGGGCGAACAGGGTCGCAAGATCAACAAGGGCGCCACCATCCCGCTGGAGCGCACCCGGCCCGCGCTGAACCTGACCGAACTGTTCAACGGTTTCCGGCCGCTGTTCCAGACGCTCACCGCGGACGACGTGAACAAGCTGTCCTACAACATCATTCAGGTGTTCCAGGGCGAGTCCGGCACCATCACCGAACTGGTCGGCAACACCGCGGCGCTGACCAACAAGATCGCCGACAAGGACGCGGTCATCGGCGAGGTCGTCCGCAACCTCAACGCCGTGCTCGAGGTGGTCAACAACCGCGACGACCAGCTGAACCAGCTGATCATCAACACCGAGGCGCTCATCACCGGGCTCAACGCCGAACGCGGCGTCATCGGCTCGGCGCTGACCTCGCTCGGCAACCTGACCTCGGCCACCGCCGACCTGCTCGTGCCGGTGCGGCCTAACCTGCAGGGCGCCATCGCGGGCCTGAACGAACTGACCGGCACCCTCAACAGCCGGTCCGACGAGGTCAACGAGGGCCTGGCCAACCTGCCGATCAAGATGGAGAAGCTGGGCCGGGCCGCCTCCTACGGCTCGTGGTTCCAGTTCTACCTGTGCGGCATCGACATCGTCGCCGGTCCGGGCACCGCGGACGCGCCGCAGCTGAACCTCCCCGAGGCGATCCAGCACATGCCGACGATCAATCAGCCGGTCTACACCAACCCGGCCCCGCGCTGCCACGGAAAGGGAGGCCGCTGATGGACGACCGCGTCGTACTCGGAAAGCGCAGCCCCGTTTTCATGGGCGGCCTCGGCCTGGCCATGGTGCTGCTGGTGACCGTGTCCGCCTTCAGCCTCGACAAGCTGCCCCTCATCGGAGCCGGCACCAAGTACACCGCCGAGTTCTCCGAGGCGGCCGGGCTCAAGAAGGGCAACGAGGTCCGCATCGCCGGCGTCAAGGTCGGCCAGGTGCAGGACGTGCGCCTGGACGGCGACCGGGTCCTGGTCGACTTCCGCACCCAGGACGCCTGGATCGGCAACGAGAGCACCGCCTCGATCCAGATCAAGACCCTGCTCGGGCAGAAGTACCTCGCGGTCGAGCCCAAGGGCAGCGAGACCGCGGACCCCGACGACGCGATCCCGCTCTCGCGCACGGTATCCCCGTACGACGTGGTGGACGCCTTCAGCGACGCGGCCACCGACCTCGAGGAGACCGACACCGCCCAGCTCGCCCAGAGCATGCGGGTGCTCTCGGAGGCGTTCTCCGGAACCCCCGCCGAGATCCGCTCTTCCATCGACGGCGTCGCCCGGCTCTCGGAATCGCTGGCCAAGCGAGATGACCAGTTGCGCAAGCTGTTCGGCGCCACCAAGCAGACCTCGCGGCTGCTGGCGGACCGCAACGCCGAGTTCGAGCGGCTGCTCGGCAACGGCGGGCAGCTGCTCGCCGAGCTGAACGTGCGCCAGCAGGCGATCTCGCAGCTGCTCGCCGGCGCAAAGACCATCGCCGCCGAACTGAGCGCGCTGGTCGCGGACAACGAGGCGCAGATCGGCCCGGCGCTGACCAACCTCGAGCAGACCATCACCCTGCTCAACGACAACCAGGCCAACATCTCCAAGACGCTGCAGCTGGCCGCGCCCTTCTACGGTCTGTACGCCAACGTGCTCGGCACCGGGCGCTGGTTCGACGCGGTCATCACCAACCTGATTCCGCCCGCCCTGCCCGAGATTCCGGGCGATCGCGCGCCGATCCGCAAGATGGGAGGCTGAGGATGGCGAACAATCCGCTGACCGCGGTGCGCGACAGCAGCCCCAGGACCAAACTGATCGCCCTCGTGGCCGCGGTCGCCGTGGCGCTCGCGGCGGTGGCGTGGTGGGGCTTCGGCAAGCTCAACACCACCGTGATCACCGCGTACTTCGACAAGTCCGTCGGCATCTACGTGGGCTCGGACGTGCGGATCCTCGGCGTGCCGGTGGGGTCCGTGACGGAGGTGACCCCGCAGGGCGAGCAGGTGAAGGTCGTCATGGCGGTCGACCGGAAGTACGACGTGCCCGCCGACGCCAAGGCCGCCCAGATCACCCCGTCGGTGGTCTCGGACCGCTACATCCAGCTCGCGCCCGCCTACAAGGGCGGACCCAAGATGGGCCGCGAGGCCACCATCCCCAAGGACCGCACCGCCACCCCCGTCGAGGTCGACCGGCTGTACAAGAGCATCACCGAACTGTCCGAGGCCCTGGGTCCCAACGGCGCCAACAAGGACGGCGCGGTGAACGACCTCGTGCGCTCCGCCGCGCAGAACCTCTCCGGCAACGGCGAGGCGCTCGGCAACAGCTTCACCCAGCTGTCCAAGGCCGCCAAGACGCTCTCCGATTCGCGCACCGACATCTTCGACACGGTGAAGAACCTGCAGGAATTCGTGCGCATGCTGGCCGAGAACGACGCGCAGGTGCGCGAGTTCAACGTCCAGCTCGGCTCGCTCGCGGGCTTCCTGGCCGACGAGCGCCAGAGCCTGGGCGACGCCCTGAGCCTGCTGTCGGTCGCGCTCGGCGACGTGGCCCGGTTCATCGACGACAACCGGGAACTGGTGCAGTCCAACGCGCAGGCGCTGACGACCCTCACCCAGACCCTCGCCGATCAGCGCGACAACCTGGCGACCGCGCTGCCGCTGATCCCGACCGCGCTCTCCAACCTCATCAACGTGCACAACGGTGAGACCGGAACCCTCGACATGCGCCCCAATTTCGACGATCTGCAGAACCCGTTCGGCGTGCTGTGCAAGATGCTCGATCTGGGCAAGCTGCGGCCGGGCGATCCCCAGTTCGACGCGATCTCGCGGCAGCTGCGGCCGATCCTGGACAACTGCGGCATCATCACCGACCAGCTCACCGCGGGAGTGAAGACGCCGTCGCTGGTGCTGCCGTTCGGAATTCTCAGCGGCGACAACGTGCAGCGCAATCCGGTGCCCGGCAGCGTGCCCGGCGTGCCGTCCGACCAGCTGCCGCCCTCGCAGGGAGGTGGACAGCGATGAGACGAATCCGGAACGCGCGCACCGGCGTCGGGCACGGCCGCGACGGCATCGCCCGGCACGGCCGCACCGCCGCGCTGGCGCTCGCCCTCGGCACTGTCACCGTCGTCGCGGCGGGCTGCGGCAACGGCGCGTACAGCATCCCGCTGCCCGGCGGCCCGAACGTCGGGGACAACCCGCTGCACATCGACATCCGCTTCGCCGACGTGCTGGACCTGGTGCCGCAGTCCACCGTGAAGGTGGACGGCGTCGCGGTGGGCCGGGTCGACCGCATCGAACTCGCCCCCGACGGCTGGACCGCCAGCGTGCGCGCGGTCGTGAACAACGACGTCGACCTGCCCGCCAATGCCCGGGCCGAGGTGCGCCAGTCCAACCTGCTCGGCGAGAAGTTCATCGAACTGTCCGCGCCCACACACGATCCCGCGTCCGCGCGGCTGACCGACAACGCGGTCATCGACGTCGCCCAGACCCGCACCGCCACCGAGGTGGAGCAGGTGCTCGGCGCGCTGTCACTGCTGCTCAACGGCGGCGGTGTCGCGCAGTTGCAGCCCATCGTGGTCGAGCTGAACAAGGCCCTGGACGGCCGCGACGCCAAGACGAGATCGCTGCTGGAACAGGCGAACAAGCTCATCGGCGGATTGAACGACCAGGTCGAGGACATCACGCGCGCGCTGGACGGGCTGGACGTACTCTCCAGCCGGGTCGGGCAGCAGACCGCGCAGATCGCCAAGATCCTGGACGAACTGCCCGAGGGCATCCAGATCCTGAACGAGCAACGGCCGCAACTGATTCAGTTGCTCACCCAGCTGGATCGGCTGGGCCAGGCCGGATTCGACGTCCTGGACAACTCCAAGGACGATCTGATCCGGGACCTGAACTCGCTGCGGCCCACGCTGCAGGAACTCGGCAAATCCGCCGGTGACCTGGTGACCGCCTTCCCGCTCATCCCGACCTACCCCTTCCCGGACGAGGCCATCAAGTCCGCGTTCGGCGGTCAGGTCAACACCTGGCTGTCGGTGGACCTGGAGATCGGCACGCTGCTGTCGAATCTCGGTGTGGGCAAACCGGATCCGGTGTACATCCCGCCGAAAGGCCGGCAGGTCAACGTGGATCCGAGCAACCCGTACTACAACGGCAACGGCCCGCGTGACGGCTGGCCCACCATCTCGCTGGTGCCGTTGCCGCCGACGGTGGTGCCGCCGGGGCTGCCCGCCCTGCCCGAGCCGCTCGGCGCCTTGCTCGATCAGCTGGGAGTGGGTGGTCCGCGATGACCCGTCTGGTGCGTTTTCAGCTCATCGCCTTCGCCGTGATCGCGGTCCTCGGCGTCGCCTTCGTCGGCGCGAAGTACGTGCGCCTGGACAACATGCTCGGCTTCGGGCTCTACCACGTCACGGTGAAGATGCCCGAGACCGGCAACCTGTCCAAGGGCGCCGAGGTCACCTACCGCGGCGTGCCCGTCGGCCGGGTCGGCACGCTCGACATCACCCCGGACGGCGTCGAGGTCGTCCTGGACATGGATTCGGGCAAGCCCCGGATCCCGGTGAACGCGAAAGCCGTGGTGGCCAATCGATCCGCCATCGGCGAGCAGTACGTGGACCTGATGCCCAGCAGCACCGCCGGCCCGTTCCTGGAGGACGGTTCGGTCATCGACGGCGCCCAGGTGCCGATCCGGGTCGAGGAATTGCTGGGCAGCGTCGATCATTTCGTACAGACCACCGATCTGGCGGCGCTGAGCACGGCGGTCACCGAACTCGGCAAGGCGTTCGACGGCAAGGGCGACGACCTGGAGATCCTGGTCGACTCGCTCGGCAAGTTCACCGAGACCGGTGTCGAGGCGCTGCCGCAGACCCTGGCCCTGCTCCGGGACGCCCGGATCGCGCTGGGCACGCAGGCCGAGCAGTCCGGCAGCATTCGCCAGTTCAGCAACGGCCTGGATCTGCTCGCCGCGCAACTGCGTTCGAGTGATCCCGACATCCGCAGGCTGATCGGCACCGGTACCGACGCGGGTGATCAGATCCAGCGCCTGGTGGCCGAGAGCGGCCCGGCGCTGACCACGAGCCTGACGAACCTGCGGGTCATGCTGCTGGCCGTATCGCCCAAGTTCTACGCGCTCGGGCCGCTGCTGCAGATGCTGCCGCTGCTCTCGATCGGCGCCTCGGCCACCGCGCCCGGCGACGGCACCACCCACTTCGGCCTGGTGCTCGAGACGAACAACCCGCCCGCCTGCACGGTCGGGTACGAGGGCACGCAGGACATCATCCGCCAGATGAAGGCCCAGAATCCGGACTTCGACGACAGCCGGGACGACTTCCCGTTCAACACGAACGCGAAATGCCTTGTGCCGCAAGGCAGTGAGACCGCGGTTCGCGGAGGCGAGCGTGCCGAACTGGCCGATCCCAGTGTCCCGCAGCCGTGGGACGACAAGCCCAAGTACGACCCCGAGAAGCTCAATCTGAACCCCGTCGCGACCCAGCTGGCCACGCTCATGGGCGTCACCCCGAAGCGGTGACGCACCGCCGAGGCGCGTGTTCGCGCACAGCCGGGGCCGCGTCGCGCACAGTGGAAAGTATGGTGTCGGCGTGAGCCAGCAAAAGGACAGCAACCAGGACGCGGAGCTAGGCGAGCCGGCCGCGGAGCCGGTCGCCGAGTCCACCCCGGATCCGGCGCCCGTCCTCGCGAAGCCGGCGCCCGCATCCGACGCCGAGGCCGAGCCGAAGGCCGGGCCCCGGACCGAGCCCGAGGAAACGGCGCCGCCCGCCGGGACCCGTTCCCTCGACGCCCACCGGGTCGTCACGCTCGCGTCGATCGCCCTGCTGGCCGTGGCCGCGGTGGCCGCCGCCTGGTTCGGCGGCACCTGGATCGTCGGCGGGCTGATGCAGGACCGCCCGCGGGCCGAGGCCCGCGACAACGCGCTCGACGCCGCCCAGCAGGCGGCGATCAATATCACTTCGATGAACCTGGCCGACGTCGACGGTTCGCTGTCGCTGGCCCGTTCGTCCATGACGGGCGAACTGCTCGACGCCTCCACCGCGAACCAGGACCAGATCAAGAAACAGGTCCTGGAATCGAATGTGAACATGACCTCGAAGGTGGTCGGCGGTTCGCTCACCGAACTCAACTCCGAGCGGGACCGGGCCGCGGCCCTGGTCGTGCTCGAGGTGACCGAGAACGGCCCGGGCAAACCCGCCGCCAAGCTGCGCTACACCTGGTCGGTGGACGTGGTGCTCGACGACGGCGTGTGGAAGGCCGATCAGGTCCAGGTCGTCTCCGATCCCGTCTCGCTCGGCGGGGGCGCGCAGCAGCCCGCCGCCCCGGGGGAGACGACGCCCACCACCGAGCCCGCCCCGCCGGGCAACTAGGAGACGCGATCATGGCCAACAAACGCCCCGTCAATCGCGTCGGCCCCAAGCGCCGCCCGCCCGCCCAGCGCGCCGCGGGCGCCCGCACCACCGCCGAGGATCTGCGGCACGGCACCACGGGCGGTATCGCCGCCCGCAAGGCCGCCGCGCGCTCGGCCGCCGCCGAGCGTCGCGCTCCGGCCCCGGAACGGCCCGCGCGGACCCGTGCGCCCCGCTCCGGCGGCGGCGTGCGGAGCTGGCGTACCGCACTGCTGTGCGGCGGCGCGGCCGTGCTGCTCGCCGCCTTCGCCGTCGTGGGCGCGCTGCGCCCCGGCGTGGACGACGCCAACCTGGCGTACGTGGACAACACCGCCACCGACGAGGTCAAGGCCGCCGCCCAGCACGCGCTGTCCACGATCTACGGCTACAACGCCAAGGACATCGACAAGTTCCGCGACAACGCCCGGGCCGTGATGACCGGCACCATGCTCGCGGAGTTCGACAAAGACAAATTGCTCGACACCGGCATCGACGCCATCAAGCAGACCGGGACCGACACCAAGGCCACCCCCGACCCCATCGGGGTCACGCTACTGACCGGCGATCGCGCCGAACTGCTGGTCAACCTGGCCATCGTCGCCACCAAGGACGGCGTCCCGGCCCCGCTGGCCTCGGGCCCGATCGTGCTGCGCATGCAGAAGGTCGACGGCCGCTGGCTGGCCTCGGAAATCGCCGACAGCTGATCGGTTCCCACCCGCTTTCCCGCGTGCTCGTGCGCGGGATCTGCGCTGATCGGGGGCGGATTCCGGCCCGCCGGACGGTACCGGCGCCCGCGCCACCCGCGCGTCGCCGAATTCGGAATTTCCCGCCCCACCTGCGGTATCCGCGACCCGGGTCGCCGCCTGACGAGGCGATCTTCTACTGGGGCAGGCGAACTCGGGTTTTGTCAACTTTTGGCGCCACTTGACGAGTTTCGTCCGACCCGTCACGCTATTCACAACAGCGGCGGCTGTCACAGGGGATCAGACGCCGACGTGGAGCTCGAGCGATCGCAGCCAGCGGACAACGGAGCCCAGTCGGCCGACGGTGTGACGGAGTTGTTGTTCCATAACGCGGCCTCACCCGCCGCGCGGACGCGGTGCCGAAGATCGCAGGAATGCGGTTCGACCATCGCGGAGATGCGGTGTAACCGTCGCAGGGATGCGGTGTGGTCACCGCCACGACACGCTTCGGCGCGTTAGCCCTCCGGGCTTCACCACGGGTGGTACTTTGACACCCCCGTAGGTTTGGGTGTAGTTTTGGACGTTGCGCTGGCTGCCTCCTGTCCATACCTCGATCGCATCGTCGAAAGTTCCACCTTCCGGTGTTACTTCCGCTGCTTGCTGTTCGGGTTTCGTTCGGGTAGTCACCAGCGGAATTCGTAGCAGACAAGCGACGGTCGCGGACCACCACGCGACGCGCGTGAGGTGCTGGAAGGACGCATCTTGGCAGTCTCCACCCAGACCAAGGCCGGTATTCCCGGAGCCCCGAAGCGGGTGTCTTTCGCGAAGATTCGTGAGCCCCTCGAGGTTCCGGGTCTTCTCGATCTACAAACCGACTCGTTCGCCTGGCTGATCGGTTCACCGGTGTGGCGGGAAAAGGCGATCGCCCGTGGCGACGTCAACCCGTTCGGTGGGCTCGAGGAGGTGCTCGAGGAGCTCTCGCCGATCGAGGACTTCTCCGGTTCCATGTCCCTGTCGTTCTCCGACCCGCGCTTCGAAGAGGTCAAGGCCTCCATCGAAGAGTGCAAGGACAAGGACATGACCTACGCGGCGCCGTTGTTCGTCACCGCGGAGTTCATCAACAACAACACCGGTGAGATCAAGTCTCAGACGGTCTTCATGGGTGACTTCCCGATGATGACCGACAAGGGCACGTTCATCATCAACGGCACCGAGCGCGTCGTCGTGTCGCAGCTGGTTCGTTCGCCGGGCGTGTACTTCGACGACACCATCGACAAGAGCACCGAGAAGACGCTGCACAGCGTCCGGGTGATCCCGTCGCGTGGCGCGTGGCTCGAGTTCGACGTCGACAAGCGCGACACCGTCGGTGTGCGTATCGACCGCAAGCGCCGGCAGCCGGTCACCGTGCTGCTCAAGGCGCTGGGTCTGACCGCCGAGGAGATCGTCGAGCGCTTCGGCTTCTCCGAGATCATGATGTCCACGCTCGAGAAGGACAGCACCCCCGGTCAGGACGAGGCCCTCCTCGACATCTACCGCAAGCTGCGTCCGGGCGAGCCGCCGACCAAGGAGTCCGCGCAGACCCTGCTGGAGAACCTGTTCTTCAAGGAGAAGCGCTACGACCTGGCCCGCGTCGGCCGCTACAAGGTCAACAAGAAGCTGGGCCTGAACCTGGACAAGCCGGTCACGGGTTCGGTGCTGACCAAGGAAGACATCGTCGCGACGATCGAGTACCTGGTCCGTCTGCACCAGGGCGATCGCATGATGACCGCGCCGGAGGGCCGCGAGGTTCCGGTCGAGGTCGATGACATCGATCACTTCGGCAACCGTCGTCTGCGCACCGTGGGCGAGCTGATCCAGAACCAGATCCGGGTCGGCCTCTCGCGTATGGAGCGTGTCGTGCGTGAGCGCATGACCACCCAGGACGTCGAGGCCATCACGCCGCAGACCCTGATCAACATCCGTCCCGTCGTGGCCGCGATCAAGGAGTTCTTCGGAACCTCCCAGCTGTCGCAGTTCATGGACCAGAACAACCCGCTGTCGGGTCTGACCCACAAGCGCCGCCTGTCGGCGCTGGGCCCGGGTGGTCTGTCCCGTGAGCGCGCCGGCCTGGAAGTTCGTGACGTCCACCCGTCGCACTATGGCCGCATGTGCCCGATCGAGACCCCGGAAGGCCCGAACATCGGCCTGATCGGTTCGCTCTCGGTGTACGCGCGGGTCAACCCGTTCGGCTTCATCGAGACCCCGTACCGCCGGGTCGTCGACGGCCGCGTCACCGATGAGGTCAAGTACCTCACCGCCGACGAGGAAGACCGCCACATCCGCGCCCAGGCGAACTCGCCGGTCGACGCGGACGGCCGCTTCCTCGAGGAGCGCGTGCTCGCTCGCCACGGCAACGAGGAGATGGAATACGTCGACGCGTCCGCGGTCGACTTCATGGATGTCTCGCCGCGCCAGATGGTGTCGGTCGCGACGGCCATGATTCCGTTCCTCGAGCACGACGACGCCAACCGTGCCCTCATGGGCGCGAACATGCAGCGTCAGGCCGTGCCGCTGGTCCGTTCCGAGTCGCCGCTGGTCGGCACCGGTATGGAGCTGCGCGCCGCGGTCGACGCCGGCGACGTGGTCGTGAACCAGAAGGCCGGTGTGGTGGAAGAGGTTTCGGCCGACTTCATCACCGTCATGCACGACGACGGCACCCGCCGCTCGTACCGCATGCGCAAGTTCGAGCGTTCGAACCAGGGCACCTGTGCCAACCAGCGTCCGATCGTGGACGAGGGGCTGCGGGTCGAGGCCGGGCACGTGCTCGCCGACGGCCCCTGCACCCAGAACGGTGAGATGGCCCTGGGCAAGAACCTGCTCGTGGCGATCATGCCGTGGGAGGGCCACAACTACGAGGACGCGATCATCCTGTCGCAGCGCCTCGTGGAGGATGACGTGCTCACCTCGATCCACATCGAGGAGCACGAGATCGACGCGCGCGACACCAAGCTGGGCGCCGAGGAGATCACCCGGGACATCCCGAACGTCTCCGACGAGGTCCTGGCCGATCTCGACGAGCGCGGCATCGTCCGCATCGGCGCCGAGGTGCGCGACGGCGACATCCTGGTCGGCAAGGTCACCCCGAAGGGCGAGACCGAGCTGACCCCCGAGGAGCGCCTGCTGCGCGCCATCTTCGGTGAGAAGGCTCGTGAGGTTCGCGACACCTCGCTGAAGGTGCCCCACGGTGAGTCCGGCAAGGTCATCGGCGTGCGCGTGTTCTCGCGTGACGACGACGACGATCTGCCCCCGGGCGTCAACGAGCTGGTCCGCGTGTACGTGGCGCAGAAGCGCAAGATCCAGGACGGCGACAAGCTCGCCGGCCGGCACGGCAACAAGGGCGTCATCGGCAAGATCCTGCCGCAGGAGGATATGCCCTTCCTGCCGGACGGCACGCCGGTCGACATCATCCTGAACACCCACGGTGTGCCGCGTCGTATGAACATCGGCCAGGTGCTGGAGACCCATCTGGGTTACATCGCCAAGACCGGCTGGCAGGTCGAGGGTGAGCCCGACTGGGCCCGCCGTCTGCCCGAGGAGATGCTGGGTCAGGAAGCCGACACCAATATCGCCACGCCCGTGTTCGACGGTGCGCGCGAGGAGGAGCTGACGGGTCTGCTGGCCTCGACGCTGCCGAACCGCGACGGCGAGAAGATGATCGACGACAACGGCAAGGCGGTGCTGCTCGACGGCCGCTCCGGCGAGCCGTTCCCGTACCCGGTCTCGGTCGGCTACATGTACATCCTGAAGCTGCACCACCTGGTGGACGACAAGATCCACGCGCGTTCGACGGGTCCGTACTCGATGATCACGCAGCAGCCCCTCGGTGGTAAGGCCCAGTTCGGTGGTCAGCGCTTCGGTGAGATGGAGTGCTGGGCCATGCAGGCTTACGGCGCCGCCTACACGCTGCAGGAACTGCTCACCATCAAGTCGGACGACGTGGTCGGCCGCGTGAAGGTGTACGAGGCGATCGTCAAGGGCGAGAACATCCCGGAGCCGGGTATCCCGGAGTCGTTCAAGGTTCTGCTCAAGGAACTGCAGTCGCTGTGCCTGAACGTCGAGGTGCTGTCCTCGGACGGCGCCGCGATCGAGATGCGCGACGGCGATGATGAGGACCTGGAGCGCGCCGCGGCGAACCTGGGTATCAACCTGTCCCGCAACGAGGCTGCGACGGTCGACGACCTGGCGCAGTAAGAGCGATCGGTCCGGGTGGGTAATTCGTTGAATCACCCACCCGGGCGGACCTTTTCGAGCGACCCGCACACGGTCGCCACGAGATGGATATAGCGACTTTTGCTCATACTCAACCCGTACAGGGGAAAGGAAGTTACGTGCTAGACGTCAACTTCTTCGATGAACTCCGGATCGGCCTGGCTTCCGCCGAAGACATTCGTCAGTGGTCGTTCGGCGAGGTGAAGAAGCCGGAGACCATCAACTACCGCACGCTGAAGCCCGAGAAGGACGGCCTCTTCTGCGAGAAGATCTTCGGTCCCACCCGGGACTGGGAGTGCTACTGCGGTAAGTACAAGCGCGTCCGCTTCAAGGGCATCATCTGTGAGCGCTGTGGCGTCGAGGTCACTCGCGCCAAGGTGCGCCGCGAGCGGATGGGCCACATCGAGCTGGCCGCGCCGGTCACCCACATCTGGTACTTCAAGGGCGTGCCTTCGCGCCTGGGTTACCTGCTCGACCTGGCGCCGAAGGATCTCGAGAAGATCATCTACTTCGCCGCCTACGTCATCACCGAGGTGAACGAGGAGGCTCGCCACAACGAGCTCTCCACGCTCGAAGCGGAGATGGACAGCCGCAAGAAGGTTGTCGCCGATCAGCGCGACGTCGACCTGGAGGCCCGCGCCCAGAAGCTCGAGGCCGACCTGGCCGAGCTCGAGGCCGAGGGCGCCAAGTCCGATGTGCGCCGCAAGGTCAAGGACGGCGGCGAGCGCGAGATGCGTCAGCTGCGCGACCGCGCCCAGCGCGAGCTGGACCGGCTCGACGAGGTCTGGACCACGTTCACCAAGCTGTCGGTCAAGCAGCTCATCGTGGACGAGATGCTGTACCGCGAGCTGCAGGACGAGTACGGCGAGTACTTCACGGGCCACATGGGCGCCGAGGCGATCCAGAAGCTCATGGAGCAGTTCGACATCCCGGCCGAGGCCGAGAACCTGCGTGAGATCATCCGGACGGGCAAGGGCCAGAAGAAGCTTCGCGCGCTGAAGCGTCTCAAGGTCGTCGCCGCGTTCCAGATGAACGGCAACTCGCCCATGGGCATGGTGCTGGACGCTGTCCCGGTGATCCCGCCGGAGCTGCGCCCGATGGTTCAGCTCGACGGTGGCCGCTTCGCGACCTCCGACCTGAACGACCTGTACCGCCGCGTGATCAACCGCAACAACCGTTTGAAGCGACTGATCGATCTGGGTGCGCCCGAGATCATCGTGAACAACGAGAAGCGCATGCTGCAGGAGTCGGTCGACGCGCTGTTCGACAACGGCCGTCGCGGCCGTCCGGTCACCGGTCCGGGTAACCGCCCGCTGAAGTCCCTGAGCGATCTGCTCAAGGGCAAGCAGGGTCGTTTCCGTCAGAACCTGCTCGGTAAGCGCGTGGACTACTCGGGCCGTTCGGTCATCGTGGTCGGTCCGCAGCTCAAGCTGCACCAGTGCGGTCTGCCGAAGCTGATGGCGCTCGAGCTGTTCAAGCCGTTCGTCATGAAGCGTCTGGTCGATCTCAACCACGCGCAGAACATCAAGTCCGCCAAGCGGATGGTCGAGCGTCAGCGTGCCCAGGTGTGGGACGTCCTCGAAGAGGTCATCTCCGAGCACCCGGTGCTGCTGAACCGCGCGCCCACCCTGCACCGCCTGGGTATCCAGGCCTTCGAGCCGCTGCTGGTCGAGGGCAAGGCCATCCAGCTGCACCCGCTCGTGTGTGAGGCGTTCAACGCCGACTTCGACGGTGACCAGATGGCCGTGCACCTGCCGCTGTCCGCGGAGGCGCAGGCCGAGGCCCGCATCCTGATGCTGTCCTCGAACAACATCCTGTCGCCCGCCTCGGGTCGTCCGCTCGCCATGCCGCGTCTGGACATGGTCACCGGCCTGTTCTACCTGACCCGCCTCGAAGAGGGTGGCAAGGGCGAATACCAGGCCGCGACAAAGGATTCCGCCGAGTTCGGCGTGTACTCCTCGCCGGCCGAGGCGCAGATGGCGGTGGACCGCGGTGAGCTCACCGTGCGTTCGCTGATCAAGGTGCGCCTGACCGAGCAGCGTCCGCCGAAGGACACCGAGGCCGAGCTGTTCCCGAACGGCTGGCAGCGGGGCGACGCGTGGACGGTCAAGACCACGCTGGGCCGCGTCATCTTCAACGATCTGCTCCCGGCGGACTACGCGTTCATCGACGAGCCGATGCCGAAGAAGCGTCAGGCGGCGATCATCAACGATCTCGCCGAGCGCTACCCGATGATCGTGGTCGCGCAGACGGTCGACAAGCTGAAGGACGCGGGCTTCTACTGGGCCACGCGTTCCGGCGTCACCGTCTCGATGTCGGACGTGCTCGTGCCGCCGAACAAGGCGGACATCATGGCGCGCTACGACGAGCAGGCCAACCAGATCGAGAAGAAGTACCAGCGCGGTGCTCTCGACCACCAGGAGCGCAACAACGCCCTGGTCAAGATCTGGCAGGAAGCGACCGAAGAGGTCGGTCGCGCGCTGCGTGAGCACTACCCGGCCGACAACCCGATCATCACGATCGTCGACTCGGGCGCGACGGGTAACTTCACCCAGACCCGTACCCTCGCGGGTATGAAGGGCCTGGTGACGAACCCGAAGGGTGAGTTCATCCCGCAGCCGATCAAGTCCTCCTTCCGTGAGGGCCTGACGGTTCTGGAGTACTTCATCAACACGCACGGCGCTCGAAAGGGTCTGGCCGACACCGCGCTTCGTACCGCGGACTCGGGCTACCTGACCCGTCGTCTGGTCGACGTGTCGCAGGACGTCATCGTGCGCGAGACCGACTGTGGCACCGAGCGCGGCATCGTGGTGCCGATCGCGGAGAAGCAGGCCGACGGCTCGCTCATCCGGGACGCGCACGTGGAGACGAGCACCTACGCTCGTACCCTCGCGACCGACGCGCTGGACGCCAACGGCAACGTCGTCATCGAGAAGGGTCACGATCTCGGTGACCCGGCGCTGGACGCGCTGCTCGAGGCCGGCATCACCGAGGTGAAGGTTCGCTCCGTGCTGACCTGCACCACCGGCACCGGCGTGTGCGCGACCTGCTACGGCCGTTCGATGGCGACCGGCAAGCTGGTCGACATCGGTGAGGCCGTCGGTATCGTCGCCGCGCAGTCCATCGGTGAGCCCGGTACCCAGCTGACCATGCGTACCTTCCACCAGGGTGGTGTCGCAGGCGATGACATCACCGGCGGTCTGCCCCGTGTGCAGGAGCTCTTCGAGGCTCGTGTGCCCAAGGGCAAGGCGCCGATCGCGGAGGTCTCGGGTCGCGTGCGGCTCGAGGACGACGACCGCTTCTACAAGATCACGATCATCCCGGACGACGGGTCGGACGAGGTCCTGTACGACAAGCTGTCGAAGCGTCAGCGTCTGCGCGTGTTCAAGCACGAGGACGGCTCGGAGCGCCTGCTCGCCGACGGCGATCATGTCGAGGTCGGCCAGCAGCTGCTGGAGGGTTCGGCGGATCCGCACGAGGTGCTGCGCGTGATGGGCCCCCGTCAGGTGCAGATCCACCTGGTCCACGAGGTCCAGGAGGTCTACCGCTCGCAGGGTGTGTCGATCCACGACAAGCACATCGAGGTCATCGTGCGGCAGATGCTGCGCCGCGTGACCATCATCGATTCGGGTGCGACCGAGTTCCTGCCCGGTTCGCTCGTCGAGCGTGCCGAGTTCGAGTCCTCGAACCGTCGCGTCGTCGCCGAAGGCGGCGAGCCGGCGTCGGGCCGCCCGGTCCTGATGGGTATCACCAAGGCGTCGCTGGCGACCGATTCGTGGCTCTCGGCGGCCTCCTTCCAGGAGACCACCCGCGTGCTGACGGACGCCGCCATCAACTGCCGCTCCGACAAGCTGATCGGCTTGAAGGAGAACGTGATCATCGGCAAGCTGATCCCGGCCGGTACCGGCATCAACCGCTACCGCAACATCCAGGTCCAGCCCACCGAGGAGGCCCGTCAGGCCGCGTACGCGGTGCCGTCCTACGACGACACCTACTACACCCCGGACGGCTTCGGCACCACGACCGGTGCCGCGGTTCCGCTGGACGACTACGGCTTCAGCGATTACCGCTAAGCTCTAGTCCAGGAACGACATTCGGCCCCCGCTCTTCGGAGCGGGGGCCGTTTGCTTGGGCTCACTCGCCGTTCGGGGCGGCGGCTGCGCTGTGCATGGTTGCGGTGCATCCCGGACGGGTTGCCGTCGGCCTCGAAGTGAGTTCCGTCTGCTGTCTCAGGCCGCTGTCGCTGTCCTTGGTCTCAGGCCGATGTCGCTGTTTCCGATCCGTCGCGATGAGGCCTTGATGCGGCTGTTTCTCGGATCCGGTTCGCCGCGTGCCGCGGTGGTCCGGGATCGGTTCGGCAACGGGGGACCGTACCTGATCTCGAGTGATAGCGTGAGGCTCTGGGTCGGTGCTGCGCGAAGGGGTTTCCGATGGTCCGTGGTCGTCGTGTATTTCCCGTAATGCTGTGTGCCGCCGGGCTGGTGGTGGGGGCGGCGGGGGCCGGGGGTGCGGCGCCGGTCGCGGAGGGGCTGGGCGGGTGCTACCGGGGGAGCATGTTGACGGGGCAGTTGGTGCCGGGGAGCGGGAGTGCGGGGCAGGGGGTGCGGCGGACGGCCGAGGTGTGGGACTGTGTCAGTCCGCTGTTGCCGGGGGTCGTGTCGGGGCGGTTCGACGCGGACCTGCCGTGGGTCGGGTTCGGGGCGCGGTCGCAGGCGCGGTTCACGTGGTCCGACGGGAGCGTCAGCACCGCGACCGGACTGCCCAACACCCTGTGGACGATTGTGGACGGTCCGGCGGCCGGTCATATTCTGCGATTTCAGTTGGCGGGCAACCAGAACGGCGACTGGTACTACCTGAGCGGGAGCGCACCGATCGATTCACTGACCTTCATGCGCTGAGGAGTGCGGGAACCGTCAGCGCGGCGGGGGGAGGGCGTCGAATGCCGGGCTCAGGGCCTGGCCTGCACCGGGGACCAGGGAGTTGGCGTAGGCCAGGGCCGCGTCGACGGCGGGCTGACCACCGGCCTGCTGGAGGCCGATCGCGCCACCGAGCAGGGCGCCGACCACCGTCAGGATCGGGACGGTGATGATGTCGAAGACGAAGAGTCCGGCGGGGAATCCGATCAGGAAGCCGATCGCGCCGCCGATGGCCGCGCCGGTGGCGACGGCGGGCAGGTGGGCCTGCACGGTGTCGAAGAAGTGCTGCTGGGCGTTGATGTCGCGCAGCGCCACGGGGGAGGCGAGTTTGGGCGTCAGGGTGAGGCGGCGGCCGTCCTCGTCGATGACCGGCGCGAACTCCAGGTTCTTCCCGGAGATCTCGTATGTCAGTGGGACGGTGGCCAATTCGAGCCCGTCGGGGTCGGTGGCGACGATCGCCTGCCCGTCCCAGGTGGCCAGGAAGCGGCCGGCGGCCAGGGTGCCGACGGCGGCGCGCTTGTCCGGCGACAACTCCACGCGGTAGTCGACGCCGTGATCGGTGCCGCTCACGCCGAGCCCCACCGGCTCCGGCGCCGGATCGGCCGTCGCGGGCGCGCTCGCGAGTACCGTCGCCGCGAGGCAGACCAATGTCGGCGCGATGAATCCGGTCTTGCCCATGGTGGTGCCCCTAGCGCTGCGAAACGGGTTGTGGCGATCTTGCGCAACGACCGTACCGGGCGGCGCGGGGGATAGGAACCCCGTCGTCGCATATGTGACGGGCTGGACCGTCAGCCCAGGGCCCGCGTGATCCGCCGCTTGGCCGCGTCCAAGTGCGCTGCCAGTTCCGGTGAGTCGCGCACCTCGAACTCGAAGCCCAGGGCGATGAGCCGGGAGGCCAGCCATTCGGGGTCGTCATCGCGCTCACCGGTGAGGCGGCACGATTCGGCATCGATCGCGGTCACCTCGCCCGGGTTGTCGCCGAGCCGTCCCGAAACGCGATACGCCGGAGCGTGAACGGTGATGTCGATCCGGAACGGCGTTGTGCCCCAGTCGGTTCGCGCGCCGGCGACGTAGGCCGCCGCGTCCTCGGCGGGCAGCTCGCGCGGGGTGAAGCGGGCGGCGGTGGGGTGCGGTGCGGTGATGCGGTCGACGCGAAAACTGCGCCAGGCGTCGCGATCCAGGTCGTAGGCGACCAGGTACCAGCGGTGGTGCACGGTGGTCAGCCCGATGGGTTCGACGTTGCGGCGGGATTCGGTGCCGGCGGCGTCGCGGTAGGCGAAGCGGACCCGTTCGCGATTGGTGATGGTGGCGGCCAGCGGGGTCAGCACCTCGGGATCGGCGGTGGGCCCGTTGCCGGTGAACACCGCGGTGGCCGTGCCGAGCACCTGGACGCGGCGGCGCAGTTTCGCGGGCAGCACCTGTTCGAGTTTGGCCAGCGCCCGGACCGAGGATTCCTCGATGCCCGTCACCGCCTGGCCCGCGGCCGCCCGCAGCCCGACGGCGATGGCCACGGCCTCGTCGTCCTCGAGCAGCAGCGGCGGCAACGCGGCCCCGGCGGCCAGCCGATAACCGCCGGTGACCCCGAGCGTGGCCTCGACCGGGTATCCGAGGTCGCGCAGCCGATCGATATCGCGCCGCACGGTGCGGTCGCTGACGCCGAGCCGCTCGGCCAGTTCGCTGCCCGGCCATTCGCGCGGGGTCTGCAGCAGTGACAGCATGCGCAGCAGTCGTCCGGGTGTGTCGTTCATGGTTCCCATGGTCCCGCAGAACTAGGCCGCACCGTGACCTAGATGCTTCCTAACGTGGTTCTCGGCTCGAAAAGACGACACCGAGGAGTTCTCATGACCGCCATTCGCCCCTTCCGCATCGACATCGCGCAGGCCGATCTGGAGGATCTGCGCGACCGGCTCGCCCGCACCCGCTGGTCGCCGCAGGTGCCGGGCGCGGACTGGGAGCGCGGCGTGCCGGTCGCCTACCTGCGCGAGCTGGCCGAGTACTGGCGCACCGAATTCGATTGGCGGGCAATCGAAGCCGAGCTGAACGCCTTCCCCCAGTTCCTGACCGAGATCGACGGCCTGGACGTGCACTTCCTGCACGTGCGCTCGCCGGAGCCGCACGCGGTCCCGCTGCTGCTCACCCACGGCTGGCCGAATTCGTTCGTGGAGTTCACCGAGGTCATCGGCCCGCTGACCGATCCCCGCGCGCACGGCCTGGATCCGGCCCCGGCCTTCCACGTGGTGGTGCCCTCGGTGCCCGGGTTCGGGTTCTCGCAGGCGCCCACCGAGACCGGTATGACGGTGCGCCGGGTGGCGACGATGTTCGCGACCCTGATGGACCGGCTCGGTTACGACCGCTACGGCACCCAGGGCGGCGATCTGGGCGCGTACGTCGCCCCCGAAATCGCCCTCGTCGCACCGGATCATGTGATCGGCGTGCACGTCGACGGTGGCCTCGGGATGCCCACCGCGGCCGACGTGCCGGGCATGTCGCCGAGCGAGCTGGCCGAGTGGGACATGATGCGGGGCTGGATGACCGGCGGCACCGACCATCACTCCCTGCTGCGCGCCGCGCCCCAGTCCCTCGCGCACGCGTGGACCGACTCCCCGGCCGGCCTGCTCGGCTGGCTGATGCAGAAGTTCCACGAGTTCAGCCCGATGGCCGATCACCCCGAGGACGTCATGAAGCGCGACCACCTGCTGACCAACGCCGCCTTGTACTGGTTCACGAACACCGCGGCCACCTCGTCGTGGCCGATGTACGACGGCCTGGTCGACGGCGGTTTCGCCATGCCCAAGGGCCAGAACCTGGTCCCGACGGGCCAGTACGGCGGCGGCATGCCCCTGATGCGCCGCCTGGCCGACGAGCACAACGACATCGTTCACTGGCCCGAGGGCAACCCGGGCAACCACTTCGTGGCCATGGAGGTCCCGGCCGCTCACGTCGCCGATATCCGCGCCTTCTTCACGCTGCTGGCGGACCGCGCGGTCGAGCCGGTCTGACAGGCCGGTGGCTCAGGCCGTGGTCGCCGAGGCCGTGGCCGAGGTGGCGACCGTGGGGCGGGTGGCCGGCTCGCCGAGGCGGACCACCACCACGCCCGCGAGAATCAGTGCGCCGCCGAGCAACTGGATCGGGCCGGGGGTTTCGCCGAGCAGCAGCCAGGCGAAGCCGATGGCGGCCACGACCTCGGTGAGGGCGGCGAAGGAGGCCAGGCGGGAGCCGAGCAGGCGGGTGGCCGCGATCCCGGACAGGTAGGCCAGGGCGGCCGTGATCACGCCGAGGGCGAGCAGGGGCGTCCACCAGGGGGTGGTGAAGTCGTCGAAGGCCACGGGGTTGGTGGTGGTGCGCAGGGGGACGATGCCTAGCAGCCCGGCGGCGAGGATGCCGAGGCCACCGATGAGCAGCCCGCCGGTGGCCAGCACCGCGCCGGGCAGCGCCTCGCCGGTCTGGCCCGAGAGCACGAAATACACCGCCGCGCCGGCCATCGCGCCCAGGGCCCAGAGGATTCCGATCCAGCTGGTGTCGGCCCCGGAGCGCAGATCCAGCACCAGCAGCAGCCCGGCGATGCCGATCCCCGCGCCGAGAACCGTTGCGCGCCCGGGCCGCTGGCGGTGCCGCACCCACAGCCACAGCACCACCGCGATGGGCGCGGTGTATTCGATGAGCAGGGCGACACCGACCTCCATGTGGGCGACGGCGTTGAAGTACGCCAGCTGCGCACCGGCGACGGCAGCCAGCCCGTACATGAAAAGCAGCGGGGCGTTCTGCCGCAGCAGTTCCCAGCGTCCTCGCAACTGCACCAGCGCCACCGGCAGCAGCACCAGCGCGCCGAGCAGCACGCGCACGATCACCGTCGAGGCCGGGCTCCACCCCGCGTTCATCATGCCGCGGCCGAGGCTGCCCGAGAGTCCGAAGGAGGCGGCGGACAGCGCCGCGAGCAGCAGGCCGTTCCGGAGCCGGCTCGATACCGCGGTGTCATGAGTCAACGTCGCCATGACTAATGACGCTAAGCGGCGTGCGGTAATGTGTCAACATGTCTTTTGCTCATGACACAGTGGCGTCCATGGCCGCCGCGGTCGAGCTGGTGAATTCGGCCGAGGCGCCGGACACCATGACCGATACCGAGCAGCTCGCGGAGTTCTTCGACCGGCACGGCTACACCGGCGTGCGCACGGGCGACGAGCGCGAACTGGCCGCGGTCCGGGCCCAGCGCGCCCCGATGCGCGCCCTGCTGACCGCCGACCGCGACACTGCGGTGACCCTGGTGAACGAGATCCTGGCTCGCCACCGCGCGGTGCCGCGCCTGGTGCGCCACGACGCCCTGGACTATCACGTGCACGCGGTCCCACCCGAGGCGCCGCTGGATGTGCGGATCGCCGTGGAGACCGCGATGGCGATGATCGACCTGATTCGCGCCGACGAGCTCAGCCGCCTGTCCCTGTGCGCCGACGACACCTGCGACGGCATCGTTCTCGACCTGTCCCGCAACAGGTCTCGTCGCTACTGCAGCGTGGCCTGCGGCAACCGCAACGCCGTCGCGGCGTATCGCGCTCGAAAGAAGTGATCGCGCGGGCGAGCGATCGATATCGGATCGTGCAGCGCTACGGCGTCTCGCGCTCGCCCAGCTGATCCTGCAACCCCTGTAGCAGCGCGGCCAGCCCGAATTCGAAGCTGCTGTCCGGCGCGGCGTTGTAGTCGGTGGCGGCCTGGCGCTCGATGCGGGCGCGCAGCCGCGGGAACTCCATCGCGACCGCGGTGGCCTCGGAAAGCGCTTCGCCCAGTTTGGCTTCCGGGTCGCCGCCGTTGCGCCCGAGCCGCCGTTCGATCGAGATGTTCGCCGCCGCGCCGACCGTGTTGCCGAGCACGAACATGAACACGGTCGCCGCGGCGCGGTCGGCCGCGTCGTCGTCGAAGCCGGCGCGCTCGTACACCGCGAGCACGTGTTCGTCGTGGCGGGATTTGGCGGGTCCGTAGAGCAGATATCCGGCCTGTGCCTGCACGATCCACGGGTGCCGGTTCAGCATCGTGTACATGCCGGTGGCCAGGGCCTCGGCGGCGGTGCGCCAGTCGAGCGCGTCGAGGTCGGGGAGGTCGATCTCGGCCCACACCTCGTCGGTGGCCAGGCGCACCAGGTTGTCCTTGTTCTTGACGTGCCAGTACATGGCGGTGGCGGCGGCGTCGAGCCGTTTGCCAAGTTCGCGCATGTTCAGTCCGTCCAGGCCCTGTTCGTCGAGCAGGTCGATGGCGGTCCCGATGATCTGTTCGCGGGTGAGCGTTTCGCGCGGCATGCCCTCGACTCTAGGCACTCACCAGGCACTTTCACAAAGTTCAAGAAATCTCTTGCACTTAGTTCAAGTACCCGGTTATGGTTCTCCTGTACTTAGTTCAAGTCGGACCCGCCGAGACCGCGGGCCGCGAAGCAGGAGACCGAAACATGAACGCCGTCATCGCCACCAGCGCCCTCGCCATCGCCGCCGCCTTCGTGAGCATGCCGATCGTGCGCAGCCGCTACGGCAAGCCCGCCATGGCCCGCGCCGAGGCCGAACTGGCCCGCCAGGGCGTGCGCACCAGCGTGCTGCGGGAGAACGGCATGCGCTTCGACGCCAGCGGCCACGAGAGCGCGGCGCCGATCAGCATCGCGGCGATCATGATCGGTCTGGCCGGGCTCAACTTCGCCGGCGCGGACCTGGCCCGCCCGCTCAACTGGATCCTGCTGACGCTGGTGCTGCTCGGCAACGGCGTGATCCTCTACAGCAACCTCACCGCCGTGCAGTCGGTGCGCGCGGCCTTCGCGAAGAAGGGCGATCCGATGCTGGCCCGGATCGACGTCCCCGCCCTGCTGAAGGAGGCCGAGGCCGGCTTCCCCGACTGGACCTGGACCCTGCAGAACGTCCGCCACGTGCTCGTCTTCGGCGGCGCCGCGCTCGGCCTGATCCTCACCGCCCTGATCTGAACGGCCATCGCGGCCACCGAATTCGATGCGCGCCCCGGGGGATTGCGCGTCATCCGCCTCCCGCCCCTGCGCGGGAATGTGCATCCGGTGTTAGCGTGCCTACGTTCTTCGAGTCCTATGGGGGTCCAGCGGGTAATGACGACAACGCACGCGTCGCTACGGCCCTACGACGTGGTACTGGTCGGCGGCGGAATCATGAGCGCGACGCTCGGACTGCTGCTCAAGCATTTGGAACCGACCTGGACCATCGCGGTGTACGAGCGACTACCCGAATTGGCGGGCGAGGCCTCGGCCCCGTGGCACAACGCGGGAACCGGCCACTCCGGGCTGTGCGAGTCGAATTACACCGCCGAACGGCCGGACGGCTCCATCGATATCACCCCGGCGCTCACGGTCAATGAGCAGTTCCAGCAGAGCAGGCAGCTGTGGGCCGCGCTGGTGGAGGCCGGAATCCTGGGCAAGCCGGAGACTTTCATCAATCCGGTGCCGCACATGACCCTGGTGCACGGCAAACAGGATGTCGATTTCCTCCGGCGCAGATTCGAAACGCTTTCCGAGAACGCGCTTTTCGGCTCGATGAGATTCAGCGACGATCCCGCCGTGATCGGCGAGTGGGCCCCGCTGCTCGGGAGATCCCGGGACCCGGGCGAGCCGATCGCCGCCACCCGGGACGTGACCGGCAGCGACGTGAACTTCGGCGCCCTCGCCGGACAGCTCTTCACCTATCTGAAAAGTGTGGGCGTTTCCATCAATCCGCGATGCGAAGTGCGCGGCATGCGCCGGAACAACGATGGTTCCTGGCAGCTGCGCATTCATCAGCACACCGACAACGACCGCGTCACGCACAAGGTCGACGCGCGTTTCGTCTTCGCCGGTGGCGGCGGCTGGGCGCTGAAACTACTGCGCAAGGCCGGAATTCCCGAAGCGCGCGGCTACGGCGTGCTGCCGGTGAGCGGGCGTTTCCTGCGCTGCGACAACCCCGAGGTCATCGCCGCGCACGACGCCAAGGTCTACGGCAGGGCCCCGGCCGGCGCGCCGCCGATGGCCACCCCGCACCTGGACACCCGGATCATCGACGGTGAACGCGCCCTGCTGTTCGGTCCCTACGCCGGGGCCAATCCCAGATTCCTGACGAACGGCTCGATCCTGGACGCGCCGGCCGCGCTGCGCCCGGACAACATCGGGCCGCTGGCCTCGACGGTGGCGGGCAATCTGCCGCTGCTGTGGCTGCTCACCAAACAGCTCGCCGGCACCCGGAAGAAGAAGCTGGCCGCGCTGCGCGATTTCGCGCCCGAGGCGGCTCCGGAGGACTGGACCATGATCACCGCCGGGCAGCGCGCGCAGCTCGTCAAGCAGGTTGCCGGTCGCGGCGGCGTGCTGGAGTTCGGGACCGAAGTCGTTGCCGCGCACGATGGTTCGATCGCCGCCGTGCTGGGCGCCGAGCCCGGCGCCGCGACCGCCCCGGCGATTCTGCTCGAGGTGCTGGCCCGGTGTTTCCCGTCGTACCAGCGGTATTGGGCGCCGGGGTTGCGCGAACTCATTCCTACGCTGGGCTCGAGTTTGGCCGGTGATCCGGGCCTGGCGCGGCACACGACGTCCCGCACCGCCGAGATCCTGGGCCTGACGGCCCCGCTGCGCGACTGACGCCGGCCGGCAGCAACCGGCCACCGTAAGCCCCGACCGTGGACAAGCTCCGCCGCGCGCGGTATGAAAATGGAACACGTTTCATTTTTCGCGGTCGACAGGAGATGCGATGGACAGCGCCACCATGGGTGATCTGGTGATGGCCGGCTTCAAGAAGCTGGGTTTCATCCAGTTCACCGGCATCGACGGGGTGGAGTTCGCCTCCGGCCGCAATGTGGTGAGCATGGCGCCCAAGCCCGAGCACCTCAATCACAACGGCGACATCCACGCGGCGCTGCTGTTCGGCATGGCCGAGACCGCCGCGATGGGCGCGTCCATCTCCGGCATCGTGGATCTGATGGGCGACACCTTCATCGTCGCCCGGGACGGGAAGATCGAGTACCTGGCCCGCGCCAAGGGTGAGGCCGGTCCGTTCCTGGCCACGTCGGAGCTGAGCGCGGAGTCGATCGCGCAGACCCGCGCCGACATTGCCGCGGGCGTGGAGATCGAACTCGTCGTCCCGGTGACCATCACCGACGCGACCGGAAAAGCGGTGGCTTCGGCGGCTTTCACCGCCGTGATCCGCCCGCGCCGCAAGTAGTTCGCACGCTGCTGTCCGGAGCGGTCCGGCCCGCCACGGCCGGGCCGATGCGCGGACGACATCAGCGCTCGCTGTCCAGCATGGCCAATTGCGCTGCGGCGTAACGGTCTCCGGCGACCTGATCGGCGGGCGCCGCGTCCTCGATGGCGGACAACTCGGCGGCGCTGAGCCGAATGTCCAGTGCGCCCAGGGCTTCGGCCCAGCGCTCGGGCCGGCGCGCGCCGATCACCGGCACGATGTCGGAGCCCTGCGCGAGTACCCAGGCGATGGCCAACTGGGCGACGCTCACCCCGTGCCGTTCGGCGACGGCGGCGAGTTCGGCGACCAGGCGCAGGTTCGCGTCCAAGTTCTCGCCCTGGAAGCGCGGGCTGTGCACCCGGAAGTCGTCGGCGGCCAGCGGGGCGCCGGTGCGCAGCGAATCGCTCAGAAGCCCGCGCGAGAGGACGCCGTAGGCGGTGATGCCCACGCCGAGTTCCCTTGCGGTGGGCAGGATCTCGGACTCGATCCCGCGCGAGATGAGCGAGTACTCGATCTGCAGGTCGGCGATGGGATGCACGGCGGCGGCCCGGCGCAGCGTCTGCGCGCCGACCTCGGACAGTCCGATGTGCCGCACGTACCCGGCCTCGATCAGCTCCGCGATCGCTCCGACGGTCTCCTCGATGGGCACGTTCGGGTCCAGCCGCGCGGGGCGGTAGATGTCGATGTACTCCACGCCGAGGCGCTGCAGCGAGTACGTGAGGAAGTTGCGGAGAGCCTCGGGCCGGGTGTCCACGCCGCCGAAGCCGCCGTCCGGTGCGCGCAGGGCGCCGAATTTCACGCTGAGCGCGTAGTCCTCGCGCTTACGGTCCGCCAGCGCGGTGCGCAACAGCTGCTCGTTGTGGCCCGCGCCGTAGAAGTCGCCGGTGTCGATCAGATTCGCGCCCGAGTCCAGGGCGGCGTGCACGGTCGCGATGGAGATCGCGTCGTCGCTGGCCCCGTACATGCCGGACATGCCCATGGCGCCGAGGCCGAGGCGGGAGACGGTGGGCCCGGTGCTGCCGAGCCGGACGGTGTCGATGTGGTTGGTCATAGGACGAACTCTGCGCCGTCACACCCGGGACCGGCAGAGACGGCCTATCGGGGGATAGCCGGTCCCTGGCTGCGGGGGCGCGACGGGAGGACAGTGGTGAGGGTGAATCGCGAAGAGCTCGCCGACTTCCTGCGCCGCCGGCGCGAGGCCCTGCAACCGGCCGCCGTAGGTCTGCCGCCGGGGCTGCGCCGCCGCACCCCCGGGTTGCGCCGCGACGAGGTGGCCCTGCTCGCGGGCATGTCGACCGACTACTACACGCGTCTGGAACAGGCTCGCGGCCCGCGGCCGTCCACCCAGGTGCTGTCCGCGCTGGCGCGTGCCCTGCGCCTGACCGACAGCGAGCGCGACCACCTCTATCACCTGGCCGGGCAGCAGCCGCCCGCGCGCGGCGGGGACACCCACGTCGGTCCCGGCATCCTGCACGTCCTGGCGAAACTCGACGACACCCCGGCCTGCGTGATCTCCGATCTCGGCGAGATCCTGGTGCAGAACCGGATGCACACCCTGCTCGCCGGGGATTTCTCGCACCGCCGGGGCCCGGATCGCTGCCTGCCGTGGCGCTGGTTCACCATGCTCGCCGAGCGCGACCGCTTCCCGGCGGAGGATCACGAAGCGATGGCCCGCCACCACGTGGCGGGACTCCGCGAGACCGCCGCCCGCCGCTCCGGCGACGCCGACATCACCGACCTGGTCGCCCGCCTGCGCGCCGCGAGCCCCGAGTTCGAGGCCCTGTGGCACGAACACGAGATCCGCGATCCGGGCGGCTACGTGAAACGCATGAGCCACCCCGAAGTCGGTGTCCTGGAACTGGTCTGCGAGCCCCTGCTCACCCCGAGCTCCACCCGCCAGCTCCTGGTCTACTACCCGAAGCCGGGCACCGACACCCAGCAGAAACTCGACCTGCTCCGCGTGATCGGCACCCAAACCCTCAGCGCCCGAACCTGATTCGACCCGGTCTCGCTGTCACCGAAGGCGCTTCGGCGTGCGAGCCGAATCCCACCGCGCATTCGGGTATTGCGATGCAACCGGTTGGAAGGTCGGTTGCGGGAACCGGCCGAGTACAAGTTGTCGCCGAATCGACCGACTCGGAGCGCGGCCGACCGCACCTCGCGCGGCGGCACTGTCCGATGTCGGCCAGAGTCGCATCCGCACGTAGAACGCGTGCTTCCTTGGTGCGCCGCGCCCGCATGCGACCTGTGCCGGAACTCGCGTGCCGCCTGTCGAAGGCCGGGCGAGTCTTCTTGCAAAGAAACGTATTCGGCTCCGGAGAGCTGCCCTGAGGCCGAAATTCCTTGCGCGACTACACGCTCAGTCGTGCCGCACGCCGGTGTGCCGCTTGCGTGGCTGCAGCCGCCCGCCGGGCAGCGGCGGGGCGGGGATGCGCTGATCCGGGGTGTGACCCGCGATATCCGGGAAACGCTCCAGATCGTGCTTCTCCCAGTCGTTCCGGGCCGCCTCGATCTCGTCGTGACTGCGCGCCACGAAGTTCCACCACATCACGAGGTTCTCGTCGAGGGGTTCGCCGCCGATGAGCAGCAGTCGCGCGCCCGTCGTCTCGTGCAGGCGCAGTTCGGTGCGATCACTGCCCAGGTACAGCAGGCCGCCGGGTTTGGCACGGCCGTCCTCGACGGTCAGCGCGCCCTCGACCACCAGGACGGCGTATTCGAAGGCGGGGTTCAGGGGCAGGGTCACCTCGGCCCCGTCCTGAACGCGCAGGTCCGCGCCCACGATCGGGGTGTACGCCTTGGCCGGCGACGTGACCGCGCCGAGCGTCCCGATCAGGACCGTACCCAGCACGCCGGGGCGGCCGCCGCTGCTCAGCTCGAACTCGGGCAGATCCCGATGCTGCTCGAAATGCGGTGCCACCCAGCGGCTCTCGTCCGGGAGCGCGATCCACAGCTGCAGTCCCGCGCCGGACTCGTGGCCGGGCACCCGGTACTCCGAATGCGCGATGCCGCGCCCGGAGGTCATGATGTTCAACTGGCCGGGCTGGATCTCCACATCCGATCCCACCGAATCCCGGTGCCGGATGCGGCCGTCCAAGGGCCAGGTGACCGTTTGCAATCCGATGTGCGGATGCGGGTCGATATCGTGTCCCGCCGGATTGGCGGCGGAACCGGAGCCGAAATTGTCCAGGAAGCACCACGCGCCGACGGTGGGCAGGTCCCGCTGCGGCAGCGTCCGGAACACGGTGACCCCGCGCACCCCGCCCAGTGGCACCTCGCGCGCGGGAAACAATTCCGCGCGCGGACCGGGCCGTCCGGAGGCCTCGCAGAACGCGGCCTCCGGATTCGGCTCCAGGTCACTCATCGCTTGATGCCCTTGCCGACGACGTGCGCGTCGTACTCCGGGTGCTTGTCCAGCCACGCCTTGATGAACGGGCAGCGCGGCACGATGACCCGCCCGCGCGCGATCACATCCTCGATGGCGTCGTGGGCCAGCACGCTGCCGAGCCCCTTCCCGCCGAAAGCGGGGTCGATCTCGGTGTGTATGAAGACGGTGTCGTCGTCACGCTCGCGATATTCGGTGAACCCGGCGAGCGAGCTCCCGTACCACACCTCGTATCGGTGTTGTGATTCATTACGGACGACGGCGGCCGCCACAGCCTGTTCGCTCATTGTTCAGTTCTCCTTCCGCACCCGCACCGGATGTTTGCTCAGAATCGACACGCGATTGAACGCGCCGATCGTGGTCGCGGCCCAGATGAGGACAGACATCTGGTCATCCGACAAATGTTGCCGCGCAGCAGCATACTCATCGTCGACGATTTTCTCGGCCGGTAGCGAAGTCACGGTTTCGGCGATCGCGAGCGCGGCTCGTTCCTGCTCGGTGTAGAGGTGCGGACTCCGCTGCCACGCGGGTAACACCGCCAATTGCTGCGGGGTCACCCCCGCGTCGAGCGCGGCCCGGGAATGGACGTCGAGGCAGTATGCGCAGCCGTTGAGCTGAGAAACACGCACATTCACCAGTTCCATCACCGCCCGCCCCAATTCGACCGCCGTGGCGGCATTGCGGACCGCCACCGCGACGCTGTTCAACGCGTGATAGACCTCGGGCGTCTGCTTGTCCAGCCAGACGCGGTCGTGAAGCACAGGGGACTGCATAGTGGACGCATCGTAAGCCGAGAAGCTGAACCGTGCCCTCCGGTCCGGTAATTGCGCGTGGCGTGGAATATCGCCGGTCGCGGCGCGGTTGCGCATCGAACGGAATGATCACTCTCAGCCCGGAGCGCATATGAGCCCCTTCTCGACCGGCGACGCGCAGGTCCGTACGCGTGTGCGCATACCGCTGACCTTCGCCGACGGCTACGCCACCACCGCCGAGGCGGTCACCTTCCGGGGCCTGGACGACGAGCGCGAACATCTGGCACTCATCCTCGGCGAACCCGTCGGCACCCCGCTGGTGCGACTGCATTCGGAATGCCTCACCGGCGACGTGTTCGGGTCCGCCCGCTGTGACTGCGGCCCGCAATTGCGCGAGGCCGTGCAGTTGATCGCCGAGCACGGCGGCATCCTGCTGTACCTGCGCCAGGAAGGGCGCGACATCGGGCTGTACAACAAGCTCGACGCCTACGCGCTGCAGGATCAGGGCCTGAACACCTACGAGGCCAACGCGGCCCTGGGTCTGCCCGAGGACGCCCGCGACTACACCGCCGCCGCCCAGATGCTCGCCGCGCTCGGCGTCACCGAAATGGATCTGCTCACCAACAATCCCGAGAAGGCCCGCCAGCTGCGCGCCCTGGGCGCGCGGGTGCGTGAGACGGTCCCCACCGGCGTGCACGAGACCCCGGACAACCTGCGCTACCTGCGCGCCAAGGTGGAGCACACCGGCCACACCATCAGCCTGGCGGGCTGAACCCCGGGCCTATCGCCCGGTGATCGATCGAGAACGCCTGGAGCCCGCCCCCGCTGGGAGCAGCAGGGGGCGGGGAGGTCTCTGCCGCAGTGCTATTCGCGACCGGCGGAGGTGAAGCTCATGTCCGCGTAGCGATCTCCCGCGACCTGACCGGCGATCGGCTCCAGCGCGGCGAGCTCGTCGGCCGTGAGCGCGACGGTCGCCGCGCCCACGTTCTCCGCTACGCGGGCGCGGCTGCGGGTGCCCGGGATCGGCACGACGGGGAGCCCGTGCACCTGCGCGCGGGCGTGTACCCAGGCCAGCGCCACCTGGGCGGGGCTGATGCCCTTCGCCTCGGCGATGGCCCGCAGCGGAGCCAGGAGCTCGAAGTTGCGCTCGGCGTTCTCGCCGGCCAGGCGCGGGAAGTTCCGGCGGATATCCCCTTGCGGCAGTGCGCCGTTGGTGGACACCCCGCCCGTGAGGAACCCGCGCCCGAGCGGCGAGTAGGGCACGAACGTGACCCCGAGTTCGGCGGCGGCGGGCACCACGGTGTTCTCCACGTCGCGGGAGAACAGCGACCACTCCGACTGCACGGCGGCGATGGGGTGCACCGCATACCCCTCGCGCAGTTCGGCGCCGGTCACCTCGGACAGCCCGAGCTGCCGGACCTTGCCCGCCGCAACCAATTCCGCCAGCACGCCCACGGTGTCCGCCACCGGCACGCCGTCCTGTTTGCGGTGCATGTAGTAGAGATCGATCACGTCGATGCCGAGTCGCCGCAGGCTCGCGTCGACTGCCCGGCGAATGTAGTCGGGGGAGTTGTCGACACCGCGATAGGTAGGGTCGTCCGCCTTGCGGACGATGCCGAATTTCGTTGCCAGCGTGATCCGCTCGCGGTTGGCGCGGACGAATTCGCTGAGGAATTCCTCGTTGTGCCCGCTGCCGTAGATGTCGGCGGTGTCGAACAGCGTCACTCCGAGCTTTAGGGCGCGTTCCAGGGTGGCCCGCGCCTCGGCGGCGTCGGTGGGCCCGTAGAACTCGCTGATGCCCATCGCGCCGTAGCCCTGCGCACCGACCCGGGTATCGCCGAGGGCGGTGGTGGGCAGCAACTGTGTGTCGGTCATGCCGGTTTCCCTTCGCTAGCGCGCGTTGTCGTCACGGTCCGCCAGTCGGCTCCGGGATTGCCCTCGTAGAGAGCGATCTTGCAGTCGAGGACGGCCACGGTCTGTCGAAGTTCCTCGATGCGGTCGAGCACCTCGGCCCGGGTGCGCCGGAACATGTCCAGGCGCTGCGGGAAGGTGTGATCCCCGGCGCGCACCAGCTCGGCGTAGGACACCATGTCCGCCACCGGCATTCCGGTGCGCCGCAGCTTCCCGATGAGGGCCAGCCAATCCAGGTCGCGCGCGCTGAAGCGGCGCTGCCCGGTGTGGTCGCGGCCCACGTAATCCATCAGGCCGATGCGCTCGTACCAGCGCAGGGTGTCCCGCGTGAGACCGCACCGCTCGGAGACCTCTCCGATGGAGTACCGCGGTCGCTCGTAGTCGGGGCTCTCCCACGCTGGTGCGTTCACCGGTCTCGCCTTTCACTGAGGAACAACGATCACGCTAGCCACCTGGAGTGCACTCCAAGCAAGCCCGATTCTGCCGAGATTTCCGCTCGGCGGCGACCCGCGGGCGCGCTCGGGGGTGCGAGGTTTTCCTGTGCACGGCTGTGGATGGATTCCGCGCCTACTCTGGGGAGCATGTCCAAAGAGATTGATCGGGTCCGCGCGCGATCGGCGCTGGCTACCGTCAAGGAGCAGCCGGTCATCGCCGCCATCGCGGCGCTGCCGGTGGTGGTGGTCCTCGGTGTGGTGTGGGCGCTGCTGGGGTTCTTCCCGGCGCTCCTGCTACTACTCGTGTTCGGCGGCGTGGTCGTGGTGCGCGGCAAGCTGCTGAAGTAGCACGCACGACACGGCGGTCGCCGCCGCCGGGTGGCCGTGCCGTCGCGGCATACGGCCGATGCGTGCGGCCCGGCGCGTGATCCCGCGGTGCGTCAGCGCGCGATGTGGAAGCGCACCAGCTCACCCGTGCCGGGGTCGATGGCTGCCCAGTCGCGGTCGAATTCCAGCACCGCCAGCGCGGACGTGGGGAACTTCCGGCTCAGCTCCTCCGCGGCCGCGGAATCGCGATTGCTCGCCAACTCCCATGCCGTCCACGGCATTCCGGGCGAGTGCCCGACGATCAGCAGCGTCCCGATCCCCGGATCGGCGAGCTGCGCCAGCTCGATCAGCGTGTGCGGGGACGCCTCGTAGATGGACTCCTCGAACGTCACCGGCGCGTCGATCCCGGTGGCCGTCAGGGTCTCGCGCGTGCGCACCGCGGTCGAACAGAACACCGCGTCGATGCGCGGCTGCGTCTCGCGCAGCCAGTCGCCGGCCAGCGCCGCCTCGCGCAGCCCGCGCGGCGCGAGCGGCCGATCATGGTCCGCCACGCCGTCCGGGTAGCCGGATTTGCCGTGGCGCATCAGGATGAGGGTCCGTGCCATGGCCACAACGGTAAGCCCAGCCGGGCCGACACCGGTCGAGACGGGCCCGGAACACCGGATCTCGCTCCCGGCGAGAGACGGGACTCACACTCGAGGCACACTAGGGGAGGCGTCACACCTAGTGCGGACTGGCGCTCAACCCCCGCATATATTAGAACGTGTTCTACCCGCCCTGCTCGAACCCCGAGCGGAGTAGCACCACGCGACTGTTTCGAGGATCTGCGAGATATGGCCTATGTGATCACGCAGCGTTGTTGCAACGACGCCAGCTGCGTTCCCGAGTGTCCGGTCGATTGCATTCGTCCCACTCCCGAGCAACGTGAGTTCGCTTCGACCGAACAGCTCTATATCGACCCCGATACCTGTATCGACTGTGGTGCGTGTGTGGACGCCTGCCCGGTCGACGCGATCTTCTCGGAAGACGATCTGAGCGCGTCGCTGGCCCGGTTCCGTGACATCAACGCTTCCTACTTCGTCCGGCATCCGCTGGAGTCGAACTTCGAGCCCCTGGTGCCGCCGTCCCGCGCGCCGAAGGATCGCGGCACCCTGCGCGTCGCGATCGTCGGCGCGGGCCCGGCCGCCTGCTACGCGGCCGAGGAACTGCTGCGCCGCGCCGACGTGGAGGTGGAGCTGTTCGACCGGCTGCCCACCCCGTACGGCCTGGTGCGCGCGGGCGTGGCGCCCGACCATCCGGGCACCAAATCGGTAGCGGGCCTGTTCGAGTCGGCGTTCCGGCGCGACGCGCTGCAGTACCGGCTGAACGTGGAGATCGGCAAGCACATCAGCCACGACGAGCTGGTCGCCCATCACCACGCGGTGATCTACGCGCACGGCGCGTCCACCGACCGCCGCCTGAACGTGCCCGGCGAGGACCTGCCCGGTTCGCACTCGGCCACCGAGTTCGTGGCCTGGTACAACGGGCACCCGGATTTCGCGGATCGCGAATTCGACCTCTCGGGCGAGCGGGCCGTCATCGTCGGCAACGGCAACGTGGCCCTGGACGTGGCGCGCGTGCTCACCGTCGATCCGGACGTGCTGGCCAAGACCGACATCGCCGATCACGCCCTGGACGCGCTGCGCCGCAGCAACATCCAGGAGGTGGTCGTGCTCGGCCGCCGCGGGCCGCTGCAGGCCGCGTACACCTCGCCGGAGTTCCTGGCGCTGGCGCACCTGAAGAACGTCGACATCATCGTCGATCCGGCCGAGCTGGAACTCGATCCGTCGAGCCAGGCCGAGCTGGACGATCCCGAGGTCGAGCCCTCGCTGCAGCTCAAGTACACCCTCGCGCAGGAGTACGCCGCCCTCGCGCCCACCCCGGGCCGCAAGCGGATCGTGTTCCGGTACCTGGTCTCGCCGACCGCCGTCACCGGCGACGGCAAGGTCGAGGGTCTCGAGTACGTGCACAACGAGCTGGTCGAGGAGAACGGCCGCCCGGTCGCCTACGCGTCCGAGCGCACCGGCAGCCTGGACGCCTCGCTGGTGCTGCGCTCGATCGGCTACAAGGGCAAGGCGATCGCCGACATCCCGTTCGACGAGAGCAACGGCGTGGTCCCCAACGACCACGGCCGGGTCGTCGGCGCCGACGGTGAGCCGCTGCAGGGCATCTACGTCTCCGGCTGGATCAAGCGCGGCCCGCGCGGCGTCATCGGCTCCAACCGGGTCGATTCGCAGGAAACCGTGGATCAGCTCATCGAGGACTTCTCGGCGGGCAAACTGGCCGCGCCCCAGGCGGATCGCGCCGCCCTGGACGCGCTGCTGGCCGAACGCCAGCCCGAGGCCATCGGCCGGGACGGCTGGAAGGCCATCGACGCGGCCGAGCGCACCGCGGGCAAGGCCGCCGGCCGCCCCCGCGTGAAGTTCACCAGCCTCGAGGATCTCCTCAAGGCCGCCAAGGGCTGACGCCCGACCAGGCACGAACACGACTGTGGCCCACCGGTTTCTCGGTGGGCCACAGTGCTGTCGCGAGTGTTCGGGAATCGCGCCCGTGCGGCGGCCACCCACGAGGAATGGCCGCCACCCGGCGACCGCGGGCGGCGCGGGAGACCCTGCCGCACCGGCGGTTCCGGCTCGACCCAGGGCGCGCACGACGCGAGGGGCTCGGCCGGACCGTAGAGATCGGCGCGGATACCGGGTCGGGTCAGCGGGATTCGGTCGTACCCGTGCGGCGCACGACGCGAGTGGCACGAGCGAACCGGGAGTCGGCCGAACCCGCTGCGCCGCAGCGGAACTCTCTAGTTCGCGCGCAGGGCGATGACCAGGCCGTCCTTGGCGCACATCGACGGGACGGCGGGATCGGGCTGGGCGTTGCAGCTCCAGCCGTCGATCGTGGCCACGTCGGTGTCGCTGATGGTCTGGACGTACTCGGTCGCCACGGTGATCGCCTCGGTGCAGCCGACCCGGCCCGCCTCGGTGCCCACGGCGATCACGTGGCGGGTGCCGCCGCCCGCGTCGGTGACCGGTCCGCAGTTCACGTCGTCGATCACGGGGCTCGGCACGGGGGAGGTCGTGGTCACCGGCGCCGTGGTGGGTACGGGCTCGGTCGTGGTCACCGGCGGGACGGTCGTCACGGGCGGATGGGTGGGGCTCGGCGGCGGCAGCGGGGCGGCGGACGGGCCGACCAGTTTGGTCGCGCTCGCGGACGCGGTGGTCGTCGTCATGATGGTCGTCGGGGTGCCGGTGGCTCGGTCGTCCGCGGAATCGTCCGACGAGGAGCAGGCGGCGAGCGTGGCGACGAGTGCGGGGGCGGCCGCTAGCAGGGCCAGGTGGGCGATGCGCATGGCGATCTCCTGTTCCCGATCACCGGATGCGATCGGCTCGCCGCAGAGTGTGTCAGGCAAACCTCTGGCTACCGAGACTTTCGGTGGGTATGTCCCGAATATGCCGGGCGGGACGCGGGCCGATCACCCCGATCGCCGCCCGGTCCACGATCGCCGGGCCGTCAGCTCGGCAGCGGGCCGATCCGCACCGTCGTGGTGGTCACCCCGCCCACCACGAACCACAGCCGCAGCACCGGATGCCCGGTCCGGTCACCCGGCTCGTACCGCGAGCGCACGCTGATGTGCTGGCGCGCCAGCACCGGCGCGATGTACTCGATCACCGCGCGATGCGGCCCTGCCACCAGCTTCGGGTAATCCACCAGATACTGCTCGACGGCCTGCCAGTACGCGGCGTTGTTCACGTGGTTGTACTGGTCGATGTCGGTGGCGCGCACCGGGAACGGCATATCGGTGTCCGACTCGGGCGGGGTGTGGTCGACCAGCCACGGCCGCCAGCGCAGGCGGTGCTCCTGGGTCGTGCGGGCCAGCTCGGCCAGGCCCTCGTCGCTGATGCGGGTGGGCATGTTGGTGAATTCGTTGATGTTGATCCAGAAGCCCTCGGTCTCGATGAGACCGCCGTTCTCGCTGGTGATCCGCACACGCATATTGGTCCAGCGCGTCGACATGGCCGAACACCAGCGCCGCAGCTCGATCCGGTCCGGCCAGTGGATCGGGCGCACCACGTCCACCACCGTGCGCCGCACGATCCAGGCCGGATCGGTGCGGTGGAAGAACCCGGAATGCATTTCCTCCCAGGCGATGTCCTGCAGATAGCGGGCCACGGCGTCGTACCGCAAGCGCTGGTAGGGATCCACGTCGCCGGCCCGGACGGGCCACGCCGAGGCGAAGCCCATGCCCTCCTGGGGAAGCGGGGCGAGCGGCTGATCGTGTGACACTGGTGCTCCTCGCGCTGCATCGCCGCGGATTCCGTGAACCCGGGCGTGCCGCGTTTCGTGCGGTGCTTGCTGAGACATGACTTTACGCAGGGCATGGCAGGTGTGCGCGCGGCCCCGTAGCCTTTGCTGGTGTAGATCCACGGCAGGGGAGGCGACGCCGGTGCCCGCAGGCGCTAGGGCCGGTACGCGGTTCGGACAGTACGAGTTGCGACGGCTGCTCGGTGTGGGCGGAATGGGCGAGGTCTACGAGGCCTACGACACCGTCCGCGACCGCGTCGTGGCCCTGAAACTGCTCGCCGTCGAGCTCGCCGGTTCACCCACCTATGTGGAACGCTTCCGCCGCGAATCCCGCACCGCCGCACGCCTGCAGGAGCCGCACGTCATCCCCGTGCACGACTGGGGCGAGGTCGACGGCGTGCTGTACATCGACATGCGCCTGGTGCGCGGGCGCGACCTCAAGGCGCATCTGCACGAGCGGGGCCCGCTCACCCCCGAGCAGGCCGTCGCGGTGGTGGAGCAGATCGCCGCCGCCCTGGACGCCGCCCACGAGAGCGGGCTGGTGCATCGGGACATCAAACCCGCCAACATCCTGCTGACCGGTGAATTGTTCGCCTACCTGGTCGATTTCGGTATCGCGCACACCGAGTCCGATGCCCAGCTCACCGTGACCGGCAGCGCCATCGGCTCCTTCGCCTACATGGCCCCCGAACGCTTCGAACACGACGCCGCGGTGACCACCTCCGCCGACGTCTACGCCCTGGCCTGCGTGCTGTACGAAAGCCTCACCGGCGAAATCCCGTTCACGACCGACAGCAACCTGGCCACGATCCGCGCCCACATGCTGACCCCGCCGCCGCGACCCAGCCACCGCCCCGGCGTCCCCGCCTCCTTCGACCGCGTCATCGCCACCGGCATGGCCAAGGACGTCCCCGACCGCTACGCCACCGCCGGTCAGCTGGCCCGCGCCGCCCGCGCGGCCCTGCTCCGCGCCGACCCGGCCGATACGACCCGTGCCACCCCGCCCGGCCCGCGGTCCACCCGGGTGCAGGACCCGTCCGGTCCGTTCGCCACCCCGGCCGGTCCGCGGCCCCCCGGCCCCGGCGCGCCGGGCCACCCGTCCTACCCCGGCCAGGGCGGAACTCCGGCGGCCCGCGGCTTCACGGCCCGGCCCGGCATCGAGCCGGCTCCCGGGGCAGGCGGCCGTGGCCCGCGACCGGGTGCGGCCGGTGGCGCCGCGCAGTTCGGAGCGTCGCGCACGCCCGGCGATCGAACCGGGCTGCCAGGTGAATCGCGCACGCCGCCCGGCGATTACGCGGGGCAGGCCGGTGAAACCCGGATGCCGCCCGCACCGCGCACCGACACCCGGTCGGCACATTTCTCCGGTACCCGGGCGCAGACCGCGGGTTATCCGCCGGCCGCCGGGACGCCGGGGGAGTACGACGTCACGCTGCACCGGGCGTCCGGATACTCCGGGCCCACCCCGCTCGCGCGGCCCGAACATCCTTCCGCGCCACTGCCTTTGCCGCCGCGCGAACGCGGCTCGATGCCCCTGGTGGTGGGCATGCTGGCCGCGGTGGTCGTGCTGCTGCTCGCGGCGGTCGGCTGGCTCCTGTTGTCCGGCAACGGAGATGGCCCCGGTGGTTCCGGCGGCACGTCGGAGATCGCCCAGCCCGGGCAGAGCACCGCGCCCGGACGCCCGACCACGACGCTCGCCCCCTTCAACGGTTCCGTATCCGGTACGGACGCACAGGGATTCACCGCCGCCGGCGCCCGCTGCAACGCCGACGATCCCGCGATGGCGGTCGGCCGCACCGCGTCGTCCCGAGTCGTGGTGTGCCGCACCGGCGCCGGCCGCTTCTACTACAAGGGCGTCCGGATCAGCGACGGCGCGGGCATCACCCTCGACGACCCGGTCCCCGACGGCACCGGCGGCTACACGGTCGTCAACCAGGTCGACGGCACCCGCTACCGCGTCACCGCCACGGCCCTGACCATCACCCGCGACGGCGCGTCCCTCGCGAACGAGGCGATGGTCGAATACGCCTACCGAGGCTGAGCGCCCGGCACGCGGAGGGTCCGTGCCACGCCGGGCCGAGTGGCGATATGAGCGGTATTCCGTCCCGGGGTGGCCTACGTGGCCCGGCGAGCGCCGAAGCGCGAACATGGCGGCTGTATGAAACCCCCGTCGGCACGGCGAAGTTCCAGCGGCCGGTGCATTCGGGCGGGTTGGGCTCGAAGGTGGGAATGGTCAGTTCCCGCCCGGCGGGTTTCCGAACGACCTGGGTATCGGTAGGCAGGACCCTGCTCGGTGCGCGCGGCGAGCTCGTCGGGTCGGTCGAGTTTTGCTGGCCCGGCCGGCAGACGGGTCGGCCGGCTTCTCGTGTGGCCGGCCCGGACCCTCGGCGGCAGGGGCCGGACCGGGGCGGCGAGCGAACCCGGCTCGCCCGCTGTTGTGCCGGGCCCGATATCGGTTAGGTTCGGGTGAGTACCCGCAAGTGGGATTGATCGGAGTTGATCGGTATGCGCGCAGCCGTGGTGAGCAGGCTGGAAGGCCCGGAGACCATCGAGGTCCTCGACATGCCCGAGCCCGCGGGCTATCCGGGCGGGGTCGTCATCGACGTGCACGCCGCGGGCATCGCCTTCCCGGACGTGCTCATGACCCGCGGTCTGTACCAGATGAAGCCGCAGCTGCCCTACATCGTGGGCTGCGAGGTGGCGGGCATCGTGCGCGAGGCCCCCGAGGGCGCGCATGTGAAGGCGGGCGACCGGGTGGTGGCGCTGACCCTGCTCGGCAACGCCGTCGCCGAGATCGCGGTCGCACCGGTCGACATGGTGTTCGAACTGCCCGACAACGTCTCCCTGGAGGCCGGGGCGGGTGTGCTGTTCAACGACCTGACCGTGCACTTCTGCCTCACCAAGCGCGGCAGGCTCGCCGAGGGCGAGACCGTGCTCGTGCACGGCGCGGCCGGCGGCATCGGCACCTCCACGCTCCGGATGGCGCAGGCGCTGGGCGCGGGCCGCGTGATCGCCGTGGTGAGCACCGAGGAGAAGGCCGAGGTCGCCCGGGCCAACGGCGCCACCGACGTGGTGCTGACCGACGGGTGGCTGGCGGCGGTCAAGGAGATCACCGGCGGGCGCGGCGTCGACATCGTGCTCGATCCGGTCGGCGGCGACCGCTTCACCGACAGCATCCGCTCCCTGGCCTCGGGCGGACGCGTGCTCGTGGTCGGCTTCACCGCGGGCGACATCCCCACGGTCAAGGTGAACCGCCTGCTGCTCAAGAACGTCGAGGTCGTCGGCGCGGCCTGGGGCGAATGGGTCATGACCCATCCCGGCTACCTGCGCGAGCAGTGGGCCGAGGTCGCGCCGCTGCTCGCCAACGGCAAGATCGCGCCGCCGGAGCCCGCGCTCTACACCATGGCACACACCGCCGAGGCCGTCTCCGCCCTGGACAAGCGCACCGCCACCGGCAAGGTCGTCATCACCGTCCGCTGACGGTGCGTGGGCACGACACCGGCGCCGCGGTCCCGTAACGTGCGGCAATTGTGAAGCTGTCCAACCGGATTCTGAATCGCACGCTGCTGGCGCGCCAGCATCTGCTCGAGCGCGCCCCGCTCGGCGCGCCGCAGCTGTGCGATCACCTCGTCGGATTGCAGGCCCAGGACACGCTGCCGCCGTTCCTCGCACTGTGGTCGCGCACGGCCGATTTCGACCCGGCCACGGTCTCGGCCGGGCTCGAGGATCGCTCGCTGGTCCGAATCACCCTGATGCGCGGCACCATTCACCTGGTCACGCCGCCGGACGCGCTGCGGATCGCACCGCACATCCAGCCCGAGCTCGAAAAGATCCCGTTCCGTAAGGGATTCAACTTCGGCGCCATGGTCGGCCTCGATCCCGACGAGGTGCGCGCGCACGGTGAACAGGTGCTCGGGCAGGAACCCATGTCGGCGGCCGACATGCGCGCCGAGGCCCTGGCCCGCTACCCGGACCGCAACGCGAGCGCGGTGCTGCAAACCTGGCTCTACCAGCTGCCCGTTCTGCAGACCCCGCCGCGCGGCCGCTGGAAGGACAGCAGCCGCCCCGTCTGGTCCCGCATCGAACCCTGGCTCGGCGCGCCCCCGGACCCGGACTACCCGCTCGAGGAACTGCTGCTGCGCTACCTGCGCGCCTTCGGCCCGGCCACCACCATGGACATGCAGACCTGGTCCAAACTCACCGGCATCGCACCCGCCGTGACCCGGCTGGGCGACCGCGTGCGCACCTACACCGACGACCGCGGCCGCACCCTCTACGACGCCGCCGACGCCGAACTCACCGACCCGGACACCCCGGCCCCCGTCCGCCTGCTCGGCTGGTACGACAATCTCCTGCTCTCCCACCAGGATCGCTCCCGCGTGATCCCCGACGGCGCGCCCCCGCCCCTGCGCGAGGCCGCCAACCAGGTCTCCCCGGTCCTGATAGACGGCTTCCTCCAGGGCATCTACAAGATCTTCACCACCTCCGGCGTCGCCCGCCTGCGCGTCGTCCCCCGCTCACCCTGGACCCCCACCCAACGCGCCGAGGTAGAGGCCGAGGCCGCCGCCCTGCTCGCCTTCGCCGAACCCGACCGCACCCCCAGCGTCGAGATCCTGACCCCGGACGCGACACTCAAGCCCTGACGGCCGGGGTCGCCCGGATCCGTCCAGCCGCCGGAACGCGAGCGCACACGTTGTGCACAACGTTCCCCAACTGTGGACGCCTGTGCACAATGCGCGGCAGGGGGAGTTGGACGGCGTTCACCCGGACCGATTCGGCGCGTCCGATCCGGATCGGCATGGTAACCCCGGCGAAACACGACCTCGCTAGGCTCGCGGGCACGGCGTTCATGGCTGCAACGGACGCGCGCGCACCGTCGACAACCGGCGGGCTAACCAGCCGCATTTCCTGGAGGAATGCCGCATGGGCAGCCGTCTTTCCATGTCCGCCGTCATCGGGGACGTCACCGTCTACGCCGCGACCGCCGCGGGGCCGCAATGGGTTTCGGGGCAGGACGTCGTCATCCGCGACGGGCGGATCATCGCCATCGGCCCCGGCGCGGGGCGCGCCGCCGGTGATGAGACACCATCCCCGCGCGTCGATCCGGCCGACGACTTGTCCCGGGGCCGCGGCGAGCACGCCGCGCCGGCGGCCTTCGGTGCGAGTGAGGCAATTCCCCGTATCGGCGGCGGCGGGTATCTCGTGCCCGGGTTCGTCAACACCCACACGCACCTGCAGCAGTCGATCCTGCGCGGGGCGGGGGAGGGGCTGCCGCTGCTCGAATGGCTGCACTGCGTGGGCGAATTCACGGTCGCCGCCACCCCCGAGCAGACCTACCTCGCGGCCCTGGCGGGCGGGCTGGAACTGCTGCGGAGCGGCGTCACCACCGTGGTCGAGCACATGTGGCCCAGCGGCTCCGAGGCCGTGCACGACGCGGCCCTGCGCGCCCTGGACGAACTCGGCATCCGGGTCGTGTTCGGGCGCGGCGTCGCCGACCGGGCCGACGCCACCCGCAAGTGGGGCATGGATCCGCGCCTGCTGCAACCACTTCCGGAGGCGCTCGACCACATCGCCGAACTCGACCGGCGCTGGGGCGGCGGGCGCGTCACCACCGCCCTGGCCGTGCCGAACCCCCGCTGCCTCACCCCCGACGGCATGGCGGCGGTCCGCGACTTCTCCGATCGCACCGGCAAGACCATCTCCATCCACCTGCTCGAGACCGACACCGACGAGGACATGTGCCGGCTGCACGCGGGCGTCTCGGCGGTGGACTACCTGGACGCGGGCGGCCTGCTCGGCGAACGCACCCTCGCCGTGCACTGCTGCCGCCTGGACGCGCACGGCCGCGCGGTCTTCGCCGAACGCGGCGTCTCGGTCTCCTACAACCCGCTCAGCAACATGCGCCTGGGCAGCGGCGTGGCCCCGATCCCCGACCTGCTCGCCGCCGGTATCGGCGTCGGTCTGGGCGTGGACGGCGCGGCCAGCAACGACACCCAGGACATGCTGCTCGCCCTGCGCATGGGCGCGTACCTGCAACGGGTCGCGCACCGCCGCGCCGACCTGCTGGACATCCACGACATGATGCGCATGGCCACCCGCGGCGCGGCCCGCGCGCTCGGCGGTCCGGCGACGCATTCCGGTGTGGCCGTGGGCGACCCCGCCGACCTCACCCTCGTGCGCTTCGACCGCGACTTCGCCTGCCTGCCCGTTCGCGACCCCGGCGCGTCCCTGCTCACCACCGCGACCCCGCGCGTGGTCGACACGGTCTGGGTGGCGGGGGAGGCCGTGATCCGCGACGGCCGCAGCACCCGCGTCGACGAGCAGGAACTCGTCAAGCTCCTCAATGACATGCAGTAACAGTTAATCAATTCGAAACAGCGACACGATTGCATGTAATTCATATCGACAACACTGATCTCACGCACAAGATGCACGCAGTACAAGTGAGAGAAGGTGAGTGCGATGGTCTTGCGGGACATGGTGCGCAATCCGATCGGCGCTCCGGCCGGAACGCGACCGGAGGCGGAGATTTCCTTCGCGGGCATCGGAAAGCGCTATCCCGGAGCGGGTTCGGGTGACGTGGTGGCACTCACCGACATCGACCTCGAGGTCCGGCGCGGGGAATTCGTCGCCGTCGTAGGGCCTTCCGGCTGCGGCAAGTCCACCCTGCTCCGGCTGGCCGCGGGCCTGGAACAGCCCAGCGCGGGAACCGTTGCGGTGCAGTCCGATTCGGTCGGCTTCATCTTCCAGGAGGCCACCCTGCTGCCGTGGCGCCGGGTCCTGCGCAATGTCGAACTCGCCGCCGAGCTCGGCGGCATCGACCGCGCCACCCGCCGCGAGCGCGCCACCCGCGCCCTCGCCGCGGTCGGCCTGGCCGATTTCGCGGGCAAACTCCCCGGTCAGCTCTCCGGCGGCATGCGCATGCGGGTCTCACTGGCCCGCGCGCTCGCCCTGGAACCCCGCGTCATGCTGCTCGACGAACCCTTCGGCGCCCTCGACGAGATCACCCGGCTGAGCATGCAGGAGGAACTGCTGCGCCTGTACCGCGACAACGCCTTCAGCGCCCTGTTCATCACGCACTCGGTCTCCGAGGCGGTCTTCCTGGCCGGCCGCGTGGTGGTCATGTCCGCCCGCCCCGGTCGCGTGCACGAGGTCATCGACATCGACCTGCCCTACCCGCGCGAGCGCGACCTGCGCTTCGAACCCGCCTACACCGAGCTGGTCTCCCACGTGTCCCGTTCCCTGAAAGAAGCCTGCTGATGGTCGGTCTCGCCGTTTCCGCCGCCCCGGCGCGCCCCCGGCTGCCGCGGCGCGTCCCCGTCCCGCGCGTACTCCGCCGCCTGCTGGCGCCGCTGCTCTCCGCCGGCCTGGCCCTGTCCGCCTGGTACCTGGTCTCCCTGGTGCTGCTGGCCCCGGACCGCCGCTTCCTGCTCCCGCCCCCGCACGCCGTCTTCGCCGAATCCCTCAGCGATCCGGCCAAATTGGAGGTCATGCTGCGCGCCCTGGCGGTCACCGCCCGGGTCGCGGTTACCGGCCTGTTCTTCGCCGCGGTGATCGGCATCGCGATCGGGGTGCTGATGAGCCAGGCCAAGGTCGTCGAACGCGTGGTGTACCCGTACGCCGTTGTCCTGCAGGCCGTTCCGGTGCTGGCCGTGGTCCCTCTCATCGGCCTCTGGTTCGGCTACGGCCTCACCGCCCGCACCATGGTGTGCGTCCTGATCGCGGTGCATCCCATCATCGCCATGACCCTGTTCGGCATCCAATCGGTCGACCGCAACCTGCGCGAACTGTTCACCCTCGGCCGCGCGAGCCGACTGCGGCGCCTGGTCTCCCTGGAACTGCCCGCCGCCCTGCCCTCGATCATGACGAGCCTGCGCACCGCCGCCGGACTCGCGGTGACCGGCGCGATCATCGGCGACATGTTCTTCGCCAAGGGCAAACCCGGCATCGGCACCCTGCTCGACAACTACCGCTCCCGCCTCCAGTCGGAGGATCTGCTCGCCGCCCTGCTGCTCGCCGCGCTCTTCGGCGTGCTGGTCTTCGCCCTCTTCACCGCCGCGCAGCGCCTCACCGTCGGCCGCTGGCACGCCTCGGGCCGCTGAATCAGCCCGCCTCGCACCGCTTTTCCGAACCACATCTCGACACCCCCGTGGAGAACCAATGCCCAACCGTCTACGCCGCCTGGGGACAACCGCGCTGGCACTGCTCGTGGTGGCCACCGGCGCCGCCTGCTCCGACAGCGAATCCGACACCGCCGCCGTCCAACTCCCGCCCGCACCCGCCGAACAGCAGCTGTCCGGCATCTGCCCCGCCACCGTCGCGGTCCAGCTGCAATGGGAACCCGAAACCGATTCCGGCCCGCTCTTCGGCCTGCTCGGCCCCGGCTACCGCGTCGACTCCGACGCCAACAAGGTCACCGGCCCACTCGTGGTGGACGGCAAGGACACCGGCGTCGACCTCGAACTGCGCGCGGGCGGCCCGGCCATCGGCTTCCAGACCGTGCCCTCGCAGATGTACGTCGACTCCTCGATCACCCTGGGCCTGACCCACTCCGAGCACGCCATCGCCGCGGCCGCCACCCAGCCCATCGTCGCGGTCACCACCCTGCTGCGCTACAGCCCACAGATGCTCATGTGGGATCCGGCCACCCGCCCCGGCTGGCGCGGCATCGCCGACATCGGCAAAACCGATGCGCCCGTGGTGGTCTCGCAGGGCCAGCTGTATCCCGAGTGGCTGGTCTCGCGCGGCCTGCTGAAGGCGAACCAGATCGACACCTCCTACGACAACGGCCCCTCGCGCTTCGTCTCGGACCCCTCGTTCGCCCAGCAGGGCTTCGCCAACTCCGAGCCCTACGTCTACGAACACGAGGTGCGCGCCTGGAACAAGCCGGTCGCCTACCAGCTGCTGCGCGACGTCGGCTACGAGGGCTACGCCCGCACGGTGAACGTGCGCGCCGACAAACTGAACGAACTGCGCCCCTGCCTGCGTCGCCTGGTGCCCATGATCCAGCGCGCCACCGAACAGTTCCGCGCCGATCCGGGCCCGGTGAACGACGTGGTGGTGGACGTGGTCGCCCAGAGCGCCAACTTCTCGCCCTACAGCGCGGAACTGGCCGCCTTCGGCTCCCGCGTCCTCATCGACAACGGCCTGATCGGCAACGAGACCGACGGCGTCATAGGCAGTTTCGACGAGGCCCGGGTGCAGCGCGTCATCGACGAATTCGCGCCCATCCTGCGCCGCGGCGGCGCCCAGGTACCCGACGGCCTCACCGCCCGCGCCCTCGTCACCAAGGAATTCCTCGACCCCGCCATCTCCGCGAGCTGACTCACTTCGATCGGAAAGGATACCCATGACCAGCCAGGAAACCACCGAGGTCGCCCGCGAGATGCGCATGGGCGGGCTCGGCGCCGAAGCCGCCCGCGAGATCCGCGTCATCGACCTCACCGACTTCGAGGACCGCCGCGCCGAGATCACCGACCAGCTCTGGACCGCCGCCACCGAGATCGGCTTCTTCCAGCTGTCCGGCCACGGCATCCCCCAGGAGCAGATCGACTCCGTATTCGACTGCACCGCACGGTTCTTCGCGCTGCCCGAACCCGTGAAGGCGCAGTACCCGCTGGTGAAGGCCGACAACGCGGGCTGGGAGAGCATGAGTCAGGTGCGCCCCTCCATCGGCGTCCCCGACCAGAAGGAGTCCTACCAGGTCACCCGCCCGCACATGGACGGCCGCTGGCCCACCGCAGCCGAACTGACCGGATTCACCGGCGCCGTACTGGATTTCGAGCACGCCTGCTGGACCGTGGCCATGCGGGTGCTGTCCTGCTTCGCCGACCGCCTCGGCTTCGACCGCGACTACTTCACCGCCGCACACGATCCCGCCTCCCCGCACTACCAATCCACCCTGCGCCTGCTGCACTACTTCGCCGTCCCGCCCGAACTGCGCCACGTCCCCGGCCGCTGGCGCGCCGGCGCGCACACCGACTTCGACTGCCTCACACTGCTGTTCCAGCGCGACGGCCAGGGCGGGCTCCAGGTCTGCCCCGGCCGGGAAATGGACGAACAGCAGTGGACCTCCATCACCCCGTCGTCGAGCCTGATCACCTGCAACATCGGTGACATGCTCACCCGCTGGAGCGATGACCTGCTGCCGTCGAACTTCCACCGCGTCCGCGGCCCGGGACCCGACGAGTACCAGGGCGAGCGCTACAGCATCGCCTACTTCGCCCAGGCCGACCGCGACGCCGTCATCCAGGGTCCGCGCGGGGCCTACCCGCCCGTCACCGCCGCGGACTTCCTCGCCGAGCGCGTGCGGGCCAACTACCGCCCGCGCGGGTAATTTCGAACCGATCAGAAAGGACCACCATGAGCGAACCGGACAGCGAGCTGCTCGGCCCGTCCGTGCACCGGCAGCTCCGCGGGCTCGTGCTGTCCGGCGAACTCGCTCCCGGCGCCCCGCTGAGCGTGCTCGCCCTGTCCGCGCGCCTCGGGGTGAGCCGCAGCCCCGTTCGCGAAGCGGTGCAGCAGCTCATCTACGAGGGCCTCGCGGTCAATGTCCCGCACGCGGGCGCCCGCGTCGCGAGCATGGACGACACCCAGATCCGCGACGTACTGGCCGTGCGCACCGTGCTGGACGGCCTGGCCGCCGCCACGGCCGCCACCCGCCTCACCGAAGCCGACCTGAGCAAACTCACCGCCCTGCTCGCCACCCAGGAAGATCACCTGCGCGAGCCCGCGGACCCCGCCCGCGACTCCGAACTCGACCTCGAGTTCCACACCTTCATCCGTGAGCGTTCCGGAAACCGCACGCTCGCAGACGAACTCGCGCGCCTGGACGCCCAGGCCCACCTCTATCGCGGCGATCTGTGGCGGCACCCCCGCAACCGCAGCATCGCCCTGCGCGAGCACCGCCGCATCCTGGACGCCCTCGAATCCGGCCACGCACCCGACGCCCGCGCCGCGGCCGAGGCCCACGTCTGCGGTCTTATAACCCGCCTCGGCCGCGACTGACGACATCCCGCGAGGCGGCCCGCCGCGTCCGGGTACCCCGGACCGGCGCGCTGACGACAGGTCGGCCGGGACGCCCGCCGGGGACATGACGGTCGCGGACCGGTCCGCGGACGCGCGGTGTCCCGCGCGCCCAGTCGGTAGCGCCCGTCGCGCAGCCGCTCCCGCGAGTGGCCGTGGCTCGAACGGCGTTCAGTGCGCGTTGCGGTACGCCGGCGCCTTGCTCGAGGTGGACGGGCTCAGCGTCCGCAACAGCGGCAGCGTCCGCTGGGCCACCACCGTCGACAGCACGATCACACTGTGCGAGCGCACCACCGTCGCACTGCGGTCGATACTCAGCAGCACGTGCTGCAACCCCGCGTGCGAATCCGCGCCGATCCGGCACAGCACATCCCCGGACCCGGTCGTGGCGTACGCCTCCAGCACCCCGGGTATCGCCTCCAGATCCGCGGCCACCGCGTCCAGCTGACCCTGCGCGATCTCCAGTGTCACGAACGCCTGCACGTCGAACCCCGCCGCCGTGACATCCACGTGCGGGTCGTAGGAGGAGATGACCCCCGCCTCCTCCATCCGCGCGATCCGCGACTGCACCGTGGCCCGCGCGACCCGCGTGCGCCGCGACAGTTCCAGGATTCCGGCCTTCTGGTACTCGTGCATGGCCGCGAGGATGGCCAGATCGAGTTCATCCAACTTGGCGGGCGTGCGAGCCATGACGGGACCTCCGCTCGGGAGTGATGCTGCTATTCAAATTGTCCAGCACCGAGCGGCCGATGGTGGCGCGATTCGCCAGGGTGTCTAGTCGAAATCGCCGATATTGCCCAGCTGGTGCCCCGCGCCGTTCCCTTACAGAATGACCATCGAGGTTGCTCCGACGTGGCCCGCCGAACCCTCCGACCCCGCCGAGGACGACGAGCTGCGCCGGCTCGTCGGGCTCGTCGATCACGACGCCAGCGCCGATCCCTTCCCCGTCATCGGCTGGGACGCACTCGTCTGGGCGGTCGGCAACGCCACCCAGACCGCCCACTTCCTGGAATCGGCCTTCGGCATGCGGCTCGAGGCGTACTCCGGGCCCGAGACCGGCAATCGCGACCACAAAGCGTTCGTCCTGCGCAGCGGCGGCGCCAGATTCGTCGTCAAGGGCGCCGTCGATCCCGCCAGTTCCCTTGTCGCACACCATGATCTGCACGGCGACGGCATCATCGACATTGCCCTCGAGGTCCCCGACGTCGACCGCTGCGTCGCCTGGGCCCGCACGCACGGCGCCACCGTCCTGGTCGAACCGCACGACGACACCGACGACTTCGGCATCGTGCGCTCGGCCGCCCTGGCCACCTACGGCGACACCCGGCACACCCTCGTCGACCGCTCCCGCTACGACGGCCCGTACCTCCCGGGCTTCGTTCCCCGCCGCTCGGCCCACGAACCCCGGCCCGGCGCGCCGAAGCGGATATTCCAGGCCATCGACCACGTCGTCGGCAACGTCGAACTGGGCCGCATGGACCACTGGGTCGAGTTCTACCGCCGCGTCATGGGATTCGAGAACATGGCCGAATTCGTCGGCGACGACATCGCCACCGACTACTCCGCCCTCATGAGCAAGGTCGTGGCCAGCGGCAACCACCGGGTCAAATTCCCGCTCAACGAGCCCGCGCCGAGCCGCAAGCGCTCCCAGATCGACGAGTACCTCGAGTTCTATCGCGGCCCCGGCGTCCAGCACATCGCCCTGGCCACCGGCGACATCCTCGGCGCCGTCGACGCCCTGCGCCGCGAGGGCATCGAATTCCTGGACACCCCCGGCACCTACTACGACGACCCGGAACTGCGCGCCCGCATCGGCCACGTCCGCGTGCCCGTCGCCGAACTGCGCGCCCGCGGCATCCTGGTCGACCGCGACGAGGACGGCTACCTGCTGCAGATCTTCTGCAAACCCGTCACCGACCGCCCCACCGTCTTCTTCGAGCTCATCGAGCGCCACGGCTCGCTCGGCTTCGGCAAGGGCAACTTCAAGGCCCTGTTCCAGGCGATCGAGCGCGAACAGGAGTCCCGCGGAAACCTGTGAGCCGGACCGGGACTCCGTTCCCGCCCGTGTCAGCGGGAATTCGAACGCGCGGCAAACGCTGTGACGGGCTCGACTCCCGGCCGCACAGTAGAGTTCTGGGCATGCGTATGACGTCGGCGATCGTCACGGGGTTGAGCCTCGCGCTGCTGCTGTCGGCGTGTGGGGGGAGCGACGAGGACGCCCCGACCGGGCCGCTGCGACCACCCCCGAAGGTGGCGACGCTGGGCCCGTTCGTCGGCGAGTGCGGTCACCTCACCGACGACGAGGTGCGCGACATCGGGGGCCTGGGCGCCATCTCCCGGGTCTTCAAGAACTCGACCGGATGCAACTGGCAGGGCGGCGGGATCGGCTCGGCGAGCGTGACTTTCGCCTCCTACCGCGGCAGCCCCATCGATCGCGAGAAGGCGTGGGTGGCCAGCGTCGGCCGCGAGCCCGAGACCATCGAGGTCGGCGGCCGCAAGGGCTTCCAGGCCCTGGACCCGAGCAATCGGGTGTGCGATCTGGCCATCCAGCTCGACGACGACTTCTTCGAATGGTCCATGTCCTTCGGTGCCTTCGGCAGCGCCAACCAGGGCAACCCGTGCGACCGCACCCGCCGCATGGCCGAACTGACAGTGCAGCGGCTCGGATGAAAGCGACGACCATGCGGACCCCGTCCCCCCGGCGGCGCACCCGCGCCGCGGCGGCCCTGCTCGCCGCCGTCGCGGTGACGGCAGCGATCGGCGGCTGCGGCAAGACCATCCCCGGCACCGCGCTGCCCGCGGGCGGCACCACCGACGACGGCGGCGGCCGGCTCAACACCAACTTCGACAAGCTGCTGCGCGAATGCGACGTGGTCACCCTCGAGGACATCGGCAAGGCGGTCGGGGAGGGCACCTACGTCGAGCCCTCGTTCAACGGCGCGGTCTGCATGTGGGATCTGGACGGCGGCGCGTCCGGCAGCGGCATGGTGACGCTCAGCTGGTACGAACTGGGTTCGCTCAAGAACGAGAAGGCGAACAACGACCGCCTCGGATATGTGACGAACGACATCTCGGTGCAGGGCCGCCGATCGCTGGAGACCCGCCGTCCCGGCGACGCCGATTCCTGCGGGGTCAGCGCACCGGCCGCGGACACCGGAATCGTCGGGTGGTGGGTGAACTTCCGGCCGGGCTCGAGCCATCCGGATCCCTGCGAAGCGGCCCGCAAGCTGGTCGAGTTGACCCTCAACCTTGCTCGTTAGCGTCTCTACCAGCCCCGCTGCGGGGACCCCTTTTTGCCCCCTGTAAAGGGTGCGGGTATCGTGGACCGCTGTGCCCGGAAGCATTCGGGCAGGTTTGTGCGCAGTACGTAGGCCAGCGAGAGCGGCTGACCGTTCCAGCGTGCCCGTAATTCGGTGCACACGCTGCGTATGACACGCCCGACCTCGTGGCAAGGAAATGCCGTGGGAACTGGGCGGAAAGCTCGAATGACAGCGGCGTGAACAACGGCGCCGCAACCGAATTACAGACATGAAGTTCCAGACACCTGGTTACTAAAAGGAAAGCCGGTCTATGCCAACCATCAACCAGCTGGTCCGCAAGGGTCGCCGCGACAAGGTCTCCAAGACCAAGACTGCGGCCCTGAAGGGGAGCCCGCAGCGTCGTGGCGTGTGCACTCGCGTGTACACCACGACCCCGAAGAAGCCGAACTCCGCGCTGCGTAAGGTCGCGCGTGTTCGCCTGACCAGCGCGGTCGAGGTCACGGCGTACATCCCCGGTGAGGGCCACAACCTGCAGGAGCACTCGATGGTGCTCGTTCGCGGCGGTCGTGTGAAGGACCTCCCGGGTGTGCGCTACAAGATCATCCGCGGCTCGCTCGACACCCAGGGCGTGAAGAACCGCAAGCAGGCTCGCAGCCGTTACGGCGCCAAGAAGGAGAAGAGCTGATATGCCACGCAAGGGCCCCGCACCCAAGCGTCCGCTGATCAACGACCCGGTCTACGGGTCCCCGCTGGTCACTCAGCTGGTCAACAAGATCCTGCTGGACGGCAAGAAGTCCACCGCCGAGCGCATCGTCTACGGCGCCCTCGAGCAGGCGCGCGAGAAGACCGGCACCGATCCGGTCGTCACCCTCAAGCGCGCGCTGGACAACGTCAAGCCCGCCCTCGAGGTGAAGCCCCGCCGCGTCGGTGGCGCCACCTACCAGGTGCCGGTCGAGGTCCGTCCGGGCCGCTCCAACACCCTCGCGCTGCGCTGGCTGGTCAACTACTCCCGCGCGCGTCGTGAGAAGACCATGATCGAGCGTCTGGCGAACGAGCTGCTCGACGCCAGCAACGGTCTGGGCGCTTCGGTGAAGCGTCGCGAGGACACCCACAAGATGGCCGAGTCCAACCGGGCGTTCGCGCACTACCGCTGGTGATTCGTCTCCCGGCTACTCCGTTCGTGGACGTGCCGGGAATCGAGTCGCAGTTCGGCGCGGTAGGCACCCACCTGCCGCGCCGGGCGTTGACACAGTGATGACCGCTGGAGAAGCCAGGGTCGTTCCCGAAGATCCCAACTAGCTACGAGCGGGGAAGATTTCCGTGGCACAGGAAGTGCTCACAGACCTGAACAAGGTCCGCAACATCGGCATCATGGCCCACATCGATGCGGGTAAGACGACCACGACCGAACGCATCCTCTTCTACACCGGCATCACGTACAAGATCGGTGAGGTGCACGACGGCGCCGCCACGATGGACTGGATGGCGCAGGAGCAGGAACGCGGCATCACCATCACGTCGGCCGCGACGACCTGCTACTGGAACAACAACCAGATCAACATCATCGACACCCCCGGGCACGTCGACTTCACCGTCGAGGTGGAGCGTTCGCTCCGCGTCCTCGACGGCGCCGTCGCGGTGTTCGACGGTAAAGAGGGCGTCGAGCCGCAGTCCGAGCAGGTGTGGCGTCAGGCCGACAAGTACGACGTGCCGCGCATCTGTTTCGTGAACAAGATGGACAAGCTCGGCGCGGACTTCTACTTCACCGTGCAGACCATCAAGGACCGCCTGGGTGCCAAGCCGCTGGTCATCCAGCTGCCGATCGGCGCCGAGGACTCCTTCGAGGGCATCGTCGACCTGGTCGAGATGAACGCGAAGGTCTGGAAGGGCGAGACCAAGCTCGGCGAGTCCTACGAGGTCATCGAGATCCCGGAGGATCTCAAGGACAACGCGGAGATCTACCGTCAGGAACTGCTCGAGACCATCGCGGAGTCGGACGAGACGCTGCTGGAGAAGTTCTTCGGTGGTGAGGAGCTCTCGATCGAGGAGATCAAGGGCGCCATCCGCAAGATGACCGTCAGCTCCGAGCTCTACCCGGTGCTGTGTGGTTCGGCGTTCAAGAACAAGGGCGTTCAGCCCATGCTCGACGCCGTCGTGGACTACCTTCCGACCCCGCTGGACGTCGAGTCCGTGCAGGGCCACGTGCCCAACAAGGAAGAGGAAGTCCTCACCCGCAAGCCGTCTTCGGACGAGCCCTTCGCGGCGCTGGCGTTCAAGATCGCCACGCACCCGTTCTTCGGCAAGCTGACCTACGTGCGCGTGTACTCGGGCAAGGTCGACTCCGGCGCCCAGGTCATGAACGCGACCAAGGGCAAGAAGGAGCGTCTGGGCAAGCTGTTCCAGATGCACTCCAACAAGGAGAACCCGGTTCCCGAGGCCGTGGCCGGCCACATCTACGCGGTCATCGGTCTGAAGGACACCACCACGGGTGACACCCTGTGCGATCCGCAGAACCAGATCGTCCTGGAGTCCATGACCTTCCCGGATCCGGTCATCGAGGTGGCCATCGAGCCGAAGACCAAGGCCGACCAGGAGAAGCTGGGCACCGCGATCCAGAAGTTCGCCGAAGAGGATCCGACCTTCAACGTGAAGCTGGATCAGGAGACCGGCCAGACCGTCATCGGCGGTATGGGCGAGCTCCAGCTCGACATCTACGTCGACCGCATGAAGCGCGAGTTCAAGGTCGAGGCGAACATCGGTAAGCCGCAGGTGGCCTACCGTGAGACCCTCACCAAGACGGTGGAGAAGTACGAGTACACCCACAAGAAGCAGACCGGTGGTTCGGGCCAGTTCGCCCGTGTCATCATCGCTCTCGCGCCGCTGGTCGACGCCGAGGACGGCGCTACGTACGAGTTCGAGAACAAGGTCACCGGTGGCCGCGTTCCGCGTGAGTACATCCCCTCGGTCGACGCGGGCATCCAGGACGCCATGCAGTACGGCGTGCTCGCCGGCTTCCCGCTGGTGAACGTGAAGGCCTCGCTGCTCGACGGCGCCTACCACGAGGTCGACTCCTCGGAAATGGCGTTCAAGATCGCGGGCGCCATGGCCCTCAAGGAAGCGGCTCGCAAGGCCGGTCCGGTGATCCTCGAGCCGCTCATGGCGGTGGAGGTCACCACGCCCGAGGATTACATGGGCGAAGTGATCGGCGACCTGAACTCCCGCCGTGGCCAGATCCAGGCCATGGAGGAACGCAGTGGTGCCCGTGTCGTCAAGGCGCTGGTTCCGCTCTCTGAGATGTTCGGTTACATCGGTGACCTGCGGTCCAAGACCCAGGGCCGGGCGAACTTCTCGATGGTGTTCAATTCGTACGCGGAGGTTCCGGCCAACGTGTCGAAGGAGATCATCGCCAAGGCGACCGGCGAGTAATTCGCTGCCCCGGGGCGGGTTCTCCCGAAGCCGCCCCGATCGGTCGTCGAACGACCCCCTGTAATACAAACCGCACTGCTGCAAAAAAAGCACGCACTAACTAGTCCAGGAGGACAACAGTGGCGAAGGCGAAGTTCGAGCGGACGAAGCCCCACGTCAACATCGGCACCATTGGTCACGTCGACCATGGCAAGACCACGCTGACCGCGGCGATCACCAAGGTGCTGGCTGACACCTACCCGGACGTGAACGCTGCGTTCGCGTTCGACCAGATCGACAAGGCGCCGGAGGAGAAGGCTCGTGGTATCACGATCAACATCTCCCACGTCGAGTACCAGACCGAGAAGCGTCACTACGCCCACGTCGACGCCCCCGGCCACGCCGACTACATCAAGAACATGATCACCGGTGCCGCCCAGATGGACGGCGCGATCCTGGTCGTGGCCGCCACCGACGGCCCGATGCCCCAGACCCGTGAGCACGTGCTGCTCGCCCGTCAGGTCGGCGTGCCCTACATCCTGGTCGCGCTGAACAAGGCCGACATGGTCGACGACGACGAGATCCTCGAGCTGGTCGAGATGGAGGTCCGCGAGCTGCTGGCCTCGCAGGAGTTCGACGAGGATGCCCCCGTCGTGCGCGTCTCCGGCCTGAAGGCCCTCGAGGGCGACCCGAAGTGGGCCGCTTCGGTTCTCGAGCTCATGAACGCCGTCGACGAGTCGATCCCGGACCCGGTCCGTGAGACCGACAAGCCCTTCCTGATGCCGATCGAGGACGTCTTCACGATCACCGGTCGTGGCACCGTCGTCACCGGTCGCATCGAGCGCGGTGTGATCAACGTGAACGAGGAAGTCGAGATCGTCGGCATCCGCGAGAAGTCGCAGAAGACCACCATCACCGGTGTCGAGATGTTCCGCAAGCTGCTGGACCAGGGCCAGGCGGGCGACAACGTCGGTCTGCTGGTTCGTGGTCTGAAGCGTGACGACGTCGAGCGTGGTCAGGTCGTCGTGAAGCCGGGCACCACCACCCCGCACACCGAGTTCGAGGGCCAGGCGTACATCCTGTCGAAGGACGAGGGCGGCCGCCACACCCCGTTCTTCAACAACTACCGCCCGCAGTTCTACTTCCGTACCACGGACGTGACCGGCGTCGTTACCCTCCCCGAGGGCACCGAGATGGTCATGCCCGGCGACAACACCGAGATGAGCGTCAAGCTGATCCAGCCGGTCGCCATGGACGAGGGCCTGCGTTTCGCGATCCGTGAGGGTGGCCGCACCGTCGGTGCCGGTCGCGTCACCAAGATCGTCAAGTGATTTGATTCCCTGAATCACCGATCAGGGCCGTTCCCTTCGGGGAGCGGCCCTTTTCGCTTGTCCGGGGCCGGTTTTCGCGCCGTTCGGCGACTATTCGCGCGGGCGCCGCTCGTGTTCGCCCGCGGTGCGGGTGTCGAATTTCGGCCGGCCCCGGTCGTCGAGCCAATCGTGTACGGCGGTGCCCGCGATCATGCCGTCGCTGCCCGGCAGCACGGTGTGCGGGCGGGCGTCCTCGTAGGACTCGGCCATCCGCCGGGCCTGTTCGCGGTGCTCGGGGAGTACCTCGGGCTCGGGGATCGCGGCGGTTTCGGGGGGCCGCTGGGCCGCGGGTCGGCCGGTGGCCTCGCTCGTGGGGGCGGCCGGCGGTTCGGGTTCCGAATCTCTGTGCGCTGGTTCGTCGAATGCGGTCATGATGTCGGCCTGCCCGGATCCGCCCCGGGAAAACCGCTGCCGGGCGGGTGTTGCCCGACCGTGTCAATCGCGCAGAATTTGCTCGGGCGGTGGAAATCCGTCCGGCTTGTCGTCGGTGTGGGAGTAGTACTCCAGGCAGGACAGTCGTCCGTCCGTGGCGAACAGCAGCAGTCCACCCTGTGGGGCTCCCGCTTCGGCGATCGGATTCGGTCCGGGCGGAGCGCTCGGTGCGTCCGGATACACCGCGAGATCGATTGTGGGGCAACCGCATCGGCAGCTGCCGGTGACGCGGGCGGTGGCGGCCTGCGCGCGGAACTCCCGGACGCCGGGGACATCGTCGCCGAGCATCGCGTCCAGGGCGACGCGTTCGTTCTCGGTGAGTTCGCGGTCCACGCGCGGCGTCTCAGGGCGCGGGGACGACGCGGAACTCTCCGGTCCCGGTCGCGCCCAATAGTCGGCCGGAGTCGAAAGCGGCTGCGGCGGAGGGCAATTCGGCGGCACGGCCGCTGGCCAGCACGCGGACCGTGCCGGCGCCCGCGGCCGGTCTGCCGAGCGCGTCGATGCGGCGCAGGGTCTGGGCCGCGACGGCCTCGGCGCTGTCGAAGACGCGGATGCCGGCCGGTAGCGCGGCCAGGATGTCGGCCAGGACCAGCGGGTAGTGCGTGCAGCCCAGGACGATGCCCTCGGTGTCGGGCGGGGTGCGCTCGGCGGCGCCGGCGATGGCCTCGGCGATGGCGGGCAGGTCGCCGCGGTCGATGGCGTCGGCGAGGCCGTGGCAGGCGACGCCGGTGACGTCGGCGCCGCCGCCGAAGCGGGCGATCAGGTCGGCCTGGTAGGCGCTGGCGGTGGTGGCGGCGGTCGCCCAGACCGCGACCTTGCGGCAGGCGGCGGCGGCCGGTTTGATGGCCGGCACGGTGCCGATGACCGGGATGTCCGGGCCGACGGCCGCGCGGACCGGTTCCAGGGCCGTGACGCTCGCGGTATTGCACGGCAGCACAATGACTTCCGCGCCTTCGCGCAGCGAGGTACGCGCGGTGTCCAGGACGCGGTCGATGACCCACCGCTCGGGCTTGGGTCCCCACGGCGCACCGTCGGGATCCATTTGCAGCAGCAGGTCGATATCGGGCCGCAGCTTCCGCAACCACGCCCCGGTGGGCAGCAGCCCCAGTCCGGAATCAATGAGCGCGACGATCACACCCGCAACGGTAGTGAACACCCCGCCCGATTCGCGAACCGTGGTCCCGGGACCCGCCGCCGCACCCGCGGTGACCTGGTCCGATCTCCGGCCGGGGCGGTCGCGCGGGATCCGGGCCCGGTTCAGGAGACGGGCTGCGCGGCCTCGGCGAGCTGTCCGCGCATCTTCATGACCTTGCCGGTCATGCCGGCGCCGACCACCGCGACGAGCGTGCCCGCTCGGAACAGGTGGGCCAGGAACTTGCGTCCCTTGTCCTCCACGATCTGGACGTCGTCGGCGAGCGCGGGCACGCCCAGCACCTGGATCTTGGTGTCGTACTGGTCGCTCCACACGTAGGGAACACGCACGGCGGCAGGCGCTTCCGTGCCCAGCATGGCGGCGACGAGCAGTTGAGCCTGTTCTCCGGCGTTGGTCCAGTGCTCGACCCGCTTGGTGCGCCCGTCGTCCAGCAGCCAGGCCGCGACGTCGCCGGCGGCCCAGACGTCCGGGGTGGTGGTGCGCCCGGTGGCGTCGGTGCGGACGCCGCCGCCGTCGGCGGGATCCAGCAGGTCGATGCCGGAGTCGGTGAGCCATTCGGTGACCGGGGTCGAGCCCACGCCCACCACGACCAGGTCGGCGTCGATCTCGGTGCCGTCGGTCAGGCGCACGCCGCGCACGGCGTCGTCGGCGATGAGCAACTCGCTCACGCCCGCCCCGCAGCGCACGTCCACGCCTTCCTCGCGGTGCATCCGGGCCACGAGTTCCCCGATCTGTTCGCCGAGCGCGGCGTACAGGGGAGTGGGCTGTGGTTCGACCAGGACCGTCTCCACTCCTTGTGCCCGGAAGCTCGCCGCGAGTTCGCAGCCGATGAATCCGGCGCCGATGATGACCGCGCGCCGCGCGCTGCCCAGGTGCGCGCGGAGGCCGGCGGCGTCGTCGTGGCTGCGCAGCACGTGGACCCCGCGTACGTCGGGGAAGCTCGGAATGCGCCGGGGCCGCAGGCCGGTCGCGATGACGAGCCGGTCGTAGCCGATGTCGGTGCCGTCGTCGAGCCGCACGCGCCGCGCGGCGGTGTCGACGCCGGTGGCGGTGACCCCGAGGCGCAGGTCGATGCGCTTTTCCGCGAAGAATTCGGCGGGGCGCAGTGCGGTGTCGTCGATCTCGCCGCGAATGAACTGTTTGGACAGCGGCGGCCGGTCGTACGGCGCGTGTTCCTCCGCCCCGATCAGGGTCAGTTGACCCTCGTAACCTGCGCGGCGCAGTTCTTCGGCGGTGCGGAGACCCGCCAGCCCGGCACCGACAATTAGAACGTGTTCTACCGACAACGACATAGGGCAACCTTAGTCGTTCGGTGGGCCCCGCGCCGCTGTGTCACGCACCACATTCAACTAGCCGCTGAATCGTAGCCGAGACTTTATTGATCGGGCGGTCAGTCAGCGTAGAACGGAAATCAGAACATATTCTCAGCCCTAGGAGGCACCATGTTCACCGAGAGCCGCGTTCAGGACGTTGTGGCTGTCGTACTCGGCGTCATCGCCGCGTTGTCACCGCTCTGGGTCGCTCATAGCGACAATGCCCGGTGGTCCCTTATCGTTGGAGGCGTGCTCATCGCCCTGATCGGTCTGGGTCACGCCGCCAAGAGGATCGGCGCCGTCGCCGACTATGCCTTGGTTCTGGTCGGCGCCCTGCTGTTCGTTTCGCCATGGGTGCTGGACTTCGATTCCTACAGCGGTGCCACCTGGACCGCGTGGGTCGCCGGCGGTGTGACCGCGGTGCTCGCGCTGGTCGCGCTGCCCGCGGTGTCGGATCGACTGGGTGCGGTGACGCGCCGCTGATGCAGATGCACCGGCCCCAGGGAGCGGGGCGTCGCCGGAGTAAGAAAATCGACGGCGACGCTCGTCAGCTCATCCTGGACGCCGCGGAATCCCTTTTCTCGGCACAGGGTTTCGATGCGACCCCCACGGCCGCCATCGCGGCTGGGGCCGGTGTTCCCAAGGGACTCGTCTTCTACTATTTCCCGACCAAGGACGCGATTCTGTCGGCCCTGATGGCCGAGCGCGTGCCGCCGCAGCCCATCGACGACATCGAATCCGTCGTCGCTCCCGGTGATCCGGCGAAGAGTCTGGTGAATCTCGATGCCGCGCTGAATCTGCGCGATCATCACTCCTCGGTGTTGCGCGTCATCATGTGGCGCGAGGCCGACACCCATCCCGATGTGCGAAAGCAGTTGCGCCATATGCGCGATCAGTTGCTGGAGATCACCGCGCGGGTGTTGCAGGCCAGTGCGCCGGCCCCGGTGCGGCCCGGTACGCTGCGCGCCTGCGCCTCGGCGTGGGTGTCGGCGATGCTCGCGATCGCCAGCACCGACCGGTTGCGGACCCTGGATGGTCTGCAGAACGGCGACGAGATGCTCGATGTGGCCCAGGTGGTGGCCGCGGGGATGACCCAGATGGGTTGACACAGGTCAGACCTGCATTTCGGATCTGGGCGGCGTGTCTTCCACATTTCCGTGCGATCGCTAGCAGACTCGTGGGGTTCGTAATAGCTGAGTGTTCGCTATACGCCCTGGAGGACCGATGAAGGCTGGCCGAATACTCGGCGTGCTCGGTATCGCGAGCACGCTGATCCTGGGCTGCACCATCACCACGGCCGCAGCCGAACCCGCTTATCCCGCACCGGATCCCGATCCGTTCTACGCCGCACCGGCGAACATCGCCGACTACGAGCCCGGCGACGTGCTCGCGGTCCGCGCCATGCCGCCGCTGCCGCTGTTCCCCGCGACGACCTTCACCCTGGTCAAGTTTCGTTCCACCAATTCCCAGGGCGGTCCGATCGCGGCGACCACCACGGTGCTGACCCCGCACGAGCACCGGGCCGGCGGTCCGCTGCTGTCCTATCAGCACATCATCAACGGGCTGGGCGCGGAGTGCGCGGTGTCCCGGGTGCTGTGGACCGCGGATCCGAATCTCGCGGTGCGGGAGGCCCCGGTGCTCAATGTCGCGCTGCGGCGTGGCTGGTCGGTGGCGCTGCCGGACCATCTGGGTCCGCAATTCGCCTATGGCGCGGCGCGTTTGGGCGGGCAGATCACCCTGGACGGGATTCGCGCGGCGCAGCGGGTGGACGAGCTGGGGCTGGCGCAGAGCCCGGTGGTGATGGCCGGATACTCCGGTGGCGGTATGGCCACCGCGTGGGCGGCCGCGCTGGCGCCGACCTACGCACCGGATCTGGAGCTGGCCGGGGCGGCGTACGGCGGTGTCCCGATGAACATGCTGACCATGGTGCGCGCGCTGGGCACGTCATCGCATCCGGCGTTCGGTCTCGCCATGGCCGCGGCCATCGGGCTCGAGCGCGAGTACCCGGATCGGCTGCCGTTGAGTACGCAGTTGAACGCGCGGGGGCTGGCGCTGCGCGACGCGATGGCCAACGGCTGCACCAACGAGATCATGGCGCTCGGCGCGGGGAAGAGCGCGCCGGAGCTGGCGGCGAGCATGTCGCTGCTGGAGAGCCCGGATGCCTGGTCGGTCGTGGAGGCGAACAGCCTGCAACTGTACGGCGGGGTGCCGGAAATTCCGGTGTTCGAATGGCATTCGCCCACCGACCCCTTGATTCCGGTGGACGCCATAGTCGATACGAATCGCCGGTATTGCGCCGCGGGTGCGCGATTGCAGATGGATCAGAACATTTCGCCCGAGCATCTGTCGGCCGCCGTGCTGGGGTTGCCCGCCGCGCTGGCCTGGGTCGATGCGCGTTTCCGGGGTGAACCCGCGCCGTCGAATTGCCATTCGGTGTAAATGCCCCAATACCGTTGCTCGTGAGTCGCTTTCAGGCGGTCGCGCCCCGGCCTGCCGGGGTGCGCCGGGGCCGCGCGGACGGGTGTGCCGTGCCCGCCGAACTGTGCGACCCGAGTCGCACGGCGGGGTGCGGAGCGGTAAGAATGGCGGCCATGGATGCCGAATTCACCACCGGTTTGGGCTCGTCCCTGAACTCGCGTCAGGACAGCTACCGTTTGACCAATCCGGAGACCTCGGGTTCGGGCCCGTCCTCGAGCCGTGCGCTGACCGGTGACACCGGCTCGCACGCCGCCCTCGGCCGCACCAGCTTGGATCAGCCGGAGCAACCGGTGCAGTGGTCCGCGCCGCCGGTGCGCCGCGGCGTGCCGGAGGTATCGGAGGGCAAACCCGCCGGCATCAACGGCCTGCCCAATCGCATTCCGGGCGAGCCGGATTCCCGCTTCGAGGCGCCGCCCCGCATCACCTCGGAAACCGGTGGTTACGGCACCACCACCGGTTCCGCCTCGCTCCGCGCCGCCTCCGAGGCGCAGTTCGATCCCTATCGGACCACCGCCGATCCGGAGGTGAACGGCTATCGCCCGGGCACCGATTCGGCGGTGAACGGTTACGGTCCCGGCACCGATGCGGAGTCGAACGGCTATCGCCTCGGCGCTGATCCGGAGTCGAACGGCTATCGACCCGGGGCCGATGCGGATCTGAACGGCTATCGCCTCAGCTCCGACCCGGTAGCGAATTCCTATCGCACGACGTCGGATTCCGCTGTCGATGCCTACCGCCCCGCCTCCGATCCCGCGCCCGCCCCGCTCGGAACGACCGGCGATGTTCCCGCGTCCCTCCGCTGGACAACCCCCGGCTCTGACGCGAATGCGTATGCCACAAGCCCCGATCCGTCCTCGGGTTCGTACCGCACGACGTCGGATCCCGGCGCGGGTTCGTACGGATCGACCTCTGGCTCGGGTGCCGGCTCGTACGGAGCGACTTCCGACCCCGGAATGAGCTCGTACGCGCCGACTTCCGAGCCGGGCGTGGGTTCGTACGGAACGACCTCGGATCCCGGTATGAGCTCGTACGGAACGTCCGATCTCGGTATGAGCTCGTACGCGCCGACTTCCGGGCCCGGCGTGAATTCGTACGGCACGTCCGAGGACTCGTACGGAACCACCGCCGGTGCCGGGATGAGTTCGTACGGGACAACTTCCGAGCCGGGTGGGAATTCGTTCGGAACTTCTTCGGAGCCGGTCGTGAGTTCTCCTGTGGCGAATTCCGATTCTCGGGTGAACTCGTACGGCTCGGCCTCGGAACCGGGTGTCAGCTCGTACGGAACGACTTCCGAGCCGAGTTCGTACGGCGCAACCTCGAGTGATGGGGCGAACCCTTACGGCGCTACTTCCGAGCCCGCAGTCAATTCATACGGGACGTCCTCGGAGCCGGGCGCCAATGCGCGCCGTTCGATGTCCGGGTCGGCCGCTGGTTCGTACGGTACGACGTCCGACGGGGGCGTGAATTCCTACCGTTCGACGTCCGACCCGGACGCCAACGCCTACCGGTCGCCTGGCGAGCCCGGCGTGAGTTCGTATCGCACGACGCCTGAGCCGGGCGCGAGTTCCTACCAGCCCACGTCCGACCCGGTGTCGAATCCCTACCGGCCGACGCCGGATCAGGAAGTCGATACCTACCGCATCAAGCCCGATCCGGTGGCCGGCGCGTTCCGTTCCCCCACGGGCTCGGATCTCGCGGCGCGTCGCTCAGCCGCGGAGCCCGCGGTCAACGGCCACCGCCTGCCCGCGGATCCCGGCGCGTCCGAGAGTCGCCCCGTGTCGGATTTCGCCGCCGTCACCATCCAACCGGCGCCCGCGAACACCGGCCGCCGCTCCGCCCCCGAGCCTCCGGCCCGCCTCCCCGAGCCCCCCGCCCCGGAATCCGTCCCCGCCCGCCTGCCCGCGCCGTCAGCCCCGGACACCGCCTCCCTCTCGGCGTCGCGCCTGTCCGCCCCCGAGCCCGAGGCCCCTCTCGCCCCGCAGTCCCGCCGCGCCGCCCCCGAGCCCGCCCCATCCACGCTCTCCCGGACGACATCGGACCGCGAGCCCGCCCCCGCCGTGGCCCCCGCGAATGCCGTGGCGGCCCCCGAGCTCGCCTCGCCGTCGCGCCACACCGTCACGGGTTCCGATGTCCTACCCGCCGCGACGACGAGTCGCCCCGACCAGGATTCCGAGTCCGCGCCCCCGCAGACCACCCGCTGGGCCGCTCAGGGTTCGGATGCAGCCCCGGTCGCCCCTTCTCGGCGTGCGGCCCAGGATTACGATGCCGAACCCGCGTTGTCGCCCCTGTACTCAGCAGTGGATTCCGATTCGCCATCCGCGGTGACCTCGCGTCGCGCTGCTGTGGATGCCGCCGATCCGGTGCCGTCTCGCCGTGCAGCTGTGGACGCCGCCGATGCCGTGGCCTCGGGTCCCGAGGCTGCGAATGCCGATGCCGTGTCCGCGGTGCCGTCGCGCCGCGCCGCGGTGGACGCTGACGCCGTGCCCGCCGCGACCTCACGTCGCGCCGCAGCGGATACCGATGTCGCACCCGGCCGCCGAGCGGCTCGTGTCTCGGATGCCGACCCCGAGTCGACATCCGCCGAAGCGCCCCTCGATCCCGTCACCCCTCCCGCCCCCCGTTCGCGCCGCGCGGCCCCGGAACCCGAAGCGGCCCAGCCCATCCGCCCCGCCACACGCGTGACCGACGTGCGTGCCGAGGACGCCCCGAACCTGGACCTGCACAGCATCATGCGCCTCCTACTGGCCAGCCACGATCTGGATGTCGCGGCCGCGCAGGCCGAAGCGGGCGAGATCTCGGTCGCCGACTTCGCCGAGGTGGCCCGCCGAACCCGCTCTGCCGCCGTAGATTTGGTGGCGTCCTGGTACGGCGGCCCCGACCACATGCGCCGCTTCGGCGAGGTGCTGTTACAGGCCGCGGCCGAAACCGCGCGCTAGTCGCCCAGCCCCGCCCGTGCACTGCGACCGAACCGGTTCTGCCGAAATGGCTTTCCGCGCGCCGGTCCGAACGCGGCTTTGATGAACCACAGAAGGTTTGCACCATGATCAGCTACGAGCAGGCACGAGAGAACGTCCTGGACTATTACCGGAACGGTTGGCCCGATGGCTACGGCACCTTCTGTCTGGATGACCGCAAGATCGTAGAAAACGACGAGTTCTTCGTCTTCGATGTCGGTTGCCGGGAGTACCTGGTCGACGGCGACCACTCCTACGCCATCGCGGGCGGTGTGACGGTGGTCTACAAGCAGGACGGGCGGGTGGGTAGCCTCCCGTCCCCCGAGGTCGCGATGGACGATACTGTTCGCATGCGGCCGAATCCGGAACCGATCCTGATTCTGTAGATCGGACATGAGGCCGGGCAGGGTGGAAACATTCTGCGGCTCAATCCAATCCGATCACCTGCTGACCTTCCTCGAACTGATCCTTGCGAACCCCGTTCAGTAGCAACCCGATCGAGTCGTACCGCCGGCGCGACGGTTCCACGCCCACTTGGCAGACGAGGTCTATCGCGCGCACCGTCGTGTCGAAGGTGCCGTTCGGGCCGATGACCCGGACGGACTGGCCGGGGCGGAAGTCGCCGGACTCGATCGTGCCGGCCAGGACCACGCCGCGGCCGGTGATGTCGAAGGCCGCGCGGACGGTGAGGCGGGCGGGCGCGGATTCGGGGAGCGCAGGGGGGTCGGGCGGGGAATTGGCGGGCACTACCGGATTCTCGCGGGGGAATGTGCCGGGGGAAAGGGGATTTCGGCGTGGCCTCGGGATCGTGTCGGTGTGATCGTCGATTATGGGGCGGTGACCGAGCCCCAGTTGACGGCAGCGGCCGTGCAGGACGAATTGGCGGGGGTCGCCGACGCCGGCGACGCCGTGCATTTGCAGCGCTTCTTCAAGACCGGCCCGGGGGAGTACGGCGCGGGTGACGTATTCATCGGCGTCCGGGTGCCGCAGACCCGCAAGGTGGCCAAACGTTTCGCGGAACTGCCGCTCGAGCAGATCGCGATATTGCTGGACAGCGCCGTGCACGAGCATCGGCTGGCGGGTCTGGTGATTCTGAACTCCTGGATGGCGCGCGCGGTCTCGCCGCGGCGGCGCGATATCGCGACGCAGGAACGAATCGTGAAGTTCTATCTGGACGCGGTGCGGCGCGGGCGGGTGAACAACTGGGATCTGGTGGACTCCTCGGCGGAATACACCCTCGGCCCGTGGTTCGCCGAGCGCCCGCGCTATCCGCTCTTTCGGCTCGCCGAACAGGAATCGCTGTGGGAGCGCCGGGTGGCGTTGCTCACGACGTTCCATTTCATCAAGTCCGGGGATCCGAGCACGACACTCGAACTCTGCGCGGTGCTGCTGCCCGACAAACGGGACCTCATCCAGAAGGCCGTGGGCTGGATGTTGCGCGAGATCGGCAAGCGCGTGGACGAGCGCGTGCTGCTCGATTTCCTGGCCGCGCACGCCGCGAAGATGGGCCGTACGGCCCTGAGTTACGCCACCGAACATCTTTCTTCGGAGCAGCGCGCGCACTATCGATCCCTGCCCTGACCTTGCTATAAGACGTGTTCCAGGGGGTGCGGGCGCACGGCCCGCACCATTTGTTCATCTTCCGTTAAGTTTACGTTCACATGACGCAATCATTCTGTGACTTGCCAAGAACAGACCGTGCGTCCGGTTATAGCCCGGATGACTCGACCTCCATGCGGAATTCTCCCCCGAGGCGAGGCGGTGTTCACCACACAAGTCAGCAGGTCATCCTTTGCGAAAACTGTTCCCCCTCGTCGTCCTGGCCGCGGTCGCCGCGGCCCCCGCCGTGACCGCGCACGCCGATGTCGCCGGTGTCCCGCAGGAACTGCAGCAGCCCGTCGAGCAGGCGCAGCAGTTCGCCCGCACGCTCCCGGAGCCGCAGCAGGACCAGGTGCAGCAGTTCGTCCGCACGCTGCCCGCTCCGTACAACGACCTGCTTCCGCCGGTTTTCGAGGACAACCTCGACGGCTGGATCAAGAACGCCCTGCACGTGATGGCCCAGCACGGCATCCCGGGCGACTACGACAGCATCCACCGCAACATCATTCGCGAGTCCGGCGGCAATCCGCGCGCGATCAACCTGTGGGATTCCAATGCCGCCATGGGCATTCCGTCCAAGGGCCTGCTGCAGGTGATCGATCCGACGTTCCAGGCGTACCACGTGGAGGGCACCTCCTGGGATATCTACGATCCGGTCGCCAATATCGCCGCCGCCTGCAACTACGCCGCCCACCGCTACGGCACTATCGCGAACGTCTTCGGCGCGTACTGATTTCACCCGCCGCCGGTGGCCGGCGTCCGGTGACCCGAACTCCCGCAACGGTATAGGTCACGCCCCAACGCCGATCGGCCGCCGCGACAAAGTCACGACGGCCGATTACCGATGAACCGGTTCTAGAACTGGATCTTCAGGTGGTCCGTGACCGGCCGCGCCTGGCAGCCGAGAATGTAGCCGTTGGCGATGTCCTCGGGGTCGAGGATTTCGGCGTTCTCCATTTCGACCGAGCCCTCCACGACGGTGCAGGCGCAGGAGCCGCATTCGCCCTCGAGGCAGGAGTACGGCACGTCCAATCCCTTGGACAGCATGATGTCCACCAGGGTTTGGCTACGCGGCCAGGTCATTTCGTGGGTCTGCCCGTCGAGTTCGACCTCGACGGTCGCCGCGTCGGCGGCTTCCTCGTCGCTGATCTCGGCGGGCGCGACATCGGCGAACGGGTCGCCCGAGAGCGAGTTGAAGACCTCGGCGTGGGTGCGGTTGCGCGGCACCTCGAGCTGGGCGAGCGCGTCGTGCACGCGATCCATGAACGGCTTGGGCCCGCAGATGAACGCCTCGTAGCCGGCGTAGGGCGCGGTCAGGGCGGCCAGCGCCTCGACGGTCGGCAGCCCCTGCAGCGGTTCGAGCCAGTGCAGCACGACCAGGCGCTGGGGGTGCTTGTCGGCGAGTTCACGCAGCTCGGCGGCGAAGATGACCGATTCCAGATCGCGGTTGGCGTACACCACCACGATGCGGCCGTTCCCGCGCGCGAGCGCCGATTTGGCGATGGACATGATCGGGGTGATGCCCGAGCCCGCCGCGAACAGCAGCAGATCGGTGTCGAGGTTCTTGGGGGTGAAGACGCCGGACGGCGGCAGCACCTCGATCTCGGACCCCGCGATGAGGTTGTCGCACACCCAGTTCGAGCCGTAGCCGTCGACGGTGCGCTTGACGGTCACCTTGAGCTTGTCGTCGACGTGCGGCGAACTGGCCAGCGAATAGCAGCGGGCCACGGACCCGGTGAGCTCGCTGGGGATGCGCAGGGTCAGGAATTGGCCCGGCTGGTAGGTGAAGCGCTCCCGGAGTTCCTCGGGAATGTCGAATACCAGCGAGCAGGCGTCGGCCGTCTCATTGATGACCGCGGAGACCCGCAGCACGGCTGACCGCGAGCTGTGCGGTACGTCGACGGTGGTCATAGTGTCCTCTCGAACCGACAAACTAGAACGTGTTCTAGTTTGACTATACGTGGCTGTCGCGCTGCCGGACAAGCTGAGCCTCGAGTCCGGCGATCAGCACGTCCATGGAGAAGTCGTAGGAGTATTTCCCACGCAGGTCGCCCATATGCTTCATGGCCCGTTCGACGGCCTCGGGCAGCACCCGATCCGCGAGTGCGCCGTGATCGCGCGGGTTCACCTTCCCGCGGCCGAACAGGTAGGTGTGGATGGTCGCATACGAGGACAGCACATTGCGCTCGTCGAATCCGGCGTCGAACAGGATTTCCATCACGGCCGCGATGAGGTCGAGCTGTTTGCCGAGCATCTGCTCGATGAGCACATCGCCGAGGCCCGGGTGCCTGCGCAATTTCTCGTCGATCTGGTCGATGAGGTCGCGCAGGCGCATTTGCCAGGTGCCGAATTCCGGTGGGGGCTTGCGTACTCCGGTGAGCGCGGCGGTCGCGACGAGATCGAGTAGCTCGCGTTTGTCGGCGACGTAGTAATAGGGGGCCATCGGGGAGACGCCGAGTTCGCGGGAGAGCCGCCGCATGGAGAGTTTCTCCACCCCGTCCTGTCGAACCACGCGCAACGCGGCTTCGACGATCTCCGATTCCGAGAGGGTGTTGCCGCCCCCGCCTGTCTGCATGCGCCCGACTCCCATACCACCTCGACCACCGTGGGCCCGGAATTTCCGACCCTGCCTGTTACCTGCCGCTTTTCCTGTTTTTCGCAGGCGCGTCAGCCATCCCGCAGTCTAGAGCGCCGTCCGGCGCGGTGGTCCGGCCCCGGGAGACGCGATGAGGAAAACGGACTATCCGGAGAGCGGCGGCGCGCCAATCATGATTGCCAACTGTGTGCTGGCCTAGCATTCTTGGAATGCGCCATGATCGTCTTCCCGATGGTTTCGGGGTGCGGATCGATCCCAGGGTGCGCACTTACTCCGGTGGACGGTTCCTGGTCGGTGGCTCACCGACCCGAATGCTCCGCCTCGCACCGGAGGCTGCGGCCATGATCGGTGACGGGTACCTCGAGGTGACAGACCCTACGTCCGCTCGAGTTGCCAGACGTCTGCTCGATTCCGGGGTGGCGAATCCGCGTCCGCGCCTGCTGCCTTCGCTCGAGGACGTCACCGTCATCGTGCCCGTGCACAACGATCCGGAGGGACTCGCGCGCCTGCTCACGGCGCTGCGCGGCTACACCGTGATCGTGGTGGACGACGGCTCCGACAAACCCGTGCGCATTCCGGTCAACCGGGCCCATCGCTGCCGGGTGACCGTGCTGCGCCGGGACCGCCGCCGCGGCCTCGCGGCCGCTCGCAACTTCGGATTACGCTCGGCCGCCACCGAATTCGTGGCCTTCCTGGATCCGGACGTGGTACCGCGCACCGGCTGGCTGGAGGTCATGCTCGGTCATTTCAGCGATCCCAAGGTGGCCCTGGTCGCCCCGCGGATCCTGGCCATGGATCCCGATTCCACGCTACTGGCCCGCTACGAGCACACCCGCGGGTCGGTGCACCGGGGCCGGCGCGAGTCCGCGGTACAGGCGCACGGCGCGGTGCCGTACGTGCCGAGCACCGCGTTGCTGGTGCGCAGGCTGGCGCTGTTGTCCGAGGGCGGATTCGACGAATCCATGGCGGCCGGCGGCGATATCGACCTGTGCTGGCGGCTGGACAGCGCGGGCTGGCGCCTGCGGTACGAACCCGCCGCCCGTGTCGCGCACAGCAATCCGGTGTCCCTGCGAAAGTGGTTCGCTCACAAAGTCACCCATGGCACCGGGGTGGCGCCGCTGGGCCGGCGGCACGCGGGAATGGCCGCGCCGCTGTCGATTCCCATCTGGACCGCGGTGGCCGCGCTGCTGTTCGGGACGATGACCCGCTGGGGTGTGCTGGGCGGGGCGCTGACCCTGGTCGCCACGCTGTTCCGACTACGCAGAGTATTCGCGGATCTCGACAATCCGACCCGGGTGGCGGCCATATATATGGCGCGCGGCTTCTCCGGCGGTCTCTGGCGTTTGGCTTCCTCCCTGTGCCGGCACTATTGGCCGGTCACCCTGCTCGGCATGCTCTGCTCGCGCCGTATCCGGCATCTCGCGATCACCATCGCGGTGGCCGACGGATTGGCCGACTGGTTCATTCACCGCGAGTCCGGCAGCCTCGATCCCGCCCGCTACGTGGCCTGCAAGACCCTGGACGACGTCGCCTACGGCACCGGTCTGTGGTGGGGTGCGGCGCGTTTGCGCAGCGCCGCGGTCCTGCGGCCCACCCTGCCGCCCAACTGAATTCCCACCCCGTACCCGCGCCCGGCCGGCCGTGCCGCCAGGCGCCGGACGCGGGTGCGGATCCCCGCCGCGCACCGCGCGGCGGTCCCGGACAGCGCGCGTGCGCGTCCCTTCCCGTACCGCCCGCAAACGGCCCGTTCCCGTAGTTCGAGCACCGCGCCGGCCTCTCCGCTCGCGCGCCGAAATCCTCGCAGAGCCTGCGCTTACACCGTGAGGTGTGCGCCCGACGGGCATACCCGACTTGGCGAGGGTCACATTTCGCGAGGCTCGGATTCGGGTGTGACCTGCGGGACAAACGAACGGCTTCGTACTTCGGTTCGGATCGCCGTCGGTACTCTTTGGTTCGGGAAAGAAAGGCAAATGGTTAGCAATCTCGCAGGTGGGAGCAGTCCGCAGCACGGCGCCGAGCCGGGCACTCAGTTGGGTGCGCTCGAGGCCTATGCCGCGCAAGCCCACGGATACCTCAGTGTGGGCGGCGACCAGCTCGGTCAGCTACCGGGTCTGTTGCGACCCATGGTGCTGGAGTCGTGGTTGCGCAGCCTGCGCGGCGGGGTCGATCCACTCGATGAAAACGACGGCCGCGGACTGCGCGGAGCCGATCTCGAACGCTATCGCGACGCGCATCCGATCGCGGCGGTCATGCCGCTGGTGGACAAGCTGCTGCTGCGCGATGCCACCAGCACGGGCCTGATCGTGGTGGTGGCCGACCAGTTCGGCCGGGTGCTGTCGGTGCACGGCAATCCCGACCGGGTGCAGGCGGCGTCCGAGGCGGGTGTGCGCGAGGGCAACGATCTGAGCGAGCGCCGGGTCGGCACCAACGCGGTGGGCCTGGTGGTGCGCACCGGGCGCGCGGCCTGGATTCACGGCCCGGAGCATTTCCTGCATCGCATGCATCAGATCACCGGAGCCGCTGCGCCCGTGCATGATCCGGACGGCCGGTTGGTCGGGGTGCTCATGATCGCGGGCGGCGTCCGGGTGGCGCGGCCGGAGATTCTGGCGCTGGTGAAGGCGGCGGCCACGGCCATGGAGATGGATCTGCTGCTGGCCGCGGTGCGTTCGGGCCAGGATCGCCGTGCTGGGGAGGCGCCGGTGCCCGAGCGTCTCGGACTCGAGGTGCTGGGGCTGGGGCAGCCGCAGTTGACCGTGGCCGGTGAGCGAGTTCCGCTGTCGCAGCGGCACGCCGAGATCTTGCTGCTGCTGGGCGAGCATCCCGAGGGCCTGTCCGCGGATCATCTGGCGCTGCTGCTCGACGACGCGGATCTGGACAACGCCACGATTCGCGCGGCCATGTCCCGGTTGCGCTCGGTGGTCGGTCCCAATGTCTTCGGCTCGCGCCCCTACCGGCTGCGGGTTCCGATCGCCACGGACGTGGAGGCGCTGCGCGCCGCGCTCGATTCCGGGGACGTGGACTCGGCGGTGCGGCTGTATTCGGGCCCTGCGCTGCCGCGGTCGAACGCTCCAGGAGTTATAGACATTCGCGATGAATTGCGCGTGCGGTTGCGGACCGCCGTGCTGCGTTCGGGTGAAACCTCGGTGCTGAGCCGATGGACCGCGTGTGCCGAGGGACGCGACGACGCGGCCGCGTGGGCGGCCTACCGGGCCACCGTCGACCGCGATTCACCTCTGTATGCGCAGATCGAGGCGAAGATTCGCGTGCTCGATCGCCGCCTCGGTGCGGATGCAACGCAGATGCAACGTTTCGACTCATAGTCTTCGCATTCGAAAGTGCCCTCGGTCACACCTGGGCCTTGTCATGTGGTTGCACCCACATTTATCGCGGTCGCCGCGTAATCTCCGGAACCAACTAGACGCTCGTCCAACTTTTTTCGGGCAAAAAGTTCCGTTTTATTCACGTACCGCCTAGTCTTCGCAATGCATGGACGGCAAGTGTGATGCAGGCGACAACGCGAGGTTCGCGACAGGTCGCGGTACGCATCGCTCGGCGGTGAGTTGGAGGAGATCGGCAAGCAGTACACCCACGATGTGAACGGCCGTCTCGCCGTCACATCCCGAGCGCGGATCGCGGGGACCGCGATCGGTTCGAGCGCTAGTTGAAGCACGCGCGTACACGTCGGGAAAGACGTCGCGCATTCGTCGAATCACCCAGGAGCAGTGCGAATTTCGCGGCTTCGGGCATCGGATCCTCCGGTACCCCAGGCCTATTTCGTGCTGCCCGGAAACCCGTTCGGCCGCATGGCGGGCAAGTTTGAAGAAGGAGGCTCTGGTGCAGGGTACGGAGTTGGGGAGTATCGGTGGAGACAACGCGTCGCGAGGCGATGCGGTGACCACCGGCGGTGTTCCGAACACGGACGCCACGCACCTCCCGCCGGGCGCCTCGGAGCCCTTCCCGCTCGGTCCCGCCCAGGTCGGCCTGTGGTACGCCCAGCTGCTCGAACCCGACGTGCCGGTGAACATGGCCCAGTACGTGGATATCCAGGGCGATCTCGACGTCGACCTGCTGCTGCGCGTCGGTGACGAGGGTGTCGCGATCTGGCGCACCTCGCAGCTGCGTTTCGCCGAGATCGACGGTGAACCCCAGCAGTACCTGGACCTGACGGCGGTGGATTCCCCGCAGGTCTACATGGATCTGCGCGGCGAGGCCGATCCCATCGCCACCGCGCACGCGTGGATGCGCGCCGACCTGGTCCGCCCGCTGGATCTGCTGACCGATCAGCTGTTCGCGCCGACCCTGATCCACGTCGCCGACCAGCGATATTTCTGGTACGTCCGCGCCCACCACATCGTCGGCGACGGCTACGCCGCCATGAGCGTCATGCAGTGGACCGCCAAGCGTTTCACCGCGCATCAGCTCGGTACCGAGCCCGAGGTGGTCAAGGTCGGCACCCCGCAGGAGATCGTGGCCGGCGAGCTCGCCTACCGCGAGAGCACCCGCTTCGCGGTCGATCGCGCGCACTGGGCCGAGCGCACCCGCGGGCTGGAGGGCGCGACCACCCTGAACAGCCGGACCGCCCCGCGCAACGCGGGTAACCGGGTCTTCGGCGCGGCCCTGCCCGCGCAGCTGCAGGAGCGCATCGAAGAGGTTGGCGCGCAGAGTGATTCGGGTCTGCCCGTCGTGGTGCTCGCGGCGTTCGCGGCCTACCTGGGCCTGATGACCGGCAAGCCGGAAGTGGTGATCAGCCTGCCGGTGACCGCGCGCACCACCGCGGTCATGCGCCGCTCGGTCGGCATGCTGTCCAACATCGTGCCGCTGCGCATCGGTCTCGGCGACGAGGCCACCTGGGGCGATCTGCTGACCGCCACCCGGGTCGAGGTCTCGGGCGCGCTGCGGCATCAGCGCTACCGGCACGAGGACATTCGCCGCGACGCCGAGCACGAGGACCGCCCGGCCACCCGCGCGCTGTTCGGCCCGATGGTCAACATCATGCTGTTCCACAACCGCCTGGACTTCGGCGAGTTGAGCGGGCGGCTGCACATCATGTCGACCGGCCCCATCGAGGACATGAGTCTCAATGTCTTCTACGGCGACAACGACCGGGTCCACCTCGACTTCGAGGTGAATCCGAATCTGTACTCCGACAGCGAGATCGCCCGCCACCACTCGCGGTTCCTGCGTCTGCTCGAGCGCCTGGTGGACACCGATCCGGCCACCCCGATCGCGGCCCTGGACGTGAGCACCGAGCTGGAACGCGAAGTGGTGCTGCGGCTGTGGAACAGCACCGAGCGCCCGGTCGAGGCCGGCGTGACCCTGGTGTCGATGTTCGCCGAGCAGGCCGTGCGCACCCCGGCCGCTCCGGCGCTGCGTTTCGCGAACGAGCCCGCGCGCGATCTCGACTACGCGGGTTTCGCCGACCGCGTCAACAAGCTCGCCCGGCACCTGATCGCGGCGGGAGTCGGTCCCGAGGACCGGGTCGCGCTGCACATGCGCCGCTCGCCCGAGCTGGTCATCGCGATGTACGCGGTGCAGGCGGCGGGCGCGGCGTACGTCCCGCTGGATCCGGACAACCCGGCCGACCGCATCGCGCACATTCTCGAAACAGCCGCTCCCGCACTGGTTTTGACCAAGGTTGCGGATCGCCCGGCGGAGTCGATCGCCGCCGTGTGCGTGGACGAGCTGGACCTGGACGCCGTGTCCGGCGCGCCGATCGCCGACGCCGAGCGCCGGTCCGCGCTGCGGCCCGCGAACACCGCCTACGTCATCTTCACCTCGGGTTCGACCGGCCGCCCCAAGGGCGTCGCGGTCACCCACGCGGCCATCGTGAATCGCCTGGTCTGGATGCAGAGCGCGTACGAGCTCGGCGCCGCCGACGTGGTGCTGCAGAAGACCCCCGCCACGTTCGACGTCTCGGTGTGGGAGTTCTTCTGGCCGTTGCAGACCGGCGCGACGCTGGTGCTCGCACAGCCCGACGGCCACCGCGATCCGGCCTACCTGCGCGCGGTCATCGCCGACTACGGCGTGAGCGTGGCGCATTTCGTCCCGTCCATGCTGGACGCGTTCCTGGCCGGGCTGGCGGACGAGCAGGTCACGGGCCTGGCCGGCCTGCGGCACGTCTTCGCCTCGGGCGAGGCGCTGCCCGCGCGCACGGCCCAGCGGCTGCGCACGGTGCTGCGCCGCGCGGGCGCGACCGCCGCGCTGCACAATCTCTACGGTCCCACCGAAGCCGCGGTCGATGTCACCTTTCACGAGGTCACGGCCGCGGACACCGAGTTCGTGCCGATCGGCGCGCCGGTGTCCAATACCCGGCTGTACGTGCTCGACGCACGTCTGCGGCCGGTTCCCGTAGGAACTCCGGGTGAGCTGTATCTGTCGGGGGTTCAGCTCGCCCGGGGCTACGTGGGCAATGCCGCGCTGACGGCGGAGCGTTTCGTCGCCGATCCGTTCGCGGGCGGCGCGGGGCACGGCGGCGCCGGCGAATCGATGTACCGCACCGGCGATCTGGTGAGCTGGACCGAAGACGGCGAGCTGGAGTACCTGGGCCGCACCGACTTCCAGGTCAAGCTGCGCGGGTTGCGCATCGAGCTGGGCGAGATCGAAGCGGTGCTCGCGGCCGTGCCCGGCGTCGAGCGCGCGGTGGTGCTGGTGCGCGAGGAGCAGCTGGTCGCCTACGTGGTGTCCGAGCTCGCGATCGAGGAGACCCGGCTCCGCGCCGCGGTGGCCCGCGCGCTGCCCGCGTACATGGTGCCCGCCGCCTACATGGTCCTGAAGGCGTTGCCGGTCAACGCTTCCGGGAAGCTGGATCGGGCGGGTCTGCCCGCCCCGGTGCGCGTGGCCGCCAGTTACGAGGCGCCGATCTCGGTGGTGGAGCAGGCCGTGGCCCGCGTGTTCGCCGAGACCCTGGCGGCCGAGCGGGTCGGGCGTACCGACGACTTCTTCGCCCTGGGCGGCAACAGCCTCAACGCCACCCAGGTCGCCGCGCGGCTGAACGCCGAGCTGGGCTGCCGCCTGACGGTGCGCGAGATGTTCGCCGCCACCAACGTGGCCGAGCTGGGCGCGCTCATCGACGCGCAGTTCCTCGACGAGGACGCGAACAACGGTGCGGCCCTGCGGCTCACGGCGCGGCGCGGCGACGAGCGGCCGGAGAACGTGCCGCTGTCCCCGGCCCAGCAGCGCATCTGGTTCCTGAACCATTTCGACACCTCGGCCGCGAACTACAACATGCCGTTCGTGGTGCGGCTGCAGGGCACCGCGGATCTGGCGGCCCTGCGCGCCGCGGTCGCCGATGTGCTGGCCAGGCACGAGGCGCTGCGCACGCTCTTCCCGGTCGTCGCCGACGGTCAGGCCTGCCAGCGGGTGCTGCCGGTCGATCGGCTGCCCGAACTCGTCGCGCACGAGGTGGTGACCGACGGCGCCGAACTCGAGGCCGCGCTGTCCGCCATCGCCGCGCGCGGATTCGATCTCGAACACGAGATTCCTTTCCGTGCTCGCGTTTTTACAGTGCTTGACACCGTCGCGGCGGACGCCGCGGCCGTCGATCCGGTCTCGGAGATCGAGGCCGCCGCCGCGTCCGGGCGCTACGCGCTGGCGATGGTGCTGCATCACGTCGCCGCGGACGGGCTGTCGCTGCCGATCCTGGCCCGCGACCTCATGCTGGCCTACGCCGCGCGCTCGGCCGGTCAGCGGCCGGGCTGGGCGGAGCTGCCGGTGCAGTACGCGGACTACACCCTCTGGCAGCGGGATCGCCTCGGCGCCGCCGACGACGAGAACTCGCTGCTGGCAACGCAATTGGCGTTCTGGCGGCAGACCCTCGCGGGCGCTCCCGATCTGCTGGAGCTGCCGGGCGATCGCCCGCGCCCGGTGCAGGCGAGCGGCCGCGGCGGTAAGCGTTCGGTGGAGCTCCCCGGCGAGCTGCACGCGCGGATCGTGGAAACGGCCCGGGCCGAGAGCGTTTCGACCTTCATGCTGGTGCACGCCGCGCTGGCGGTGTTGCTGTCCCGTTTGTCCGGTGAGTCCGACATCGTGATCGGCACGCCGGTCGGCGGCCGCGGTGAGCGCGAACTCGACGATCTCATCGGCATGTTCGTCAACACGCTGCCGCTGCGCACCGAGATCGACGACGCCCTGGAATTCCGCGCGCTGCTGCGGCGGGTGCGCGACGCCGACCTCGCGGCCTTCGCGCACGCGGACGTGCCCTTCGAGCAGCTCGTCGAAGCCCTGAATCCGGCGCGCTCGCAGTCGCGTCATCCGCTGTTCCAGGTGGCGCTGTCCTTCACCGCCTCGGGTGATATCAGTGTCGAACTGCCCGGATTGCTTGCCACGGCGGGTACGCTGGAGACGGGAGTGACCAAATTCGACCTGTCGGTCGCGGTCACCGAAAGCTTCGTCGGTGCCGGTCCCGGGGAAGGTCCGGCACCGACGGGGATCACCGCGGAGTTCGAGTTCGCGGCAGATCTGTTCGACGCCACCACTATTGACGTCTTCGCTGCCCGTTTTGTCCAGTTGTTGACGGCGATCACCGCGAATCCGGCCACGATCGTAGCCGCGCTGCCGTTGCTGTCCGAAGCCGAATACGCCGATCTCACCGATCGTTCCGGCGGTCCCGTACAGACCGGTCGCGTTATTCCGGACCTGCTGGCGGCGGCCGTCGCGGCCAATCCGGACGGCGTCGCCCTGGTCGACGGCCCGCGCGAGCTCACCTACCGCGAACTCGACACGGCCTCGAATCGGCTGGCGCGCCTGCTGATCGGCCGCGGGGTCGGCCCGGGTGACCTGGTGTCCCTCGGTATGCCGCGTTCGCTGGAATCGGTGCTGGCGACCTGGGCGATCAGCAAGACCGGCGCGGGCTGGGCCCCCGTCGACCCGGCCTATCCGGCCGAGCGCATCGCGCGCATGGTGGCCGACGCCGGCGCCGAGTTCGGCCTCACGCTCTCCGGCGCCCGGGCCGGGCTCCCGGACACGGTGTCCTGGCTGGCGCTGGACGACGAGCTGTTCCGCGCCGCGGTGGCGGCCTACTCCGACGACGCGGTCACCGACCGGGATCGGCTGCGCCCCTTGCGCACCGCCGATGTCGCCTACGTCATCTACACCTCCGGCTCGAGCGGTGTGCCCAAGGGCGTCATGGTCACCCACGAGGGTGTGCCGTCCTTCGCCGCGGGCGAGGTCGAGCGTTTCCTGGTGCAACGGTCCTCGCGCGTGCTGCACGTCGCCTCCCCGGCCTTCGACATCTCGGTCGGCGAACTCGCCATGGCGATCGAGGCCGCGGCCACCCTGGTGGTCGCGCCGCCCGAGGCCGTCATGGGCGCCGAACTCACCGAGGTGCTGCGCGCGCACCGGGTCACGCACGCGTTCATGACCCCGTCGGCCCTGGGCACCGTGGATCCGCTCGAGGCGCCGGACACCGAGGTCGTGGTGGTCGGCGGCGAGCCCTGCCCGCCGGAGCTGGCGCGGCGCTGGGCCGAGGCCGGGCGCTCGTTCGTCAACTGCTACGGCCCGACCGAAACCACCTGTGTCACACAGGGTTCGGTGCCGCTGGCGGCCACCGACGAACTGCACATCGGCCCGCCCTTCGCGGGCGTGTGCGAATGGGTGCTCGACGAGCGCCTGCGCCCGGTGCCGATCGGCATGGTCGGCGAGCTGTACGTGGGCGGACCGCAGCTGGCCCGCGGTTACCGCGGCCAGGCCGCGCTGACCGCCGGTCGTTTCGTGGCGTGCCCCTGGGCGCCGGGCGAGCGCATGTACCGCACCGGCGATCTCATGCGCTGGACCCCGACCGGTTCCATGCAGTGCCTGGGCCGCAACGACTCCCAGGTCAAGCTGCGCGGCTACCGCATCGAACTGGGCGAGATCGAGTCGGTGCTGGCCGAGCACCCGCAGGTGCGCCGGGCGGTGGCGGTCAAGCACGCGCACGCCACCCGCGGCGATCAGCTGGTCGCCTACCTGGTCTCCGATGTGGCCGAACTGGACGTCGCCGCGGTCAAGGCCGGGCTGACCGGACGGCTCGCGCCCTACATGGTGCCGTCCGCGTTCGTGGTGCTCGACGAGATCCCGTTCACCGTCAACGGCAAGCTGGACTACCGCTCGCTGCCCGAGCCGGTGTTCGAGAGCGCGGTCTACCGCCGCCCGAGTACCGTCACCGAAGAGCTGGTCGCGGGCGTTTTCGCGGAGCTGCTCGATGTCGAGCAGGTCGGCGCGGACGACGATTTCTTCACCCTGGGCGGCAGCTCGCTGCTGGCGGCCAAGGCCGCCGCGCGCCTGGGCACGGTGCTGAACACCACCGTCGGCGTGCGCGTGCTCTTCGAGGACTCCACCGTGGCCGGGCTGGCCGCGCGGGTGGACGCCGGTCTCGGCGAGGCCCAGCGCCCGGCGCTGGTCGCGGGCGAGCGCCCCGAGCAGCTGCCGCTGTCGCCCGCGCAGCAGCGCATGTGGTTCATCAACCGCTTCGATCGCGAGTCCATCGCCTACAACCTGCCGATCGCGCTGCGCCTGACCGGCGCGCTGGACGCGGCCGCGCTGTCGAGTGCCTTCGGCGACGTGCTGGCCCGGCACGAGACCCTGCGCACCTACTACCCCGAGACCGAGGCCGGCGCGGTGCAGGTGATCGCGCCGGTGGCGCAGACCTTCTCGGGCCTGAGCACCACCTCGCTCACCGAAGCCGAACTGGCGGTGCGGGTTCCGGAGATCCTGACCACCACCTTCGACGTCACCGCCGAGGTCCCGATCCGCGTCGAGCTGCTGCGGGTGCTGGACGAGGCCGGCGAGTTCACCGGTGAGCACGTGCTCGCCGGTGTGCTGCACCATATTTCGGCCGACGGCTCCTCGGTGGTGCCGTTCGTGCGCGATCTCATGGTGGCCTACGGCGCGCGCCTGAGCGGGACCGAGCCCGCGTGGGCCCCGCTCGCGGTCCAGTACGCCGATTACGCGCTGTGGCAGCACGCGCTGCTCGGCGCCGAGGACGACGCCGACTCGGTGGCCGCCCAGCAGCTCGCCTACTGGAAGCAGGCCCTGGCCGGGCTGCCCGATCAGCTGGATCTGCCCGCCGATCACCCGCGCCCCGCGCGGCAGACGTTGCGCGGCAAGCAGATCCACCTCGAACTCGACGCCGCGCTGCACGCCCGCCTCACCGAGGTCGGCCGCGGGCAGGGCGCGACCCTGTTCATGGTGGTGCACGCCGCGTTCAGCGCCCTGCTGGCCCGCCTGTCCGGAACCGAGGACATCGCGGTCGGCACCCCGATCGCGGGTCGCGGCGACAGCGCGCTGGACGACGTGATCGGCATGTTCGTCAACACCCTCGCGCTGCGCACCCGGGTGGCGCCGGCCGAGCCGTTCACCGAGCTGCTCGCCCGGGTCCGGACCGGTGACATCGCCGCCTTCGCCCACGCCGATGTGCCGTTCGAGCGCCTGGTCGAGGTCCTGAACCCGGTCCGCTCGCAGGCCCGGCACCCGCTGTTCCAGGTGGGCCTGTCCTTCCAGAACTACGAGCACGCCGAACTGCGCCTGCCCGATCTGACCGTGACCGAGCTCGAATTCGAGAACCACATCGCGCAGTTCGACCTGCACCTGTTCGCCACCGATCGCTACGCGGCGGCCGGCGCGCCCGACGGCGTGGCCCTGACCCTGGGCTACGCCACCGATCTGTTCACCGAGGGCACGGCGCGGCACATCCTCGCCGCGCTGGCCCGCGTGCTCGAAACCGTCTCGGCCGCACCGGAAACCGTGATCGGCGACATCGATCTGCTGGGCGCGGACCTGCGTGCCCGGGTGCTGGGGGAGTGGAACGACACCGCGCGCCCGCTGGCCCCGGCCACCCTGGCCGATCTGGTCGACGCGCAGGCGGCGCGCACCCCGGACGCGGTGGCGCTGCTGTCCGCCGACGGCGAGATCACGCTCTCCTACGCGGAATTCGATGCCCGGGTGAACCGTCTGGCCCGGCATCTGATCGCCGCGGGCGTCGGCCCGGAGACCGGCGTGGTGCTGGCCATGCGCCGCGGCGTCGAGCTGGTGATCGCCATGTACGCGGTGGTCAAGGCGGGCGGCGCGTACGTGCCGATCGACCCCGATCACCCGGCCGACCGCATCGCCTACATCGTCGACACCGCCGCCGCGGCGGTCGTGCTCACCACCGTCGCGGACGGCCTGCCGTTCACCGCCCGGGTTCCGGTGTTCGAGGTCGACGCCCTCGACCTGACCGGCGTGTCCGCCGCGCCGGTGACCGACGCCGAGCGCGTGCGCCCGCTGCGCGAGCAGCATCCGGCCTACGTCATCTTCACCTCGGGCTCGACCGGCCGCCCCAAGGGCGTGACCATCCCGCACGCCGCCATCGTCAACCAGTTGCACTGGCTGCGTGAGACTTTCGAGTTGAGCGCCGCCGATCGCGCGCTGCTGAAGACGCCCGCGACCTTCGACCTGTCGGTCTGGGAGTTCTGGTCGCAGCCGACCAGCGGCGGCAGCCTGGTGGTGACCGCGGCCGGTGACGAGCGCGATCCCGATCGCCTGCGCGCGGTCATCGACGCGCACGGGGTCACCGTGCTGCATCCGGTCCCGTCGCTGCTCGGGATGCTGCTCGCGAGCGGCCCGCTGCCGTCCTCGGTGCGCGCGGTGCTCGCCATCGGCGAGGCCCTGCCCGCCGCGACCGCCGCGGACTTCCTGGACGGTGGCGTGGGATCGCTGTACAACCTGTACGGCCCCACCGAGGCCGCGGTGTCGATCACCTCGTTCCCGGTCCGCGCCCGGCATCAGCAGGCCGTTCCGATCGGCGCCCCCGCCTGGAACAGCCGGGTCTACGTGCTGGACGCCCGGCTCTCGCCGGTCCCGATCGGCGTTCCCGGTGAGCTGTACCTGTCCGGCGCGCAGCTGGCGCGCGGCTACCACGGCCGCCCGGCTCTGACCGCGGGCAGCTTCGTGGCCGATCCGTTCGGTCCGGGCCGCATGTACCGCACCGGCGACATCGTGCGCTGGCGGGCCGACGGCACCCTCGAGTACGTCGAGCGCGCCGACTTCCAGGTCAAGATCGGCGGCTTCCGCATCGAACTCGGCGAGGTCGAGACCGCGCTGCGCAGGCAGCCCGGCGTCGCCGCGGCGGTCGCCGTGGCGCATCAGGGCGCCGCGGGTGCGCGCCTGGTCGCCTACGCGGCGGTCCCCGGCGCGGACGAGCCGGAGCGCGACGCGCTGTCGGCCACCCTGCGGTCCGCGCTGGCCGCGGCGCTCCCGAAGTACATGGTCCCGGCCGCGGTCACCGTCCTGGACGCGTTGCCGCTCAACGCCAACGGCAAGGTCGACCGGGCCCGCCTGCCCGAACCGGTGTTCGCCACCGCGGTGTACCGCGAGCCCGTCACCGAACTCGAGCGACTGGTCGCGGCGGGCTTCGCCGAGGTCGTCGGCGGCGTCGCCGCGGAGCGGGCCGACCTGGTCGGCCTGGACACCGATTTCTTCGCTCTCGGCGGCAACTCGCTGATGGCGACCCGGCTGGCGGCCCGCCTGGGCTCGGATCTGGGTGTGCGGGTTCCGGTTTCGGCGCTCTTCGAGGCTCCGACCGTGGGTGAGCTGGCCGCCTGGCTGGCCACCGCGGACCGCGCCGAACTGCGTCCGGCACTGACCCGGCGCGCGGACTCCGGGCACGCGCCGCTGTCGCTGGCCCAGCAGCGCATGTGGGTGCTCAACCGCCTGCATCCCGAGTCCGGCGCCTACAACATCCCGGCCGCGATCCGGCTGACCGGTGCGCTCGACGTGCCCGCGCTGGCTGCGGCGCTGCGAGATGTGCTGTCCCGGCACGAGATTCTGCGCACCCGCTATCCCGAGAAGGACGGCGAGCCGGTGCAGCTGGTCCTGGGCATCGACGAGCTGAACGCCGACCTCGACCCGATCCGGGTGTCCGAGGCCGAGATCCAGCTGCGCCTGATCGAGATCGCCACCGCCGGTTTCGATGTCACCGCGGCCCCGCCGCTGCGCATCCGGCTGTTCGAGTTGTCGCCGGCCGAACACGTGCTGATCGTGGTGCTGCACCACATCAGCGCGGACGGGTACTCGGTGCTGCCGATGACCCGGGATCTGGTGCAGGCGTACCTGGCCCGCTCCGAGCAGCGCGAGCCCGGCTGGTCGCCGCTGGAGATCCAGTACGGCGATTTCGCCGCCTGGCAGCGCGCGGTGCTCGGCGCGGACACCGATCCCGAGAGCTTGCTGTCGCGGCAGCTGGCCTTCTGGGTGGACGAGCTGTCCACCGCGCCCGCCCAGCTGGAGCTGCCCACCGATCGCCCGCGTCCCACGCGCCGCGACATGCTGGGCGCCGAGTTCGATTTCCAGATCTCCGACGAGATCACCGGCCGCCTGGGCGAGCTGGCGAGCGCCCAGGGCGCCACCCTGTTCGGGGTCGTGCACGCCGCGTTCGCGGTGCTGCTGGCCAAGCTCTCGGGCCAGCGCGACATCTCGATCGGCGTGCCGGTCGCGGGCCGCGGTGAGCGCGCGCTCGACGACCTGATCGGCATGTTCGTCAACACCGTGGTGCTGCGCACCGAGGTGGACGCCAAGCTCTCGTTCACCGAGCTGCTGCGCCAGGTGCGCGATCGGGACCTGGCGGCGTTCGCGCAGGCCGACGTGCCCTTCGAGCGCGTGGTGGAAGCGGTGCTCGCGGCCACCGGCCGTCCGCGTTCCAGCGCGGTGAACCCGCTGTTCCAGGTCGCGCTGTCGTTCCAGAACATCGCGGCCGGGCCGGTCTCGCTGCCCGGTCTCGCGCTCGAGGCGATCGAGCCCGAGCTCACCGAGGCCAAGTTCGACCTGCAGCTCACCGGCATGGAGCGCCGGGACGAGCTGGGCCGCGTGGTCGGGCTCGACATGCGATTCGGTTACGCCACGGACATTTTCGAGGCGGACACCGTTCGACTGCTGGCCCAGCGCCTGCTGCTGGTGCTGCGCGCGATCGTGGCCGATCCGGCGGCGCCGGTGCGCGCCATCGACATCCGGACCGCGGCCGAGCGCGACCGCCGCCCCGGTGCGCCGGCCGCGGCCACCGAAGCGGCTCGGCCGCAGCGTGTTTCGGACGACCGGCCGACCGCCGATCTGCCGACCCTGATCGCGGCGGCCGCCGCGATCGACCCCGATTCGATCGCGCTCACCCACGGCGATCACACCGTCACCTACCGGGCGCTGGCCGACAAGATCGGCCTCACCGCCCGGGCCATGGGTGCCGCGGCGAAACCGGAAGCCCTGGTCAACGTCGCACTCGCCGGGCTGGTGCCCGGCATCCTCACCGCGCTCGGCGGTGCGGGTCTCGGTCAAGTCCTGGGCGACCTCGCAACACAGGCCCAGGCAGTGGTTCTTCGCTCGGAAAGCTCGTCGGAAGGAAACCTCTGATGCACTACGCAGAGTCGATCGCTACCAGCCGAACCGGCCGCTCGGCCCTGCGAAGGGCCTACGGTGTCGGTGATCTGCCCACCTTGATTCCCCTGGTGGCCGAGCTGGACGCCGATCGGATCGCGCTGCGCTACGCCGAGCAGACCATCGCCTACGGCGCGCTCGCCGCCGAGGTGGCGATGCTGAGCGAGGCCATGGGCGGTGCGCTCGAGCCCGAGGCGCTGGTGCAGGTCGTGGTGTCCGGGCAGCTGCCCGCGCTCATGGACGGCCCCGAGGGCGAGCTGACCGCGGTGCTCGAGGCGCTGGTCGACGACGCCGTGCTGGCGGCCTCCGGTCTGCTCGAACCCAAACTGGCGCCGATCGAGACGCTGACCTCCAAGTTCCGAGCCCAGGTGCGCCGCACCCCGGACGCGGTGGCCATGGAGTTCGAGGGCGCCGAGCTCACCTACGCCGAATTCGCCGACCGGGTCACGGTATTGGCCCGGCACCTGCGTGAGCTGGGTGTGGGCCCGGACGTGCTGGTGGGCCTGGCCGCGCGCCGGTCCTTCGAGTTGCTGGTCGGCATGTACGCCATTCTCGAGGCGGGCGGGGCGTACCTGCCGCTGGATCCGGATCACCCGGCCGAGCGCATCGCGTACGTGCTCGAGGTCTCCGCGCCCGTGCTGGTGCTGACCACCACGGCCGACAGCGCCGGGCTCGACACCGCGTTGCCGGTGCTGCGCATCGACGAATTCGAGCGCACCGCACGGGAATCGGTCCCCGGCGCCGCGCTGTCCCCGGCCGATGACACCGAGCTGACCCAGGCCGGCGCGGACAATCTCGCGTGCGTGCTGTTCACCTCCGGCTCGACCGGCCGGCCCAAAGGCGTGGCGATCTCGCACCGCGCGATCCTGGCGCTGTTCCGTTCGCAGCAGCGCCGCCTGCAGCTCTCGGCCGCCGACGCCATGCTCTTCAAGACCCCGACCACCTTCGATGCCTCGGTGTGGGAGATCTTCTGGACCCTGCAGACCGGCGCGCGCCTGGTCATCGCGGTGCCGGACGGGCACCGCGATACCGCCTACCTGATCCGCACCATGCGCGAATCCCAGGTCACCGCCGCGTTCTTCCCGCCCTCGATGCTCTCGGTGCTGATCGCCGAGGCCGAGCAGGATCCCGAGGGCCTGTCCGATTCCCTGCGTTTCGTCTACGTCGGCGGCGAGGCCCTGCCGCCCGCCACCGCCGCCGGCTTCCGCGGCGTCAGCGGTGCGACCCTGTACAACATCTACGGCCCCACCGAGGCCACCGTCCTGGTCACCTCGCACGAGGTCACCGCGGTGGACGTGGACTCGGTCCCGCTCGGTCACCCGGGGGACGAGGTGGAGCTGCTGGTCCTGGACGAGGATCTGCGCCCGGTCCCGCACGGTGTGGTCGGCGAGCTCTACCTGGTCGGAATGCAGCTGGCGCGTGGCTATTTCGCGCGCCCCGGCCTGACCGCGGACCGTTTCGTGGCCAACCCCGAGGGCCCGGCGGGCGACCGCATGTACCGTACCGGCGATCTCGTGCGCTGGGTGCACGGCGTCGACGGCGGCGCGGACGAGCTGCAATACCTGGGCCGCACCGACTTCCAGGTCAAGCTGCGCGGCCAGCGCATCGAGCTGGGCGAGGTGGAGTCGGCGCTGCTGCGCGACGACACGGTGGCCCAGGCCGCGGTGCTGCTGCACACCGGCGCCAACGGCGAGCAGTCCCTGGTCGGCTACGTGGTTCCGGCGCGCGGCGCCGTGATCGACACCGCCGCCGTGCTGTCCGGCGCCCGCGCGCACGTGCCCGCCTACATGGTGCCGTCCGCGCTCGTCGTCATGGCCGAGTTCCCGATCACCGTGCACGGCAAGCTGGATCGGCGCGCGCTGCCCGAACCGGTGTTCGCCGACGCGAGCGCCGCCTACCGCGCGCCCTCGACCGAGGCCGAGGCCGCGGTCGCCGCGATCTTCGCCGAGCTGCTCGAGCGCGAGCGGGTCGGGGCGGACGACGACTTCTTCGCCCTCGGCGGCAATTCGCTCGTCGCCACCCGCGCCATCGCCAGGATCCGGGACACCCTGGGCGCGGCGGTGGACGTGCGCGACTTCTTCGACAACCCGACCGTGGCCGCGCTGGCGGCGGCCGCCGGGCAGAGCGCGGCCGCCGGTGCGCCGGCGGTGCCGCTGGTGGCCGGTCCGCGGCCGGAGGCGATTCCGCTCTCGCCCGCGCAGCAGCGCATGTGGTTCCTCAATCGGCTCGCCCACACCGAATCCGAAGGCGCGACCGCCGGTTTCGACGCCGCCGCGGTCGACAACGTGGTGGCCGCGCTGCGGCTGCGCGGTGAGCTGGACCTCGCGGCGCTGACCGCGGCCGTGACCGACCTGGTCACCCGGCACGAGATCCTGCGCACCTACTACCCGCAGACGCCCGCCGGACCGGTCCAGGTGGTTCTCCCGGCCGCCGATTTCGACGCGGCCGCCGCACTCGACCTGACGCCCGCCGAGGTCACCGAACAGGAACTGCCGCAGGCGGTCTACGCGGCCGCGGGGCGCGGTTTCGATGTGGCCGAGGGTGTTCCGCTGCGGCTGCGGCTGCTGCGCCTGGGTGCGGACGATCACGCGCTGGTGCTCGTCGTGCATCACATCGCCGCCGACGGCTTCTCGCTCGGCCCGCTGGTGCGCGACCTGGTGCTGGCCTACGCCACCCGCCAGGCGGGCTTCGTGCCGGTCTGGGAGCCGCTGGCCGTGCAGTACGCCGACTACGCGCTGTGGCAGCGCGAGGTGCTCGGCGACGAGGCCGATCCGGAATCGCTCGCCGCCCGTCAGCTCGCCTTCTGGACGAACGAACTCGCGGAGCTGCCCGCCCAGCTCGACCTGCCCGCCGACCGGCCCCGCCCGGCCGATTCGAGCTACCGGGGCGCGACGTTCGACGTCGAGCTCTCCGCCGAACTCCGCGCCGCCGTCGACGCGGTCGCCGCCCGCGGCCAGGCGACCCCGTTCATGGTGCTGCACGCGGCGCTGGCGGCCCTGCTGGCCCGGCTGTCCGGCACCACCGACATCGCCATCGGCACCCCGGTCGCCGGTCGCGGCGAGGCCGCGCTGGACGATCTGATCGGCATGTTCGTCAACACCCTGGTGCTGCGCACCGAGGTGCGCGGGGACCGCTCCTTCGCCGAGCTGGTATCGCATGCCCGCGAACGGGATCTGCGCGCCTTCTCCCATCGCGACGTCCCGTTCGAGCGCCTGGTCGAGGTGCTCAACCCGGTGCGCGCCCGCAACCGGCACCCGCTGTTCCAGGTTGCGCTGTTCATGCAGAACCAGGGCGTCACGACGCCCGAACTGCCCGGCATGCGTGCCGAATTGATCGACTTCGAACTCGCCTTCGCCAAGTTCGACCTGAATCTCAACGTGGTGGAGCGTGATTCGGGCTACAACGTCGAATTCACCTACGCCACCGATCTGTTCGACGAAGCCACCGTTCGCGAGTTCGCGGCCAAGTTCGTGCGCCTGCTGACCGCGGCGACCGCCGACGCCGACCGCGCCGTCGGTGACATCGCGCTACTGGACGGCAGCGAGCTGGACTACGTGCTCGAGAGCTGGAACGCCACCGGCGCGAAGGTCCAGGACACGCTGCTGCACGCCGGATTCGACGCCCAGGCCCAGCGCACCCCGGACGCGGTCGCGCTGGTCTCGGGATCGGAGTCGCTCACCTACCGGGAGCTGTCCGAGCGGGCCAACCGCCTGGCCCGGCTGCTCGTGGCCGAGGGCGTGGGCCCGGAGTCCCTGGTCGTGCTGGCCATGGCGCGGTCGGTGGATCTGGTCGCGGGCATGTACGCCGTGCTGCGCGCCGGCGCCGCCTACGTGCCGGTCGACCCGAGCCATCCGGCCGAGCGCATCGCCACCGTATTGACCACGGCCGCACCGGCCCTGGTGCTCACCACCGCCGCCGACGCGTTCGAGACCACCGCGGCCCCGCTGCTGCGCGTCGACGAGCTCGACCTGTCCGGGTTCTCGGCCGCCAAGCTGACCGACCGGGACCGCCGCGCCCCGCTGCACCCGGAGCACCCGGCGTACGTGCTGTTCACCTCCGGCTCGACCGGTACGCCCAAGGGCGTCGCGGTGAGCCACCGGTCCATCGCCAATCAGATGGCGTGGATGCAGGCCGAGTACGGCATCTCGCGCTCCGATGTCTACCTGCAGAAGACGCCGAGCACCTTCGACGTCTCGCTGTGGGGCTATTTCCTGCCGCTGCGGGTCGGCGCGGTCCTCGTGCTCGCGACCCCGGACGGTCATCGCGACGCCCGCTACCTCGCCGAGACCATCGCCGAGCGCGGGGTCACCCTCACCGACTTCGTGCCCTCCATGCTCGCGGTGTTCACCGCGCACGCCGCGGCGAGCGAACTCGCGTCGCTGCGCGACGTTTTCGTCGCCGGCGAGGCCTTCCCGGTGGAGACGGTCACCGCCTGGCGCGCGCTCTCGGACGCCACCCTGCACAACCTGTACGGCCCGACCGAGGCCGCGGTCACCGTCACCTACCGCGAGGCCGACGAGCGCACCCCCGCGGTGCCCATGGGCGAGCCCGAGTGGAACACCCAGGTGTACGTACTGGATTCGCGCCTGCGCCCCGCGCCGATCGGCGTTCCGGGCGAGCTCTACCTGGCCGGCGTGCAGCTCGCGCGCGGCTACTACCGGCGCGCAGACCTCACCTCGGATCGCTTCGTGGCCAACCCCTTCGGCGCCGTGGGCGGTCGCATGTACCGCACCGGCGACCTGGTGAAGTGGACCGCGGACGGCGAGCTGGCCTACCTGGGCCGCATCGACTTCCAGATCAAGTTCCGGGGCCAGCGCATCGAACTCGCCGAGATCGAGAGCGCGCTGCTCGCCCAGCCCGAGGTCGGTCAGGCGGCCGTCCGGCTCATCACCGCCGACACCGGGGATTACCTGGCGGGCTACGTGATTCGCGCGGAGGACGCCGGCCTCGACACCGCGGATCTGCGCGAGCGGCTCACCCGGTTGCTGCCGTCCTACATGGTGCCGACCGTCGTGCTCGAGCTGGCCGAGTTCCCCATGGGCACCAGCGGCAAGCTCGATCGCGGCGCCCTGCCGGTTCCGGTGCTGGCCGCCAAGCGTTTCCGCGCGCCGGTCGACGCCGCCCAGCGCGTCGTCGCGCGCGTCTTCGGCGAGGTCCTCGGCCTGCCCCGGGTCGGGCTCGACGACGACTTCTTCGCCCTCGGCGGCAGCTCGCTGCTCGCCACCCAGGTGACCGCGCGCGCGGGCGCCGAACTGGGCGTGCGGATTCCGGTCCGCGTGCTGTTCGAGGCGGGCACGGTGGCCGGCTTCGCCGCGGCCGTCGGCCTGCTGTCCGATGCCGCACCGCGCCCGGCGCTGACCGCGCGCCCGCGCCCGGACCGGGTACCGCTGTCCCCGGCCCAGCAGCGGCTGTGGTTCCTGAACCGCCTGGAGAACGAGCAGGACGGGCCCAGCCTCTACAACCTGCCGGTGGTGCTGCGCCTGACCGGCACGCTCGACGTGACCGCGCTGGAGCAGGCGGTACTGGACGTGCTCGCCCGGCACGAGTCGCTGCGCACGAGTTTCCCCGCCGACGCCGAAGGTCCCTTCCAGCAGTTGCTCGCGGCGACCGACGTCGGGCTGAGCCTGACCCCGGTGCCGGTGCGCCCGCAGGACGTGACCGGCACGGTCACCGCGCTGGCCCAGGCCCCGTTCGACGTCACCGCCGAATTGCCCTCGCGCATAGCGCTGCTGGTGCTCGATCACGGCGCCGAGGAGGCGCCGGCCACCGACGAGTACGTGCTGGTCGTGGTCGTGCACCACATCACCGCCGACGCGCTGTCGCTGCGCCCGCTGATCACCGACCTCATGACCGCCTATCACGCGCGGCACTCCGGCACTGCCCCCGGCTGGGAGCCGCTGCCGGTGCAGTACGCGGACTACGCGCTGTGGCAGCGCGAGGTGCTCGGATCCGCCGGCACCCCGGGCGATCTCGCGCACCAGCAGCTGGAGTTCTGGCGTGACACCCTGGCCGGGGCCCCGGCGCGGCTCGCGCTGCCGACCGACCGCCCGCGCCCGGCGCAGCCCCGCAACATCGGCGACGCCGTCGACTTCGCGGTGCCCGCCGAGGTCGCCGTCGGACTGCGTGCCCTCGCCCGGGAACAGGGCGCGACCCTGTTCATGGTCGTGCACGCGGCCTTCGCCGCCGCCCTGGCCCGCGTCAGCGGCACCGGCGACATCGTCATCGGCACGCCGGTCGGCGGTCGCGGCGAACGCGAATTGGACGGTCTCATCGGCATGTTCGTCAACACCGCTGTGCTGCGCACCGCGGTGGACGGCGCCGCCGGCTTCGCCGAGTTCGTGAACTCGGTGCGCGACACCGACCTGGCGGCCTTCGCCAACGCGGACCTGCCGTTCGAGCAGATCGTCGACGACATCGTCACCGATCGCACCACCGGCGCCCACCCGCTGTTCCAGGTCATGATCAGCTTCGGCGACAACGGCAACACCGCCGTGGAACTGGAGCTGCCCGGCCTGACCGTACGCCCGGTGCCCCTGGCCGACCCGACCGCCAAATTCGATCTGCAGCTGGTGATCGAGGACGGCACCGACGGCGCCCTGGGCGGAGCTCTGCGCTTCGCCGCCGAGCTCTTCGATCGGGCGTCGATCGAGACGCTGCTGGCCCGCTGGCAGCGCGTGCTGGCGGCCGTCGTGGCCGACTCCTCGATCCGGCTCGGCGACATCGATCTGTTCGACGACGCCGAACGTGAACGCGTGCTGCGTGTCTGGAACGACACCACCGCCGCGGTGGACACGGAGCAGACCCTGCTCGCGCTGTTCGAGGACCGCGCGCGCACCGCGCCCGACGCGATCGCCCTCGCCGTCGAAGGCGAGAGCCTGACCTACGGCGAACTCGCCGCCCGCGTGCACCGCCTGGCGCGCTACCTCGTCGAGCAGGGCGTCGGCCCCGACGTCCCGGTGGCGCTGGGCATGCGCCGCTCACTGGACCTGGTGATCGGCATGTACGCGGTCATCGCCGCGGGCGGTGCGTACGTGCCGCTGGATCTGGATCACCCGATCGAGCGCACCCGCTACGTCGTCGACACCGCCGCCCCGGTCTGCGTGCTCACCTCCGGCGCGGATCTGGAACCGCTCGGCGTGCGCCAGATCCGCCTGGACGAGCTGACCGCCGACGCTGCGACGCTCGCCGGGTACGCGACCGCGCCGCTGACCGACGCCGATCGCCGTGCCGCGCTGCGCCCGTCGCACACCGCGTACATCATCTTCACCTCCGGCTCGACCGGCCGCCCGAAGGGCGTGGCCGTCTCGCACGCGGCCATCGTGAACCGCCTGGCCTGGATGCAGGCCGAGTACGCGCTGACCCCCGCCGACGCCGTCCTGCAGAAGACCCCCGCCACCTTCGACGTCTCGGTGTGGGAGTTCTTCTGGCCCTTGCAGATCGGCGCCCGACTGGTCCTGGCCCGGCCCGAGGGCCACCGTGATCCCGCCTACCTGGCGACGACCATCGCCGACGAGCGGATCACGGTCGCGCACTTCGTCCCGTCGATGCTCGAGCTCTACGTGACGGAACTGGAAACCCGATCCGCGGACGCGCCGGAGCGGAGCGAAGGCCGGGGACTCACCATGGTGTTCGCTTCCGGGGAGGCGCTGCCCGCGCCGCCCGCGCAGCGCCTGCGCGCCCTCACCGGTGCGGAGGTGCACAACCTCTACGGCCCCACCGAGGCCGCGGTCGACGTCACCTACCACCGGGTGACCGACGCCGACACCCGGACCGTGCCGATCGGCCGCCCGGTCTTCAATACCCGCGTCTACGTGCTGGATTCGCATCTCGCGCCGGTCCCCGCCGGTGTACCCGGCGAGCTCTACCTGGCCGGCGCCCAGCTGGCCGTGGGCTATGTCGCGCGGCCCGATCTGTCCGCGGATCGCTTCGTGGCCAACCCCTTCGGCACCGGCGAGCGCATGTACCGCACCGGCGACCTGGTCAAGTGGACCGCCGACGGTGAACTGGAATACCTGGGCCGCACCGACTTCCAGGTCAAGCTGCGCGGTCTGCGCATCGAGCTCGGCGAGATCGAGGCCGCCCTGGCCGCGCACGAGTCCGTCGCCCAGGCCGCGGTGCTGGTGCACGCCGCCGAGCACACCGGTGAGCTGCTGGTCGGCTACCTCGTGCCCGCCGTGCCCGGCGCGAGTGTCGACACCGGCGCGCTACGCGGGGAACTGGCCGAACGACTACCGGCCTACATGGTGCCCGCGGTGTTCGTGGAGCTGGCGGCCCTGCCGCTGTCCGCGAACGGCAAGCTGGATCGCCGGGCGCTGCCCGCTCCGAGTTTCGCCGCCGCCGAATTCGTCGATCCCGCCGGGGATTCCGAACTGCTCGTGGCCTCGGTCATGGGCGAGCTGCTCGGCCTGGAGCGGGTCGGGGCCGGGGACGACTTCTTCGCCCGCGGCGGCAACTCGCTCATCGCCACCCAGCTGGTGTCCCGGCTGTCGCAGGCGACCGGCCTCGCGGTGCCGCTGAGCACCGTCTTCGACGCCTCCACCGTGCGCGAGCTGGCCGCGCGACTCATCGCACTGGCCGACGCCGGCGAGGTGAACGCCGCACTGCCGCCGGTGGTTCCGCAGCAGCGCGGGGACTCCGTGCCGCTGTCTATCTCCCAGCAGCGCATGTGGTTCCTGAACCGCTTCGACACCGCGGGCGGCGGGTACAACCTGCCGTTCGCGCTGCGCCTGACCGGCTCGCTCAACATCGAGGCGCTGCGGGCCGCGGTCGGTGATCTGATCGACCGGCACGAAACCCTGCGCACCCTGTACCCGGAACAGGACGGGGTGGCGCGTCAGGTGGTGCTGCCCGCGGGCACCCGCCTGGTCGACCTCGAGCCCCGCGAGGTCACCGCCGCCGAACTGCCGGCGCTCGCGGAAGGCTTGGCGCGCACCGTCTTCGACGTCACCGCCGAGGTGCCGCTGCGCGTGCGGCTGCTCCAGGTGGCCGACGAGCCCAACGCCTACGTGCTGCTGATCGTGGTGCACCACATCGCCGCCGACGGCTGGTCGCTGGCCCCGCTGACCCGGGATCTGGCGCACGCCTACGTGGCTCGCTGCGCGGGCAGCACCCCCACCTGGCAGCCGCTGCCGGTGCAGTACGCCGACTACGCCATCTGGCAGCGCGAGGCCCTCGGCTCGCCGGAGGAACTGAACTCGGTGCTCGCGCGCCAGGTGCGGTTCTGGACCCGGCAGCTGGCCGGGGCCCCGGATCTGCTGGCCCTGCCCACCGATCGCCCGCGCCCGGCGGTGCACTCCAACCGCGCGGACGTGCGCACCGCCGTCCTGGACGCCGAATTGCACACCGCCGTCGTGGAATTCGCGGCCGCGCACCGGGTGACCCCGTTCATGGTGCTGCACACCGCGCTGGCGGTGCTGCTGGCGCGGGTGTCGGGGACCGAGGACATCGTGGTCGGCACCCCCGTGGCCGGTCGCGGCGATCAGGCGCTGGACGAGCTGGTCGGCATGTTCGTCAACACGCTGGCGCTGCGCACCGCGGTGCCCGCGAGCGCCCGCCTCTCGGAGGTGCTCGCGGGGGTCCGCGACGCCGACCTGGCGGCGTTCGATCACTCCGCGGTGCCGTTCGAGACCCTGGTGGACGCGCTCAATCCGGTGCGCTCGCAGGCGCATTCGCCGATCTACCAGGTCGGCTTCACCATGCAGAACATGGCGCAGCCGGAGTTCCAGCTGCGCGGGCTCGGCATCAGGAGCCTGGACGCGGGCGTGCTGCCCATCCAGTTCGATCAGGACTGGACGCTCAGCGATCGCCACGCGGACGGCGCGCCCGCCGGCATCGACGTGCACCTGCACTACGCCACCGATCTGTTCGATCCGGAGACCATCGCCGACTTCCTGGCCTGGTACGAACGCGTGCTGCGCGCGCTCGTCGGCGACCCGCGCCTCGTCGTGGGGGAGGTGCCGCTGCTGTCGGTGGCCGAGCGCGGCGGGCTGCTGTCCGATCGCAACGCCACCGCGCGGGACCTGCCCGAGGAGACCCTGGCCGATCTGCTGGACCTGCGCGCGCGGGCCGACGGCGACGCGATCGCGGTCTCGCTCGACGGCGAGTCCATGACCTGGTCCGAACTGGCCGCCGAGTCGAATCGCCTGGCGCGCTGGCTCATTCGCGAGGGCATCGGCCCGGACGACATCGTCGGCGTCACCGCTGAACGCAGTCTGGACATGATGGTCGCGCTCTACGCCGTCGTGCACGCGGGCGCGGCCTACGTGCCGGTGGACCCGGCGCACCCGGCCGACCGCATCGCCCACGTGCTGACCACCTCGGACACCTGGCTGGTGCTCGCGGTCGGCGGGGCCACCGTGCCCGAGCTGTACGGGGTGTCCACCGTCGCGATCGCCGGCCTGGACACCGCCGAATTCTCGGCCGAGCCCATCGCCCCGAGCGAGCGCGTGGCCCGGCTGCGGCCGGACAACCTGGCCTACGTCCTGTTCACCTCGGGGTCGACCGGTCAGCCCAAGGGCGTGGGCACCAGCCATCGCGCCATCATGAACCAGCTGCGCTGGCTCGAGCACCGCTACGAGGTGACCGGCGCCGACCGGATCATGCAGCGCGCTCCGCTGGCCTTCGACGTCTCGGTGTGGGAGTGCTTCCTGCCCGCGCTGACCGGTGCGCCGCTGGCGCTGCTCAAGCCCGGCGGGCACCAGGATCTGGACTACCTGGCCGCGCGGATGCGCGAGCACGGCGTCACCATCGCCGAGCACGTGCCGTCCGTGCTGGCGGCGCTGGTGGCCGAGGGCCACGGCGAGGCGCTGCGCTCGTTCCGGCATCTGCACACCGGCGGCGAGGCGCTGCCCGCCGAGCTGCTCGGCGCGCTGCGCGCGCAGGTGAGCGGCGCGGTGCACAACGCCTACGGGCCGACCGAGGCCGCCATCTCGGCGATCTATCACGAATTCACCGACGCCGACCCGGACTACGAGGTCGCGATCGGCCTGCCCAACTGGAACACCCGGGCCTACGTGCTGGACGCGCGACTGCAGCCGGTGCCCACCGGCGTGGTCGGCGAGCTCTACCTGGCCGGTGAGCAGCTGGCCCGCGGCTACCAGGATCGGGGCGGGCTCACCTCCGAGCGCTTCATCGCCGATCCGTTCGGGGTGCCCGGCGCCCGGATGTACCGCACCGGCGACCTGGTGCGCTGGAACCGGGCCGGTGATCTGGTCTACCTGGGCCGCAACGACTTCCAGGTGAAGTTGCGCGGTCAGCGCATCGAGCTCGGCGAGATCGAGGCGGCGCTGCTGGCCGGCGGCGGGGTCGCCAACGCCGCGGTCCTGCTCGATCGCGACAGCGCCGGGACCGAATGCCTGATCGGCTACGTCTCGGGCACCGAGATCTCCGCCGAGGCGCTGCTGGCGCACGCGCGCTCCGCGCTGCCGGCGTACATGGTGCCCGCGCACCTGGTGGTGCTGGCCGACATGCCGCGCACCAGCGTCGGCAAGTTGGATCGCAAGGCGCTGCCGAAGGTCGAGTTCACCGCCGCGGCAACCGCTTACCGCGCGCCCCGCGACGGCGCGGAGTCCGTGCTGGCCGGGTTGGTCGGCGAGCTGCTCGGCGGCGCTCCGATCGGGGCGGACGACGATTTCTTCGACCGCGGCGGCAACTCGCTGCTGGCCATGCGGCTGGTGGCCCGGATCAACGCCGCCTTCGGCCGCGACATCGGCGTACGCGCGGTCTTCGAGGCCCCGACCGTGGCCGAACTCGCGCGCCACATCACCGGCGCGGCCGGCCGCACCCTGCCGCCGCTGCTCGCGCTGGAACGCCCGGAGCGTATTCCGCTGTCCGCCGCCCAGACCCGTATCTGGCTGTTGAACCGCCTGGACCCGGGCTCGCCCGCCTACAACATCCCGTTCGCGGTGCGCCTGATCGGCGATCTGGACGAGGACATCCTGCGCGCCGCCATGGCCGATGTCATGGCCCGGCACGAGGTGCTGCGCACCATCTACCCGATGGACGCCGACGGCGAAGGCCACCAGGTGATCCTGCCGCCCGAGACCGTCATCGACCTGCCCGTCGAGACCGTCACCGGTTCGGTGGTCGAACGGTTCTACCGCTTCGCCGCCACCGGTTTCGACGTCACCGCCGAACTGCCGCTGCGGGCGATGCTGCTGCGCGAATCCGATTCCAGCCACGTGCTGGTGGCGGTGCTGCACCACATCGCCGGTGACGGCGCGTCGACCGATCCGCTGCTGCGCGACGTGATCACGGCGTACCTGTCCCGCGCCGCGGGCAGCGCGCCGCTGTGGGAGCCGCTGCCGGTCCAGTACGCGGACTACGCGCTGTGGCGTACCCGGGTGCTCGACGAGGTCGGGCCCGCCGAGCTGGACTACTGGCGTGAGACGCTCACCGGTCTGCCGGACGAGCTGACCCTGCCCGTGGACCGGGTGCGCCCGCCGGCGCCCTCCTTCCGCGGCGCGGTGGTGCGCGGCCGGATCGGCGGCGGCGTGGGCGAGCGCGTGCGCGAGGTGGCCAAGCGGCATCACGCGACGCCGTTCATGGTGCTGCACGCCGCGCTGTCCACACTGCTGGCGCGGCTCTCGGGCACCGACGACATCGCGATCGGCACCCCGGTGGTCGGGCGCGACGAGCCGGTGCTGGACAACCTGGTCGGCATGTTCGTCAATACCCTTGCCCTGCGCACCAATCCGGCGCAGGACCGCACGTTCGCCGAACTGCTCGCCGAGAGCCGCGCGGTGGACCTGGCCGCGTTCGCGCACGCCACCGTGCCGTTCGAGCAGGTGGTGACCGCGCTCGGGGTGACCGCCGATCAGTCCAGGCATCCGCTGTTCACGGTGACGCTGAACTACCTCGACCTGGACTCGGGCACGCACGCGGTCCCGGGCCTGGTGCTCGAGCCCGTCGAGTTCGACGACACCGTGGCGAAGTTCGACCTGACCTTCTCGGTCGGCGAGGAACTCGACGCCGACGGCAACCTCATGGTCGAAATCGTCTACGCCACCGACCTGTACGACGAGTCCACCGCCCGGGACCTGCTGCGCCGCTTCGCCCGGGTGCTCGGCACGGTCACCGCGGATCCGAGTCGCACCATCGGCAGCGTCGAGGTGCTGTCCGAGGGCGAGCAGGCCGCCATCCTGGCCCGGCGCGGCCCGGCGGCGCTGGCGCCGCGGAGCCTGGCCGAGATCCTGCACGCGGCAGTGGATCTCGATCCCGAGGCCACCGCGCTCATCTACCGGGGCGCGCACGTGAGCTACCGGGAGCTGGACGAGCGCTCCTCGCGCCTGGCCCGGCTGCTCATCGAATGCGGCGTCGGGGCAGAGGAATTCGTGGCGCTGTCGGTGCCGCGGTCGGTGGAGTCGGTGGTCGCGCTGTTCGCGGTCGCCAAGACCGGCGCGGCCTTCCTGCCCGTCGACCCCACCTACCCGGCCGAGCGCATCGGCTTCATGCTGTCCGATTCCGGTGCGGCCGTGGGCATCACCCTGCGCGAGTACGTCGACCGGTTGCCCGGCGACACCTGGATCGTGCTCGACGATCCGATGATCGAGGAGCATCTGGCCGGGCTGTCCGGCGCCCGCCCGACCGCCGCTGAGCTGGTGCGCCCGGTGCACACCGACAACGCCGCCTGGATGGTCTACACCTCCGGTTCGACCGGCCGCCCCAAGGGCGTGGTCGTCGGCAACGCGGGCATCATCGGCATCGCGGCGGTGCACCACTCGCACTCGCCGACCGACGCGAACTCCCGCGTGCTGCACCGCACCTCGCCCAGCTTCGACGCCAACATCCTGGAGCTGCTGATGGCGCTCCCGGTCGGCGCGGCGCTGGTCGTCTCGCCGGTGGAGATCATCGGCGGCGCGGAGCTGCGCGAGCTGATCGAATCCGAGGGCGTCACGCACGGCGTGTTCACCCCCGCGGTGATCAACACCCTCGATCCCGAGACCCTGCGGGGCATGCCGTACCTGATCGTCGGCGGCGAGGGCTTCGGCGCGGACCTGGTCGATCGCTGGGGCGGCACCCGCGAGCTGTACAACGGCTACGGACCGACCGAGATCACCATCATCAGCCACCAGAGTTCCCCGCTGCGCCCCGGCGAACGCGTGGTGCTCGGCGATCTGGTCGACGGCCAGTCCGCGGTGGTGCTGGATCCGCGGCTGCGCCCGGTGCCGGACGGTTCGGCGGGCGAGCTCTACCTGCGCGGACCCGGTCTGGCCCGCGGCTATCACGGCCGTGCGGGCTTGAGCGCGGACCGCTTCGTCGCCGACCCGTACGGCGCGCCCGGCGGCCGGCTCTACCGCACCGGCGACCTCGTGCGCTGGGTCGAGCGCGCCGGCGAGATGACGATCGAATACCTGGGCCGCACCGACGACCAGGTCAAGGTGCGCGGTCTGCGCATCGAGCTCGGGGAGATCGACTCCGCGCTGCTCGCCCACGAGAGCGTCGATTTCGCGGTCACCATCGGCCACACCGGCCGCAGCGGCGACGTGTCGCTGGTCTCCTACGTGGTGCCCGCGGCCGGGCACGTGGTGGATCCCGAAGAGCTGCGCGCCTTCGCGGGCCGCTCGCTGATCTCCTACATGGTGCCCGCCGTGATCATGGTGATCGACGCGATCCCGCTCACCCCCATGGCCAAGCTGGATCGAAAGGCCCTGCCGGAACCGGTGTTCCGGACCGCGGAGTTCCGCGCGCCGGAGTCCGAGGTGGAATCGGTCGTGGCCGAGGTCATCGCCGAACTGCTCGGCGCCGAGCGGGTCGGTCTCGACGACGACTTCTTCGCCCTCGGCGGTAATTCGCTGAGCGCGGTGAAGCTCTCGGCCCGGCTCTCGGCCCGGCTCGGGGTCGAGGTGGCCATGCGCACGGTCTTCGAGCATCCGACGGTCGCGGCCCTGGCGGCCACCGTCGACGCCGAATCGGTGGCGCTGTGGGCTATTCCGCCGCTGGTGCCGCGCACCGGCAACGATCCGGTCCCGCTGTCGCTGTCGCAGCAGCGCATGTGGTTCCTGAACCGGTTCGACGGCGAATCCTCGGCCTACAACATGCCGATGGCCATTCGCCTGACCGGCGCCCTGGACATCCCCGCGCTCGAAGCCGCCATGGCCGACCTGGTGGAGCGGCACGAGGTGCTGCGGACGGTGTACCCGCTGACCCACGCCGGGCCGGTGCAGGTGATCAAGCCCGCCGGTGAGGTGGACCTGCCCGCGCTCACCCCGGTCGCCGTCGCCCCCGACGAATTGTTCGGTGTCATCACCGAATTCGTCTCGACGGGCTTCGACGTCACCACCACCGTGCCGATCCGCGGGCGGCTGTTCGCCCCGGCGGGCACCACGGACGAGTACGTGCTCGTCGTGGTCGTGCACCACATCGCGGCCGACGGCGCGTCGATGGCCCCGCTGGCGCGGGACGTCATGACCGCCTACGCCGCCCGGCAGGCCGGGCAGGAACCGGGCTGGGCGCCGCTGGCGGTGCAGTACGCCGACTACGCGGTCTGGCAGCGCGCCCGCCTCGGCACCGAGGACGATCCGCGGTCGCTGCTGGCGCGCCAGCTGAAGTTCTGGACCGAGACACTGACCGGTCTGCCCGATCAGCTGGAGCTGCCCGCCGATCGGCCCCGGCCGCCGGTGCTGTCCACGGCGGGCGGCGCGGTCGAGTTCGACCTGGACGCCGATTTGCACGATCGTCTGGTCAAGCTCGGGCGCGCCAACGGCGCAACGCTTTTCATGGTGATGCACGCCGCGTGGGCGCTGCTGCTCGCGCGGCTGTCCGGCACCTCCGACATCGCGGTCGGCACGCCGGTCGCGGGCCGGGGCGAGGACGCGCTGGACGATCTGGTCGGCATGTTCGTCAACACCCTGGTGCTGCGCACCCGGGTCGATACCGGCGCCGGATTCACCGGGCTGCTCGCCGGGGTGCGCGAGGCCGACCTGGCCGCGCTCTCGAACGCGGACGTGCCCTTCGAACGCCTGGTGGAGGCCCTGGACCCGGTTCGCTCCACCGCGCGGCACGCGCTGTTCCAGGTCGGCTTCTCGTTCAACAACACCGAGGCGCCGGAACTGGAACTGGCCGGATTGCGCATCGGCGCTGCCGATTTCGAGACCACCATCTCGCAGTTCGACCTGCACCTGGTGATCGTGGACCGGTACACCGCCGAGGGCGCGCCGGACGGTCTCACCGCCCAGCTCACCTACTCGACGGCGCTGTACGACGAGAGCACCGCGGCCGCGATCGTCGGCCGGCTGCGCACCCTGCTCAATATCGCGGCGCTGACCCCGGACCTGCCGGTCGGCGACTACGACCTGCTCGCGGTCCCCGAGCGCAAGCGAATCCTGCGCTCCTGGAACGACACCGCGCACGTGGTGGACGCCACGGCCACGCTGCCCGCGCTGCTGGCGCGGACGGTGGCCGCCGCACCCGCCCGCATCGCGCTGGTCGGCGACGGCGCGGACGGCGTCCGCACCGAGGTCACCTACGGCGAGCTCGACGGCCGGGTGAACCGCCTGGCGCGGCACCTCATCGCCATGGGCGTCGGCCCGGAGGTCCGGGTCGGCCTGGCGCTGCGGCGCTCGGCCGACCTGGTGGTGGCGATGTACGCGGTGGCGGTCGCGGGCGGTGTGTACCTGCCCATCGATCCGGATCAGCCCGCCGACCGCATCGAATACATCCTGGACACCGCCGATCCGGTGACGGTGCTGACCTCAGGCGACGATCTGCCGATCGACACCGCGCAGGTCCGCATCGACCTGCTGGAGTCCTACGGTGAGCTCGCGGTGTACCCGGGGACCCCGGTCACCGACGCGGAGCGGCGCGCGCCGCTACGTCCCGAGCACGCCGCGTACGTGATCTTCACGTCCGGTTCGACCGGCCGGCCCAAGGGCGTGACCGTCACGCACGCCGCCATCGCCAACCAGTTGCAGTGGAAGACAGCCGAATTCGGACTGGGCCTGCAGGACGCCGTACTGCTCAAGACCCCGGCCACCTTCGACCTGTCGGTCTGGGAGTTCTGGTCCGCCGCCGTCGCGGGCGGCCGCCTGATCATCGCGGCCCCGGACGGGCACCGCGATCCGGACTACCTCAACGACCTCATGGTCCGCGAGAACGTCACCACCCTGCACGCGGTGCCGTCCATGCTGGACGCGCTGCTGATCGCCGGGACCGGCCGGGCGGCCGCGCCGCTGCGCCGGGTGCTGGCGATCGGCGAGGCACTGCCGGCCGCGGTGGCCCAGCGCTTCCGGCGGACCTATCCGCGCGCGGCGCTGTTCAATCTCTACGGTCCGACCGAGGCCGCGGTCTCGATCACCAATCACCATGTGACCGGGGCGGATCGGGTCTCGGTGCCGATCGGCGCGCCCGAGTGGAACAGCCGGGTGTACGTGCTGGACGCGCGTCTGCGTCCGGTGCCGGTGGGTGTCTCGGGTGAGCTGTACCTGTCGGGCGCGCAGTTGGCCCGCGGGTACTTCGGGCGGGCGGATCTGACCTCGGATCGCTTCGTGGCCAACCCGTTCGAGCCCGGACAGCGGATGTACCGCACCGGTGACCTGGTGGCGTGGAACGCGAACGGTGAACTGGATTACCGGGGCCGCACCGACTTCCAGGTGAAGATCCGCGGCTTCCGCATCGAACTCGGCGAGATCGAGGCGGCGCTGCTGGCCCAGCCCGAGATCACGCGCGCCGCGGTGCTGGCCAAGGCGGACGGCGCGGCCGGCTCGGATCGCCTCGTCGCCTACCTGGTCGGCACGGGTGAGAACGACGCCGCACCGGATCCGGCCCGCATCCGCGCGGCACTGGCCGAGCGCCTGCCGTCGTACATGGTGCCGTCCGCGTTCGTGGTGCTGGCCGAACTGCCGCTCAACACCAACGGCAAGCTGGATCGGGCCGCGCTGCCCGAGCCCGAGTTCGCACCCCGCGAGTTCCGGGCGCCCGCCGCGGAGGTGGAAGTCACCGTGTGCCGGGTCTTCGCCGAGGTGCTGGACCGGGATCCGGTCGGGCTCGACGACAACTTCTTCGAGCTCGGCGGCAACTCGCTGATCGCGGTGCGCCTGGCCGCCGAACTGGGCGCCGCCCTGGGCCGCAAGATCCCGGTGGTGCTGCTGTTCACCGCGCCGACCCCGGCCGACATCGTGGCCGAATTGTCCAGGAGCGCGGGCGATCTCGACGCCAACGCGGCGTTCGAGGTGCTGCTGCCGCTGCGCCCGCAGGGCGCGGGCGCGCCGCTGTTCTGCGTGCATCCGGTCGGCGGCGTCGCCTGGTCCTTCGCCGCGCTGGCGGCGGAGCTGGACGAGGACCGGCCCATCTACGGTCTGCAGTCCCCGACGCTGGGATCGGATGCGCCGCTGCCGGATTCGATCGAGAGCTGGGCGCGCCGGTACGTCGAGGAGATCCGCGCGGTGCAGCCCGAGGGCCCGTACCACCTGCTGGGCTGGTCGCTGGGCGGTGTGCTCGCGCACGCCATGGCGGTGCAGTTGCAGGAACAGGGCCAGGAGGTCGCGACGCTGGCCATGCTGGACAGTTCACTGGACACCGGCGAGGTGCGGGGACCGGTGCGACTGCCGGTCGCCGAACTGCTCGGCGGGCTGCTCGGTGACGACGCCGCCGCGGATTCGGCCGATCCGGATCCCGTCGCGCTGGCCGAACGCCTGTCGGTGCTGCCGGAGCCGTTCGCCTCGGTCACCGCGGAGCGGGTGGCGCGCATCATCGACTCCGGTCTCGCCTCGCTGGGCCTGATCGGCGCCTACGAACCCCGCAGCTTCAAGGGCAACCTCCTGTATTTCGCTGCGGCCCTGGACGATCCGAGCGGCGCCATCGGGGTCTCGGGCTGGCGCGATGTCGTCGACGGCATCGTGCACAGCTACGCGGTCGAGGCCACGCACTGGCAGATGGCCTCGCCCGAGGCCCTGGCGCGCGTCGCCCGGGTGCTCAACGCCCTCCGCAGGCAGGTGGGTCACCGGTAATTCCACAGTTCGAAGTTTCAGGTGCGTCGAACTGACGCCTGATGTACATTCTGAAAAGCATCGTTTTCACAGCTTGCTGTGTCGGTGAAGAAAGGCAGTTCGTTGAGCAATCCCTTCGATGATGAGAACGCTCAGTTCTATGTATTGGTGAACGAGGAGGCCCAGCACTCGCTGTGGCCGGTCTTCGCCGCCATTCCGAGCGGATGGACCATCGCCTTCGGACCCGCACGGCGCGCGGACTCCCTCGAATACGTGGAGTCCCACTGGACCGACATGCGGCCGGCCTCGCTCGTCGAAGCGATGTCGGAATCCGAATAAACACTATCGAAAGGAGACGTCATGGAAGGCGTCGACATCACCGCCGTGCTCACTCAGATCCTGAACTTCCTGAGCAGCGGCTCCACCATCGGCTATGACCCCAAGCTGCTCTGATCACCCGCACGTATTCACGCTGTACCCCTGTGCTGTAAAGGAATAACACCCCATGGATCTCGGAAGCGCCGGCTTCACCAGCCTCCTTCAGGCCATCGCCCATCTGCTCAGCTCGGGTTCGGACCTGTCCGTCACCCCGGGTATCCCGCCCGTCACCCCGCCGCCCGCGGTCTAGGTCCGTCGTGCAGAGCGGCAGCGCCGTAGACAACCTGCTCGGGGTCCTGGCCCAGATGCTGGGCACCGGGTCGTCGTTCACCTTCCCGCCGATCCCCGCGCCGGCCGCGACCTAGTCGCGCCTCCCGGTCCGATCCCGCGCTCGGGCCGAACCGTCGGGCCAAAGCTTCCAGCCGCCAGGGCATTCCGCCCTGGCGGCTCGGTTCGTTTCCGGCACGTCCCCGATTTCACTGGGTAACCGGACGATTCGGACACCGCACAGCGGACCCGGCCGAAAAGGGTTGTGCCGAAAGCTGTCAATGCGGAGCAGCTGACGGTCAATCGCCGTCGATCCCGGATAATTTGCAACTCGCCCAGCGCGCTTACTTCTAGGGCGAATGGTTGGCAAATATATTGGAGCGGTAGACAAGCTGTAACCACCGCGAAAGCCCTTGTAGGCGCTGCGGTGTATCTCTTCGCGCACTCGCTGGCCGTTAGCTACGTAGTGGGAAGGAAGAGCAGTGGGGATGAACAGCATGAGCCACGACGAAATGCTCGAGCCGAGCGCCGTGGGTCTGTACTGGGACCGCGACGGTGACATCTGGCAGCGCGAGGACGCCGGTTGGCGACTGATTCTGCAAAGCGGTGTAGCGGTGGATCCGATCTCGCTCTGGGATTGGGATAATGGACATGTGTGCGATTACGCGCCCTTCACTCCCGTGTCGGTGCTCGCGACCACTTGATTGCGATACCGGACACCCGCCCGATCGGTGCGTGATCGGGCGGGCGCATCCGGACGTCAGGCGTGCCGGGCCGGCACCGCGCCGAACAGGGTGACCTCCATGAGCCGAATCACGCGCTCCTGCGGGCACACTCGCTGATCCTCCCCGAAGACCCGGCCCAGATCGACCACCAGGCCGAAGCCGGCGTGCACCAGGATGCGGGCCTCGCCGTCGGACAGTTCGGGCCGGACCGCCACCAGCAGACGCACCCATTCGGCCACGATGAGCCGCTGCACATTGCGCAGCATCGTGCGCTCCTCGGCCGAGACATGGCCGAACTCCGCGTAGTAGACGAAGGTCAGCTCGCGCTCGGCGAAGGAACCGGCCACGTACAGGTCGACGAGCTTGGCCAGCGCCTCGGCCGGACCCGCCGAGGAGGCCACCGCGGGGCCGATGGCGCCCGAGACCCGGTCGGCCGCGCGCCGGAACGCCGCCGCGAGCAGATCGCCCTTGCTGCGGTAGTAGCGGTACACCGCCGAGGCCGCGGACAGATCGGCCGCCGAGGCGATGTCCTCGACGCTCACATTGGGATAGCCCCGCTGGTGGAACAGCTCCACCGCCTTCTTCAGCAGCAGTTCGTGCTTGAACGACTGCGGAATCTCGGTCGCCCGCGGTGCGCTGGCGGTGATCTCCGGCGGCGGCAACTCCGCGGCGACCAGGGCCAGCGCGGTCGAATGCAGCAGGGCGCTCAGCGGTTTCACCGGCAGTGCGGCGTGATGATCGCCGATGCTGCTGACCACGCTGAACACCGCGACCGCCCGCACCGCGCAGTCGGCGGCGCCGAGATCGGGCCGGACATCGGCGATGAGCCCGCGCAGCGTCGCCAGGGCCGCGGCGAACTGCTCGGACAGGGTCCGGTGGTCGGTCTCGTCCAGGTAGCGCTGCTCCCAGCGGACCAGGGTGACGGTGGCGCGATTGCCGACGGTCTCGGCGATCACCCGGTCCAGCACCGCGCTCAGGCGCTCGAGCGGGGTCAGGCCCTCGGCCTCCGGCGGCGGGGTGACCGAGTCGACGGTGAGCTGCCCGAGCCGCAGCAGCTCCTCGCGGAACAGCGCGTACTTGCTCGGATAGTGCCGATACAGCGCGGCGGAGGAGATCCCCAGGCGTGCGGCGATGTCCTCCATGCTGACCCCGTGATAGCCGAGCGAGCCGAAGGCGGCCGCCGAGGTGGCGGCGATCTGGGCGCGCCGATTCTTCGGGCGGCGGCGAATAACGCGCTGCTCCTCGACATTCATATCGGCAATGGTAGTCACCAGGTCTTTTGCGGCCCTGCCGGGTTCGGCACCGCAACCGCGCCGTGACCCGTTCGCGGGCGAAAGCCCAAGGCGCTCACTCGAATCGAGCCGGTCGATTCGAGTATTCGCAGCGGTTCCTTCGCCGCCGGGCTCCCGGATCCCCTAGGCTGCCCAGAGATCCGAGCAGAGCAGAACGGAGCCGGCATTGCGCACGGTCGATGTTGAGCGCACCCTCCGAGCCCCCCTGCCCGACGTTTTCGACTGGATGACCGACGCCACCAACTTCCAGCGGGTCCCGCTGTGCCGCCGCGTCACCCTGGTCCGTCCCGGTAACACCAACGGTCACGGCGTCGGCGCGGTGCGTCTCATAGTCACCCCACTCATCCGCCTCACCGAGGAGATCGTCGAGTACAACCCGCCCGAGCTGGTCCGCTACCGTTTGCTGAAATCGGTTCCGCCCCTGCGACATCAGGAAGGCTTCATCGCCTTCAAGGCCGTCCCGCAGGGCACGCAGGTCCGCTGGTTCTCGACCTTCGAGATAGCCGCCCCGATCCTGCCCGGCCTCTGGACCGCGATGTTCCTGCCGGTCATCCGGACCGGCTTCCACATGGTCCTGCGCACCGCCGAGAGCGAACTGCGCGGCATCTGACGCTACGGGCGCAGCGCCGCCGACGCCATGCGGCGCAGGATCGGGCGGGCGCGGGCCGCGGGCGGTGCGCTGTGCGGGGTGGAGTTCATCAGGCCGAAGGTCGCGTGGGCCTGGACGCGGGCCGTCGCCTCGGGGAGGTCGGGGTGCACCTCGCGCAGCACGGCCACCCAGACCTCGACGTACTGGCGCTGGGTGCGGCGGACCTGGCGGCGGGCGCCCTCGGGCAGATTCTCGAGATCGCGATCCTGGATGCGGATCAGTTCGGGCTCGCCCAGGGTGAAGTCGAGATGGAAGTCGATCAGGGCCTCCAGGGCCGCGGCGGGGGAGTCCGCGGCGCTCGACACCGCCCGGCCGCCGTCCAGCAGGCGCTGGCTGATGCCGACGAGCAACTCGACCAGCAGGGCTTCCTTGTTGGGGAAGTGGCGATAGACCGCGGGGCCGCTGATGCCGGCCGCCGCGCCCAGATCGTCCAGGCGCATTCCGAGGAAGCCGCGATCGGCGATGAGCCGGGCTCCCGCCTCCAGTAGCTGCTGCCTGCGCTGCGCCTTGAGCTGTTCGCGACGCGTCGGGGCGACGGTATCGCTGCTGGTCACCGCTGCTCCCTTCGTCGGTCCTGGACAAGTCAGTTAGTGAAGATTATCTTATTTTCGAGTTAGTGGGGATTAACCGAGCGTCAGGATCAACCGCGTGGAGAGGTACAGCGCATGACGGTCACCGAGCAAGTGCGAACCGGAAATCGGGCCGCGCATCTCGCGCTGGTGCGCGAACTGCGGGAACGGCTGGCCCACAGCGCGCTGGGCGGGCCGGAGAAATCGCGCGAACGCCATCTGGCCCGCGGCAAGCTGCTGCCCCGCCAGCGCGTGGACCAGCTGCTCGACCCCGGTTCGCCCTTCCTCGAGCTGTCCCCGCTCGCGGCCAACGGGCTGTACGACGACGAATGCCCCGGCGCGGGCGTCATCGGCGGTATCGGCCGCATCGCCGGGCGCGAATGCGTGATCATCGCCAACGACGCGACGGTCAAGGGCGGCACCTACTACCCGATGACGGTGAAGAAGCACCTGCGCGCGCAGGAGATCGCGCTGCAGAACAATCTGCCGTGCGTGTACCTGGTCGATTCCGGCGGCGCGTTCCTGCCGCGCCAGGACGAGGTCTTCCCCGACCGCGAGCACTTCGGCCGCATCTTCTTCAACCAGGCGAACATGAGCGCCAAGGGCATCGCGCAGATCTCGGCGGTCATGGGCTCGTGCACCGCCGGCGGCGCGTACGTCCCGGCCATGAGCGACGAGACCGTCATCGTGCGCGACCAGGCCACCATCTTCCTGGGCGGGCCGCCGCTGGTGAAGGCCGCCACCGGCGAGGTCGTCACCGCGGAGGAACTCGGCGGCGGCGATCTGCACGCCCGCACCTCCGGCGTGGTCGACCATCTGGCCGACAGCGATCAGGACGCGCTGCGCATCGTGCGCGACATCATCGCCACCCTGGGCCCGAAGACCCCCGTGCCGTGGGACGTGGCGCCCACCGTGGATCCCATCGCACCGCAGGACGAGCTGTACGACGTGGTGCCGGTGGACCTGCGCACCCCGTACGACGTGCGCGAGGTCATCACCCGCGTCGTCGACGGCGGCGAATTCGCCGAATTCAAGGCCGAATACGGCCGCACCCTGGTCACCGGCTTCGCCCGCATCCACGGCCACCCGGTCGGCATCGTCGCCAACAACGGCGTGCTGTTCGCCGAATCCGCCATGAAGGGCGCGCATTTCATCGAACTCTGCGATCAGCGCAAGATCCCGCTGCTGTTCCTGCAGAACATCACCGGCTTCATGGTCGGGCGCGACTACGAGGCCGGCGGCATCGCCAAACACGGCGCGAAGATGGTCACCGCGGTCGCGTGCGCCCGGGTGCCCAAGCTGACCGTGGTCATCGGCGGTTCCTACGGCGCGGGCAACTACTCCATGTGCGGGCGCGCGTATTCCCCGCGCTTCCTGTGGATGTGGCCCAACGCCCGCATCTCGGTCATGGGCGGCGAGCAGGCGGCCTCGGTGCTGGCCACCGTGCGCGGCGATCAGCTCGACGGTAACGGCAAGCCCTGGTCCGAGCAGGATCAGGAGGCCTTCAAGGCCCCCATCCGCGACCAGTACGAGGCGCAGGGCAACCCCTACTACTCGACCGCGCGGCTGTGGGACGACGGCGTGATCGACCCAGCGGATACCAGAACCATTGTCGGCCTGGCGCTTTCGGCGTGTGCGCAAGCACCGCTGGAGGACGTCTCCTACGGCGTCTTCCGGATGTGATCGAGATGATGAACAAAGCCCACCCCGTCGGCTTCGACACGGTGCTGGTCGCCAATCGCGGCGAGATCGCGGTGCGCGTCATTCGCACGCTGCGCACCATGGGAATTCGCTCGGTCGCGGTGTACAGCGACGCCGACGCCGATGCCCGCCACGTGCACGAGGCCGATGTGGCCGTGCGCCTGGGCCCGGCGGCGGCCCGCGAGTCGTACCTGGACATCGCCAAGGTCGTCGACGCCGCCGTGCGCTCGGGTGCACAGGCCGTGCACCCCGGATACGGCTTCCTGTCCGAGAATTCGGCCTTCGCGGCCGCGCTGGACGAGGCGGGCATCGCCTTCCTGGGACCGCCCGCGCGCGCCATCGAGGTCATGGGCGACAAGATCGCCGCCAAGAACGCCGTCGCGGCCTACGGCGTACCGGTGGTGCCGGGCATCGCCCGCCCGGGCCTGACGGACGACGAATTGATCGCCGCCGCAACCGATATCGGCTACCCGGTGCTGGTCAAGCCGTCCGCGGGCGGTGGCGGCAAGGGCATGCGCCGCGTCGACGACCCGGCCCTGCTCCCGGACGCGCTGATCAGCGCCCGCCGTGAAGCCGGCGCGGCCTTCGGTGACGACACCCTGTTCCTGGAGCGATTCGTCAACCGCCCCAGGCACATCGAGGTGCAGATCCTGGCCGACGAGTTCGGCCACGTACTGCACCTGGGCGAACGCGAATGCAGTCTGCAGCGCCGCCACCAGAAGGTGATCGAGGAGGCCCCGTCCCCGCTGCTGGACGCCGAGACCCGGGCCCGCATCGGCGCCGCCGCCTGCAACACCGCGCGCAGCGTGGACTACGTGGGCGCGGGCACCGTCGAATTCATCGTCTCCGCCGACAATCCCGGTGAGTTCTTCTTCATGGAGATGAACACCCGCCTGCAGGTGGAGCACCCGGTCACCGAGTTGGTCACCGGCGTGGACCTGGTGGAATGCCAGGTCCGGATCGCGGCCGGGCAGAAGCTGTCCGTGCAGCAGTCCGACATCCGCCTCACCGGCCACGCCGTTGAGGCCCGGGTGTACGCCGAGGATCCGGGCCGCGGCTTCCTGCCCACCGGCGGTACCGTGCTGGAGCTGTCCGAACCCGAAGGCGACGGCGTCCGGGTCGATTCGGGCCTGCGCGTGGGCACCGTGGTCGGCACCGACTACGACCCCATGCTCTCCAAGGTCATCGCCTACGCCCCCGACCGGACCCGGGCGCTGGCGAAACTCGATACCGCGCTGCGGAACACCCGCATCATGGGTGTGCGCGCCAATATCGACTTCCTGCGCTTCCTGCTCGCCGACCCCGATGTCCGCGCCGGACAGCTGGACACCGGTCTCCTGGACCGCCGCGCGGGCGACTTCACGCCCGCCCCGGTCACCGACGAGCAGTTCATCGCCGCGGCGGTCCGGCTGTGGCTGGCCCGCTGGCCGAGCACCGCGGCCGACCTGTGGGCGATCCCGACCGGCTGGCGGCTCGGTGCACCCGCGCCCACCACCTTCCGGCTGGTCGGCGGCGATCGCACCGAACACGTGCACCTCACCGGCACCCCCGCCGACGCGCGGGTGTGGCTGGAGGACGGTGCGCAGCGTTCCCTCACCGCGACGTCGGCGGACGGCGAGGTGATCCTCACCCTGGACGGTCTGCGCACCCGGGTCGGCGTCGCCGCCCTGGACGAACAGCTCTGGGTCGCCGACGCCACCGGCGTCGCGCTGCTGCGCGAGGTCGCCGAGGCCGATATCCGCAGTGCCGGAGCGCATGTGGGCGACGCCGAGATCACCAGCCCCATGCCCGGCTCGGTCATCGCCACCCCGGTCGCCACCGGCGACGAGGTCGCGGCCGGAACCGCCGTCGTCGTGGTCGAAGCCATGAAGATGGAACACGCGCTCACCGCCCCGGTCGCGGGCCGGGTCGAACTTCTCGTCGCACCGGGTGCGCAGGTCCGCCTGGATCAGCCGCTCGCCCGCATCATCACCGCCGAAAACCAGGAGCACACGCCGTCATGACCGACTTCCTGTCCACGGGCACGCTGCCGGACGAGTACCGCGAACTCGCACTCACCGTGCGCGACTTCGCCAACCAGGTGGTGGCCCCGGTCGCCGCGAAACACGATGCCGAGCACAGCTTCCCGTACGAGGTGATCGCGGGCATGGCCGACATGGGCCTGTTCGGCCTGCCGTTCCCGGAGGAATTCGGCGGCATGGGCGGCGACTACTTCGCGCTGTGCCTGGCGCTCGAGGAACTCGGCAAGGTCGACCAGAGCGTGGCCATCACCCTGGAAGCCGGTGTCTCGCTGGGCGCCATGCCGATCTACCGCTTCGGCAACGAGAAGCAGCAGCGGGAATGGCTGCCGCAGTTGACCTCCGGCCGCGCCCTGGCCGCCTTCGGCCTCACCGAGCCCGGCGCGGGCAGCGACGCGGGCGGCACCCGCACCACCGCGGTGCTGGACGGGGACACCTGGGTCATCAACGGCAGCAAGCAGTTCATCACCAACTCCGGCACCGACATCACCCGCCTGGTGACCGTCACCGCCGTCACCGGCACCACCGACGGCAAGAAGCAGATCTCCACCATCCTGGTCCCCACGGACACACCGGGATTCGTCGCCGAGCCCGCCTACAACAAGGTCGGCTGGAACGCCTCGGACACCCATCCGCTGAGCTTCACCGACGTCCGGGTGCCCGCGGAGAATCTGCTCGGCGAGCAGGGCCGCGGCTACGCCAACTTCCTGCGGATCCTGGACGAGGGCCGCATCGCCATCGCCGCGCTCTCGGTGGGCGCGGCTCAGGGCTGCGTGGACGAGAGCGTCAAGTACGCGAAGGAGCGCGAGGCGTTCGGCCGGCCCATCGGCAGCAACCAGGCCATCGCCTTCAAGATCGCCCGCATGGAGGTGCGCGCCCACATGGCCCGCACCGCCTACTACGACGCGGCCGCGCTCATGCTCTCGGGCAAGCCGTTCAAGAAGCAGGCGTCCATCGCCAAGCTCGTCGCCAGCGAAGCCGCCATGGACAACGCCCGCGACGCCACCCAGATTTTCGGCGGCTACGGCTTCATGAACGACTACGCTGTGGCGCGGCACTATCGCGACAGCAAGATCCTGGAAATCGGTGAGGGCACCACGGAGGTGCAGTTGATGCTGATCGGGCGGGAGCTCGGCCTGTGACGGACATCGAGGCCCGGCGCCGAGTGGTGCAGCGCGGACTGTGGTTCGAGGAATTCGAACTCGGCGTGGTGTACGAGCACCGGCCCGGCCGCACCATCACCGAGGCCGACAACGTGCTGTTCACGACGCTGACCATGAACACCCAGGCGCTGCACCTGGACGCGGCCTTCGCCGAGACCCAGGCGCCGTTCAACCAGCGCCTGGTGAATTCCATGTTCACGCTCTCGACCCTGGTCGGGCTCTCGGTCGCGCAGCTCACCCAGGGCACCATCGTGGCCAATCTCGGTTTCTCCGACATCGCGTTCCCGAAGCCGCTGTTCCACGGTGACACGCTGTACGCGGAAACCGAGATCGCGGAACTGCGGGAATCCAAGAGCAGGCCCGGGGAGGGCATCGTGACGTTCGCGCACACCGGTCGCAATCAACACGGCGACGTGGTGGCCACCGCCCACCGCAAGACCCTGGTGCGAAAGCGACCGGCATGAACTGGGAGATGCCGGGGCCGGCCTGGCTGTTCTGTCCCGCCGACCGCCCCGAGCGCTACGGCAAGGCCCTGGCGGCGGCCGACGTGGTGATCATCGACCTGGAGGACGGTGTCGCGGAGATCGACAAGGCCGCCGCCCGCACCGCGCTCATCGAGCATCCGCAGGACCCCGAACGTACCGTTGTCCGGGTGAACGCGGCGGGCACGCTCGAGCACATGCTCGACCTGGATGCGCTGGCGCGCACCGACTATCGGCGCGTCATGCTGCCGAAGTGCGAATCGGCGGAACAGATCACCCAGCTGACCGACCATGACGTCATCGCGCTCATCGAATCCCCGCTCGGGGCCATGGCGGTGGGCCGGGCGCTCATGGTGCGCAACGCCATCGGCGTCATGTGGGGCGCGGAGGATCTCGTCGCGGCGCTGGGCGGCAACGCGTCCCGGCACGCGGACGGGAGCTACCGGGACGTGTGCCGGCACGTGCGCTCGCAGTCGCTGCTGGCGGCCAAGGCCTACGGGAAGCTGGCACTGGATTCGGTGTATCTGAACATCCCGGACCTGGACGGCCTGGCGGCCGAGGCGCAGGACGCGATCGCCGTCGGCTTCGACGCCAAGGTCGCGATCCATCCGAGCCAGGTACCGGTCATCCGGCGCGCGTACGCGCCCGCGCCGAGCGAAGTGCAGTGGGCGCACCGGCTGCTGGCGGAAGTGCCCAAGCAGCCCGGGGTGTTCACCTTCGAGGGCCGCATGGTGGACATGCCGGTCATCCGGCAGGCCGAGCGGATCGTACAGCGGGCGCAGACCGCGGAATCCGCGTCGTAGGCAGCGCAGCGTAGGAGGATTGACGGTGGAACCACAGTGGGTGCCGAGCACGGCGGATATCGCCGGTGCGCGGGTCACCGATTTCGCGGAATTCGTGCGGCGGCGAACCGGGGTACAGGCGCCGGACTATCGGGCGCTGTGGGAGTGGTCGGTCGCCGATCTGCCCGGCTTCTGGGGTGCGCTCTGGGACTACTTCGAGGTGGGCGAGCGCGGAGACGATGTGCTCGCATCGGCGGATATGCCGGGCGCGCGGTGGTTTCCGGGCACCGAGCTGAACTACACCGATCAGGTGCTGCGCCGGGCACGCACCGATCGGCCGGCCATTCTCGGCGTGGACGAGGACGGCGGCGTCACCGTGGTGTCCTGGACCGACATGCTCGGTGCGACAGCGGCTTTCGCGGCGGTACTGCGTGCGCACGGCGTGGTGGCCGGGGATCGGGTCGCGGGCTACCTGCCGAACATTCCCGAAGCGGTCATCGCGTTCCTCGCCACCGCGAGCATCGGCGCGGTGTGGAGTGCGTGCGGGCAGGACTACTCCGCCCAGGCGGCGCTGGATCGGCTCGGACAGCTGGAGCCGAAGGTGCTGGTCACCGCAGACGGGTATCGATTCGGCGGGAAGACGCACGACAAGACCGGTGACATCGCCGCGCTGCGCGCGGGACTGCCGTCCCTGGCCGCCACGGTGGTGGTGTCCCGATTCGGCGGGGATGTGCCGAACGCACTGTCCTGGAACGACATCGAGACCGCCGCGGAGTCGGCGACGCTGGTCACCGAACCGGTCGCCTTCGATCATCCGCTGTGGGTGCTGTTCTCCTCCGGAACCACCGGCAAGCCCAAGGGCATCGTGCACGGGCACGGGGGAGTGGTGCTCGAGCATCTGAAAGCGGTTGCGCTGCAGTCGGATATCGGCCCGGACGACACGTTCTTCTGGTACACCAGCCCGAGCTGGATGATGTGGAATTTCCAGGTCGCCGGACTTCTGGTCGGCGCGACCATCGTCTGCTACGACGGCAGTCCGTCGGCGCCCACCCCGGATGCGCTGTGGGCCATCGCGTCTCGTGTGGGCGCCACCGTCGTCGGCACGAGCCCCGGCTACGTGCTGGCCTGCGCGAAGGCCGGATCGGTGCCGCGGGTCGATCACGAGCTGTCCGCGCTGCGCCTGGTCGGCATCACCGGATCGTCGCTGCCGCCGTCCTCGTCACTGTGGTTGCGCGACAACGTCGGTGACCGCGTCCCCGTGGCCTCGATCAGCGGCGGCACCGATGTGGTGTCCGCGTTCATCGGCGGCGTGCGCACCGTTCCGGTGTGGCCCGGCGAACTCTCCGCGCCGTATCTCGGCGTGGCCCTGGAGGCTTGGGACGAATCCGGCAAACCGGTGCACGGGGAGGTCGGGGAACTGGTGATCACCGCGCCCATGCCGTCGATGCCGGTGGCGTTCTGGGACGACGCGGACGGATCCCGGTACCGCGACGCGTATTTCGACATGTACCCCGGCGTCTGGCGGCACGGCGACTGGATCACGCTCACCGACCACGACAGCGTCATCGTGCACGGCCGCTCGGATTCCACCCTGAACCGCCACGGCATTCGCATGGGCAGCGCCGACATCTACCAGGCGGTGGAACGGCTGCCGGAAATCGCCGAGGCCTTGGTCATCGGCGCGGAACAGCCCGACGGCGGCTACTGGATGCCGCTGTTCGTAACCCTGGCTCCCGGTGCGGAATTCACCGACGAGCTGAAGTCCCGCATCAATGCCGCCATCCGCACCGAGGTCTCGCCCCGGCACGTGCCCGATCAAATCCTCGAGGCCCCAGGGATCCCGCACACGCGCACGGGCAAGAAACTCGAGGTACCGATCAAGAAGATCTTCCAGGGCGCGGATCCGGCGAAGGTGGTAGCGCCCACCGCGGTGGACGCTCCCGAACTCCTCGACTGGTACGCCACGCTGCGCCCGCCGGCGAAGTAGCCGCCGCGGACTCAGTGCGTACCGGGTAACCGGCGGCGCCCGGTGCAGACCTCCGAGGCCAAATCCTCGTAGCCCACAGCCAATTCGGCGAGGTTCTCCCAGACGATGGCGAGATCCTTGCCGGTGGCGTGTGCCAGGGCGGCATAGGCGCTGGCGGTCAATTGCGCCAGGCGATCGATGACGGCGCCCATGGTTTCGGTGTGCACCCTGGCCGCACCGTGCGATGGCGGCAATTGCGCCGTCACCCAGCAGTCGATGACGCGCACCAAATCGGTTCGCATCAGCTCCAATTCGGCTAGATGCTCCGGAAGCGCGGCTAATCGCCGTTCGTGGATCTCGGTGAGATCGTGGGCAGCGCGTAGCACCGGGTGGCCGGGGGAGTGGGTGCCTCGGCAGGCGCGCAGCACCTGGGTCTTGCTCGGAAGTGTGTTCGCCATTGTGACGACTCCTCTACCGCGAACTGCGAATTCCGAAGAGACTATCCAGTGGATGTGACGGGAACATGACCTGTTTTCCAACAGGGAGATGTTGTTGTGGTGAGGACGAACCGGCGATTTACACCCCCGAAATCTACCGCTCGATGGTGCCCGCGATTCGACCTCGGCCTGCTTAGGCGCCAGGCGGCGGATGCGACGAAACCCCCAGGTGTCCCGGGGGTTTCGGTGTCTTCCGGCATGTGAACGATTCTGGTCGTCCATATCCCTCAGAGGGTGAATTCGCCGCCTTCGACACCGGAGATGAACGCGTTCCATTCACCCGGGGTGAAGACCAGCGCCGGGCCGCCCGGGTTCTTGCTGTCACGGACGCCCACTCTTCCGCTGGAAAGGCGTGCCACCTCCACGCACTCTCCAGAAGGCTGGCTGAAGCTGCTCTTCTTCCAGACGGCGGTGTTCAGTTCATCGTTCACGGTCGTACTCCTTCGTGATTATGAGGACGAGGCGTCGGCTTCGGTCCTCATCGAGTGCCTGCCCGTCCACATGGGGCGCAGGTGTTCGATTTCGAAGTGGTAGCCACGGTAGATGTGACAGGCGGCGGAAGCATCGGAACCACCAGGTGTCCTCGGGGTTTCGGTGTCTTCGGTATGCGGACGTTTACGGTCGTCCATCTCCCTCAGGGAGTGAATTCGCCGCCCTCGACACCGGCGACGAACGCGTTCCATTCGCCCGGGGTGAAGACCAGCGCGGGGCCGCCGGGGTTCTTGCTGTCGCGGACGCCGACGTGCCCTGCATCAAGGAACGCGACCTCGACGCAGTCTTGGGATGCCGTGCTCCGGCTGCTCTTGAACCATCTTGCGCCCGATAGGTCGATATTCACCGTGTGTACTCCTTCGCGATTTCGAGGACGAGGCGTCGGCTTCGGTCCTCATCGAGCGCCAGCCTGTCCATGCCGGTACAGGCGAGTCGATACTGGGCGACCTTATCGGGCTCCTTCAGGTACAGGCCGCCGGTGTAGCCCTGGACGAAGACGATCGGAGGGAAGGTCAGTTCAGCCTTTGCCCGAGGCGGGAACTCGAACATGACGAACGTCCCCGCGACGAGACCTTGGTACATGCGAGCGGACGCGGGGATGACCCGAATGGAGACGTTGGGCAGCTCCGCCATGGCGGCGAGGTGCTTCAGCTGCCCCTCCATGACGCTGTCACCGCCGTTGTTGCGCCACAACACGCCCTCATCGATCAGCACCGACAGCCGAAGAGGGTTGTCCGACCGTGTGATTCGCTCCTGACGCTTCATAGCGACTTGGAGCATTCGCTCCGTTTCTCGAGATGACTTGTCCGGGAACTCGATCCAGGAGATTGCGCGACGGTATTCCAGTGTCTGGAGTTGGCCAGGGATGAAGGTGGTCTGGAAAGAAGTCAGCTTGTGGGCCGCGTTCTCCAGCCGGACAAACAGGTTGAATTCCTTCGGGATAGCGTCGGTGAAGTCGTGCCACCAGCCTTTGCCCTCGGCAGCCTCCTTGATCAACTCGAGGATGGCCTTCTTCTGGGCAGGAGGGGCTTCGAACAGGTCGCACAGCTTGGCGATCAGGACCGGGTTCAGACGCACCTCCGCGTGGCCGGACTCGATCCGCCACAGGGTGGGCCTGCTCATGCCGCTGTCCTCGGCTGCCTGCTCCATGGTGATCGAGGTGCCCTCGCGAAGGGCTCTCAACTCGAGGCCGAGGAGGATGCGGGGCAGAGCCGTCGATGATGCCATCTGACCGTCCTTACGGGAGGGCGTGTTTCGGCTGAAACCAGGATGACGGTTCAGGTGAAGCGACGCCGGGTTTTGGTGAAACTCATCGGCTGAAACGTTTCAGAAGCTCGACTCGCGGTGGTGGACTGTAGATGCGTCCGGAGTCGAGAGGTCCAAAACCGCACCTCACGCCTTCCCTCTCTCTCGTCAGTTGCACCGAGTGGTCACGCAGCCTGACGGGCCGGGCGCTCTCGAATCTTCGTCACGCATCTGGGAGGACGCGATAGCGATGATTACCGGCACTGGATTACTGAAATGTGAAGATCCCGGCTCGCTCCAGCTGGCCGATGCCACGAAACTGATTGGGCTCCATCAGGATTGCGGTGATTCCTGCATGGTGGCGCTGCGTGCTCGTCAGGCGCTCGGAACGAATGTGCTGAGCGCCCGAGTGGGCGGTGCCGAATGACGCGGCCGTTCACGCTGATCCGGGGCGGCGGTGCCTCATCGCTGCGCGTGGTCGAGACGGTGGTGGAACTGCCCGCCCGCGAGACCGCCGTGGCGGTCATCCACGAGGCGTTCGTAGCCCTCGACGTGGACGAGTCGGAGGAGTGGCTCGACCATGTGCGGCGCAGCAAGGGACTGCACTGGCGTTCCGGCATGACGAAACCGACCGCCAGGGACTTGATCCTGATCGACGAGGACACCGAATGCCCGGTCGACCACATCATCGAGGACATAGATGAGAGCCCGGTCGACGTGGTGCTCGTGTCCGCGCTGTCGGATCTCTGCGGCGGCCTGACAAGGCTGCGCGAGTACGTCGATGTTCTGGTCGCGACCGGGATCCGGTACCCGCGCCACCAACCCGCCGCCCCCCAACGTCCCGCGCTGAGGGTGGTGGACTGATGTACCTCGATGCCAGCCACCGCCCCGACGCATACAACGTCGGCCGCGTGACCGGCGACCTTCGCCCGGTCGAGCGGCGGGACGGCTCCGCCCGGTCGTAGATCGGCTGAGGTGTTGTCGCTCGCGAATCGTGTTGCGGCACAGAACTTCCGGCACTCGCCGGAAAGGTAGATGATCGACGAGAGGAGACAGTCATGTCGAAAATCGGTGTGGGGTTCGTATCCAGCTTCAGTAGCTCGACCGGGACCTGCGTTCACGTGACGCACCGCGAGGACGGCGGAACCGAGGTCCGCCACAGCAAGAACCTGGCCGGCAACGTAATCGCCTTCAGCGCCGCTGAATGGGATGCGTTCCTGAAGGGCGCGAGTGCCGGGGAGTTCAAGCACCCCTCCGCCCCCTGAAACCAACCGTCTCGCCTTCACCGCGCCCACGGTGAGGTCCCCACTCGAAGCCCCCGAGAGCGATGCCCCCGCTCTCGGGGGCTTCCTTCCTACTACTACGTATACGGCTTGCCGCTGGCCGGTTCGGTCAGCGCGCCATGCGGCAGTTCCGGACGTTCTCGCGCATGAAGGTGCGATGGATCTCTCCGGCATCAGAAGGGCGGCGCCGCTCTCAGCGGCGAATTATCGTGCACTATCGCCGGAGATCTGGCGGAAACCGCCACTCAGGGGCCGACAGTGCACGATAAATAGGGGTCGCCCGCAGCTCGGCAGTAGCGGACGTTCCGCCGGCCTCAAATCGGCTTGGCCCGTAGACCTTCGACTGACCCGCGCTGGCTGCTTCGGTCAGCGCGGTATGCGCCAATAGAGTGCGCTCGGCTACCGACCCTGCCGCTACCGTCGACGCATGGAGATTCCTGAACTTGCCGATCTCATCTGGCTCTTCGAACACGAGCCGACACGGCAGTTCGATGATCTTCATTGGCCCATTGGACTGCATTCGTTCCGGCTGACTCGGGGAGTTCAGTCAGTTCTGTTCTCCCTCGATCCGGCGGCGGGCGAGGCGTACATCAGCCTTTACACAGGTACGCAGAAGCACACATCGTTGGGCCGTCTTCGCCCGGTGGATCGAATCAGCATCGACCGAGGCCCGGTCGACTGCGAAGGTCTACGGCTGTGGATTCGGGACGTTACGAACGAGCCCGTGACACTGCAGACCAAACCTCATATCCGACTTTCGTGGGACGTGAAAAGCCTCGGTGCCTGGTAGCCCGTCGACCTCCGCCCGTCCCGCGATGACAGGTTCGGACAGCGCGGAACGCGGCATTTCGTGCGGGTCGCCACTGGGCGGGCACGGCGGAGCGAACTCCGGTTCGGTCCGCCGTGTGACCACGAAATGGGTTGCACAGTTGCGGTTCTCGCGTGTGAGGTGGTGCCCGTGACAGCGTTGGTGGTGCCGGTGGTGGAGGGTGAGGGGATTCGACTGCGGCCCTTCGCGGTGACAGACGTGGGCTTGGTCGTGGAGGCCGGCCGGGATCCGTTGATCCCGTTGATCACTACGGTCGTTGCTCATGGCGACGAGGACGATGGATTGGCGTTCGTTCGGCGTCAACATCAACGGGTGGTGCGCGGGGAGGGGTGGTCGTTCGCGGTCTCGGATCTAGAGACCGATTCGGCGGTGGGGCAGATCGGGCTCTGGCGGCGCGATGTCGGTCATGGCCGGGCGTCGGTGGGCTATTGGATCGGACCGGGTTGGCGGCGTTGCGGTTACGCGAGCCGGGCTCTGCGTGTGCTGAGCGCGTGGGGCTCGACGTTGGAGGAGATTTCGCGTCTGGAACTGTATGTCGAGCCGTCGAACGAGGGTTCGTGGCGGGCCGCGGAATCGGCTGGGTATCAACGCGAGGGCTTGCTTCGCAAGTGGGAGAAGATCGCTGGCGAGCCACGCGATATGTACATGTATGCCCGTCTCACCTGACGCCTGTCGGCACTGTCGTGCGTTCGGCCGGCACCGGAAACCCTGGGCGGGTTGATCTTCCGCGCGCCAGCGTTGACCGACTCGGAACGCGCAGGTCGCGACAGAAGCGGATGTTCAAGCGCCTGAATGTCGGCCGGTCTGTCGGACGTCGACCTGAGGATCCCGTGCTCTGGGTGTGGTTCAGCTGGAAAAGAACCCGACATCATTCAGGAGTCGGCGTGGGCATGACACAGCCACGCACTAACCACAGACGCTATCCGCCCCAAAAGCAGATCAGGTCCTTGTTGGCGGCGACGGATTCACGCATGCACTCGATCAACCCGTAGGGGTCATCGTCCAGGTCGTCCTCTTCTTCGAGAGCCGCCAATTCCTCGGCGTTCTCCTCCTTGCTCCAGTAGCCCCAACCGGAATACTCGGCTTGCGGAAGCAGACTGCCATCATTGAGCCCGTTGACAAGTTCGTAGTGGTCGAAATCCCTTCTGCTGAACCAGAAGTTCTTGTCATGGATGTATTCCCCACCGATAGCTCTGCAAATGATCTCGAGTGCATCGACGTAGCCTTCGGCTTCCTCTGGGTCGAATGGGCCGCCCTGGATGATCGCATGAAACAACTGAGTGTCCGTATCGTCCAACGGACCAGCGAGGATTCGGATCAGGAGCTCCTCGTCTTTGGAGCCGATGACGGCCTTGAGCTCTGCCAAGTCGAGCAGGTAGAGATGCATGATGCGAGACACCCCGCGAGACTACTCAGCTTTGCCGACACGAGGTCCTCCGTCAGGAACTCGGCAGAAGGCTCACGCCTGCCGCACCAGAACCCAGAGCACTCTCACCCAAGTCGCACCAGTCGTTGGACACTCAAAGTCTGACGAGTAAAACGGATTTCAGAGATCACGAGCACCCAGACGACACAGGCCGCAGACCGAACAGCGCCGTCCGCAGCGCCCGCCAAAGTCGAGATCGACCAACCTCTCAGGCATCCCAAACTCAGCATGATGGTGCGTTCGGCTGGCGCCCGATCAGCTCAGCCTGTTGACCTTCTCTTTTGCCCGTGCTGGCCGGTTTCGTCAGTGCGGAATGCGGCAAAGTAGGGCGTTCTGGACCATGTCTCAACGACCTGTTTGTGCCGACGACGAGGGCCGATCGAAGTCTCCAGCGTTGCTGCCTTTGGCCGGCCATGCCGCAACCGCTAGTTCGGCGCGGCACTTACAGGGACTGTCGGCACCTTTCGGGTCACCACACGCACCACAAACGCTGCCAGCAGGATTGCCACAGGCAGTGCGTACCAACTATTTCTGGGAATGCGGATGCCGTTGATCAGGACGAACAGCGACCAAATGAACCAGGCTCCGATAGTTCGCACCTGTTGCCAGCGCCGAGCACCGAGCCAGGTGCCGATCCGGTCGAATGAAGTTGCGACCAGCAGCGCAATGATGAGATAGCCGGTGCCGCCGATGATCACCGAGGCGGCCGAAGCCAGGGTCCAGAAGGTCGTCGGGTCCGCGGTGGCCAAGGTAATGATCGCGGCGAGATGGATTCCGTGCGAAACCGCAAACGACAGGCCCAGCTGGCGTTTGTTGCGGTGCAGCCAGTAGGTCGCAGCGCTCGGCCAAAGCGTGAGCAGGGCGGTCGCGAGAAAGGCGCTCAGGAACAGTGTCAATGATGTTCGGGCTGTCGCCCGGATGACCATCCGATACCCGTCGGCCTCCCAGCCGACACCTGCCAGGATGACCAGACTCATTGCGAGGAGAGCGACACTCAGCAGGCCGAACAGGCGGCCACCCTCGCACCAACCGCTGTCGGCCGGCCGTTCGACCGCCCGCGAACCAACGACATCCCGTCCCGCTGTTGCCATCACGCACCCCCATGCCGATCATTCGCCCGATTCGGGCAACCCCTGGAGAGATAATCCCCGACAACGAGCCCGAGACGGAATAACTGAGACGAAGGACATCGGCGCGGCCACTCGGCGTTGAGGAGGACATCCGCTGGCGGTATGCGATCCCTATCGCTCTCGCAACACTGAATTCGGCATGAGCGTACGTTCGCCGGACGCGCTCAACGGTCACCGATGATCGACGCCCATCCGGTTATCGTGGGGCGCGCTCACGCGGCTTTCATCGAATTCGGCCGTGTTCCAAATGGTAAGGACGAGTGCGGCTTTCATCCCCTCGCGGTGGTGGCGCGGCCGACGCCGAACCCGGCGCCGCGTTCCTATCGACTCCCACGAGCCGAAATCTCCCGAATCCCGGCCAGCATCTCCCCGAACTCCCCATCCTCATCCGGCTCCGCCGGCACGTCCAGCGCGATCCCGTGACACCGATCCCCGTACCAGGAATCCAACACCGCGGGCAGTTCCCCGTATGTCCCCTGCGGCACCAGCGTCGCCACCATGTCGTCGGTCAGCAGCCCCGGCAGCGCGCCCCACTCCTTGGCCGCCGCACCGGCCGAGAGCTGGTCGGCGATCTCGCCCAACCCGAGCCGGTCCAGCGTGCCCCGGTAGGCGGGCGTCGAGTACAGGAAGGCGAGTTCGGAGCGGCGTTCGTGCCGCAGCGCTGTCAGGGCCGATTCGTCGCGGCCGGTGATCACCTTGGGCACCACGACAATTCGCGGTCCACCGTCGGTGCGCCCCACCTGTACCCCGCCGTCGCCGAGGGTCGGCAGCACATGGTTCTCCAGCGACAGCGGATGCGACCCGGTCGGGTGTGCGACGAAGCCGTCGGCCAGCGCCCCGGCCAGTTCGCACATGCGGCGGTTCACCGCGCCCATATAGATGGGCGGCTCGGGGACCTCGAGCGGGCCCGGATTGAAAAACGGTTGTAGACGGGTGAATTCGTAGTGGCTGCCGTGGTGGTCCAGGGGCGTTCCGTGCTGGAACGCCGCGAAGATCGCGCGCAGCGCGGTGACGTAGTCGCCGAGCTGGGCCACCGGGTCCGTCCACGGGGTGGAGAAGCGGCCCACGATGTTGCCGCGCACCTGGGAGGCCACCCCCAGCTGGAACCGGCCGCCGGAGAACCCGGCCAGATCCCAGGCCGCCAGGGCGGTCATCATCGGGCTGCGGGGGAAGGCCACGACCATCGAGGTGCGGATGGTCAGGCGGGTGCTGTGTTCCACGGCCAGGGCGCAGACCGCGAACGGGTCGTGGATCGTCTCGGAGATGTGGACGGTATCGAAGCCGAGCGCCTCGATGCGGCGGATTCGGGCGGCCACCTGTGACAGCGGGGTGTCCGCGGGCAGCGACGTCACAACTTCCACGGCGAGCCTTTTCGTTCTCGTGCTCGCCGGGGACGGCAAGCGGGTGCTTGCCGATCGTCGCACGCCGGTTATGCGGCGATTGTCGCGGTACTCCCGAGGGTCAGTACGCCGTCGACCATCCGGTGCACGGTGTCCATCCGGTGCAGGTGGGCGCGGTCGTGGGTGACCAGCAGCGTCGCGGCGTTGTGTTCGCGGACTATGCGCACGATCAGCTCGATGATCGCAGCGCCGCGTTCCTGGTCCAGGGCGCTGGTGGGTTCGTCGATCACCAGCAGGGCGGGCTCGTTCATGAGGGCGCGGGCGATGTTCACCCGCTGGCGCTGACCGCCGGACAGCTGCGCGGGGCGCTTGTTCTCGTGGCCGGACAGGCCCACCGCGTCGAGCAGTTCGCGGGCGTGCGCCCGGGTCGCGCGGCGGCGGGCCGGGGAGACCAGCAGGGACTGGCCGAGGTGGGCCATGGCTTCGAGTTGTTCCAGGGCGGTGAGGGCGGGAATCAGGTTCGACTGCTGGAACACGATCCCGATCGTGTTGCGGCGCATGGCGGTTGCCGCGCGGCGCGACAGCGCGGCCAGATCGACCGGACCGCCGTCGGTGTCCAGTTCGATGCGGCCCGAGTCGGGACGGACCAGGGTCGATACCGCCGCCAGCAGCGTGGACTTGCCGGAGCCGGAGGGGCCGGTGATGGCCGCTATCTCGCCGCCGCCCACGCGCAGATTCACCTTGTCCAGCGCGGTCACGCGCTCGGCGCCGTCGGGGAAGGTGAGGGTCAGGTCGGTGACTGTCAGGGTGTTGGTCATGGCGAATCTCCTGGGGGACAGGGCTTGTCAGCGGGCCTGGTTCAGGGCGGTGAGCGGATCGGTGGTGGCCAGGAAGCGCAGGGCGAACGCCGCGCCGAGCAGGCCGAGCAGGACCAGGGCCGCCGCGGGCAGCAGGGTGGTGCTCACCGTGAGGGTGAAAGGCATTGCGTCGCCGATGAACACGCCCGCCAGCACCGTGCCGCCCAGGCCCGTTCCCACGCCCGCCACCAGGACCACCAGGGCCTGGCCCAGGGCATCGCGGACCAGCGAACCGGTGGTCGCGCCGAGCGCCTTCAGGGCCGCCACATCGGGCATGCGCTGCACCGTCCACACCGTGAAGAACGCGCCGATGACGAGCGCGGAGATCGCGAACAGCATCACCGTCATCAGGGTGAGCGAACCGTTCTCGGCCTGGTACGAACTCATGGCCGACAGCGAATCCGCCGCCGATGTGCTGGTCGTGCGCGCCGCGCTGTTCACCGCCGCCAGGTCGCTCACCCCCGAGACCGCGAGCACCGTCGCCGCACCGGAACGGGGATTCAGTTCCTGCCAATCGGACAGGGTCATCCACACCACCGGCGTGTGCGCGTACCAGTCGTCGCCGGTCACGCCCGCGACGGTGAAGGACCCGGCGCCCAGGGTCACCGTGTCACCGGTGCCGGCGCCCAGATCCTTGGCGGCCGCGCTGCTGAGGATCACCCGGCCCGGCTCGGTAGCCGTGCGATTGCCGAAAGGTGTTCCCTCGACCCCGAACAGCGCGACCTGGGTCGCCCCGGCCCCGTCGGCGGTGGCCCGGGCGCGGCTGATGCCGATCGGGTCCACGGTGCCGCCCGCCTCGCGCCAGGCCCGTACCTGGTCCGGGGCGAGGGTGGAGGCGTCGAAGGAGGGCCCCGAGCCGGTGTCGGCGAACACGACCGATTCGGCGGTCAGCGACTCCACCGCCGAGATGTTCTGATGCGCCAGCCCGGCGGTGAGCCCGCTCAAGAAGGTGACGAGCAGCGCGACCAGGGTTACCACCAGGGTGATGAGCAGGAATCGGCCGCGGGCGGCCCGCAGATCTCGGAGTGCGACGAACATGGTTCCACCCTGTCGCGGAATCGCCCGGAAACCATCGCGCCGCCGAAGGAATCGCGGCGCTGCCATCGGTGGGTCGGCGTTTCCTACTTTCGATGGATGCCGCCCGAGTTGCCCGGCATAAGCTGGTCGACGTGCACCGTTCGCCCCTGACCCCCGTCTTCTCCGGCCTGCAGGTCGGCCTGCACGTGCTGGTGGTGGCGCTGACGGCGGTGGTGGTCGGGCGGGCGTTCGTGGCCGACGCCCACCCCTACGTTGTCCTGGTGCTCGCGGGCGCGTTCCTGGGCGTGTACTTCACCGGCGGGCTGTTCCGGCGGCGGCTCACCGCCGCCCGGGTGTGGCTGCTCGCGCTGACCGTCATGTGGCTGGGGCTGGTGACCGTCGAACCCATCGCGGTGTACCTGGTCTTCGGCTTGTTCTTCCTGTATCTGCATCTGCTGCCGCGCAATTGGGGCCTGCTCGCGGTGGTGGCCGCGACGGTGCTCTCGGTGTTCGGATTCGCCTGGCATCGCGGCTGGTCCATGGGCGGGGTGATCGGGCCGCTGCTGGGCGCGCTGGTGGCGGTCGCCATCGGGCTCGGATACGAGGCCCTGTTCCGCGAGGCCGCCGAGCGGCAGCGCCTCATCGACGAATTGCTGGCCACCCGAAACACGCTGGCCGACAAGGAACGCACCGCCGGCAAGATGGCCGAGCGCGAACGCCTGGCCCAGGAGATCCACGACACCGTCGCCCAGGGCCTGAGCAGCATCCAGCTGCTGCTGCACGCGGTCGAGCGCGCGGCCCCGGATCATCCGGCGCTGGAGAAGATCCGGCTGGCGCGCGAGACCGCGGCGGACAGCCTGGTCGAAACCCGCCAGCTCATCGCCGAACTCACCCCGGCCGCGCTGGAGGGGCAGTCGCTGGCGGGCGCGCTCACCCGGGTCGCCCAGCGCGCCGCCGCCCCCGGCCTGGACACCCAGGTGCTGGTGGAGGGGGAACCGCACGCGCTGCCCATGTCCGTGGAGGCGGCGCTGGTGCGGATCACCCAGAGCGCGGTGTCGAACGTGGTGCGGCACGCGGGAGCCCGGCGGATGCGGGTCACCCTGACCTACGCCGGGGACGCGGTGCACCTGGACGTGGTGGACGATGGGGTGGGCATCGCGCCGGCGGTGCTGACCCAATCACCCTCGGGCAGTTTCGGTCTCACCGCCATGCGCAGTCGCGTGGAACAGCAGGGCGGCACCATGAGCGTGGAGTCCGAACCCGGTCACACCGCGGTCACCGTGTCGTTCCCCGTGGAGGAGCCATGATTCGCATTCTGCTCGCCGACGATCACGCGATCGTCCGGGCGGGGCTGCGCGCGCTGCTGGATTCCGGTGTGGCCGAGAGCGATTCCGGCGCGGACATCGAGGTGGTCGGGGAGGCGGCGACCGCGGAGGACGCGGTCGCGTTCTGCGCGACCACCGCCGTCGACCTGGTGCTGATGGATCTGCGGTTCGGGCCCGGCAGCTCGGGCGCCGAGGCCACGGCCGCGCTGCGCGAATTGCCCTCGCCCCCCAATGTTCTGGTGGTCACCAACTACGACACCGACGCCGACATCCTCGGCGCGATCGAGGCCGGCGCGTGCGGCTACATCCTCAAGGACACCCCGCCCGCGGAACTGCTGGCCGCGGTCCGATCGGCCGCCGCGGGGGAGAGCGTGCTGTCGCCGTCGGTGGCCTCGCGGCTGATGACCCGGGTCCGTAAACCGGACACCACGCTGAGCCCGCGCGAGATCGAGGTGCTGCGACTGGTGGCGGACGGGCACTCCAACCGGGAGATCGGCAGGCGGCTGTTCCTGAGCGAGACCACCGTCAAATCCCATCTCGTGCACATCTACGCCAAACTCGGGGTCAAGTCCCGGACCTCGGCGGTGGCAAGGGCCCGCGAGCGCGGCGCGATCTGAACGGTCCCGCCGGGTTCATCCGGTTCGCGAGGGTCGCGGCCTACGGTGTCCCCATGGCCTCCCTCTCTGATCCGACAGTGCGTGAATTCCTCTCCGAAGGCACCCGGACCGGCAAGATCGCCTGGGTCGCGGCGGACGGGCGACCGCTGGTCACCCCGATCTGGTTCGTCCTCGAGGACGACGCCGTGGTGTTCAACACCGGCGCGAACACCGCCAAGGGCAAAGCCATCGCCCGCGATCCCCGCCTGACCCTGGTCGTGGATCTCGAGGTGCGCCCGTACGCCTTCGTTCAGGTGCAGGGCGTCGCCGAGGTCTCCGAGGACCCGGGCGATCTGGTGGCCACCGCCACCCGCATCGGCGCGCGGTACATGGGGGAAGAGCGCGGCGAGGAATTCGGCAGGCGCAACGGCGTCCCCGGCGAGCTGGTGGTGCGCCTGCGCCCGACCAAGGTGCAGGCGCACTTCGACGTCTCGGCCTGACCTGCGAGACTCGCTCGTATGACAGTGCACTTCATCGGGGCCGGACCGGGGGCGGCGGATCTACTGACCGTGCGCGCGGTGAACCTGCTGCGGTCCGCCCCGGTGTGCCTGTACGCGGGGACCTACCTGGACCCCGAGGTGCTCGCGCACTGCGCGCCCGGGGCCGAGCTCGTCGACACCCAGGGCCTGGATCTGGACGAGATCATCGCGCACTGCGCGCGGGCGCACGCCGAGGGTAAGGACGTGGCCCGGCTGTGCTCGGGCGATCCGTCCATCTATTCGGCCCTGTCGGAGCAGAAGGCCCGCCTCGACGCCGCGGGCATCCCGTGGGACGTCACCCCGGGCGTCCCGGCCTACGCGGCCGCCGCGGCCATCCTCGGGGCCGAGCTCACCGTCCCGGAGCAGGTGCAATCGGTGGTGCTGACCCGCACCCACGCCCGGTCGACGGCCATGCCCGAGACGGAGGCGCTGGCGAACTTCGCGCGCACCCACGCGACCCTGATATTGCATCTGGCTATAACCCGTGTTCGCGTCTTGGCGCAGGAGTTGGCGGGTGAGTACGGCGAGCACTGTCCGGTGGCCGTCGTCTACCGGGCCAGCCAGCCCGGGCAACGTGTGCTGCGCGGCACCCTGGCCGATATCGCCGATCGCGTCGAGGCGGCCCAATTGCGCCAGGCGGCAGTGATTCTGGTGGGTCCGGCGCTGGCCGAAAGTATCGATTGCGCCCAGTCACACCTGTACGACCCGAGCCGCGACAGGACGCATATCACTCGCGCGGACCCCGAAATGCGGCGATAGCGCAGGGCTATGGCCCTTCGTGGTTGCGCGGGCGCGCCGGACGGTAGATTGGTTCGGGTGTTCAGCAGCAGGACTAGGAAAACGGCGGGGCGATGGCCGGTCGGAGCGGGCTCGCCCCTGTAACAAGATCGGCTGCCTGAAGAGATAGCCCAAAGTACACATCTTTGTCTGATTGTTACGTGAAGTGAGCCTCGAGCATCGGACGCCACGCTGGTCAGTGTGGCGTCCTGTTGGGGTTTTCGGTGGGGAGCGCTGCGTGGTGTTCCGGAAACGAGGTTTGGGTTGGACCGGCTAGATTTCGGCGGCAACGACGAAGCTGGCAGCGAAATCGCGCCGGGATCGGGCGAGGCTTTCCCGCTGTCGCCCGCTCAGCTGGGCATCTGGTACGCCCAGCACCTCGACCCGCAGGTGCCGATCAATATCGCGCAGTTCGTCGAACTGCGCGGCGAGATCGACGTCCCGCTGCTCGAAGCCGCCATGGTCGAAGCCTCCCTCGAGGTCGGTTCCGGCTTCCTGCGCATCGTCGAACGCGACGGCGAACCGCTGCAGGTGGTCGATCCCAGCCTGGACCGCACGATCTACCGTGCCGATTTCCGCGACGCGCAGGACCCGCGCGCGGCCGCCCTGGCGTGGATGCGCGCCGACTACAGCCGCCCGATGGACATCACCGCCGACCGCCTGATCCGCGGCGCGGTGCTGCACGTGGGCGAGGACCTCTACTACTGGTACGCCCGCGTCCACCACATCGTGCTCGACGGCTTCGGCGCCATGACCTACATGAACCGGGTCGCCGAGGTCTACACCGCTCGTTTCCACGGCACCGAACTCGCGCCGAGCAAGGCCACCGACCTGCGCACGCTGGTCGAGCAGGAGTTCTCCTACCGCGACAGCACCCGCTTCAAGGGCGACAAGGAGTACTGGACCGAGCGTGTCGCCGGTCTGGAGGACGGCACCAGTCTGTCCGGCCGCTCGGCGCCGCCGGCCGCGATCAACGGCATCGCCTCCGCCGCGCTCACCGAGGATCAGACCTCGCTGCTGGACGCGGCGGTCGCGCGTCACGAGAATTCGCCCGCCGGTCTGCTGATCGCGGGCTTCGCGGCGTACCTGGCGCAGTGGACCGGTTCCGAGGACGTCATCCTCAGCCTGCCGGTGACCGCCCGCACCACCGCCGCCATGCGCCGCTCCGGCGGCGCGGTGTCGAACATCGTGCCGCTGCGCCTGCGCGTGGGGTACGGCACGACGGTGAGCGAACTGCTCAAGGCCGTGACCGTGGAAGTGTCCGGCGCGCTGCGGCATCAGCGCTACCGGCACGAGGACATCCGCCGCGACAGCGCGGGCGAGGGCGTGGTCACCCGGGAGTTCTTCGGTCCCTGGGTCAACATCATGATGTTCCACAACGAGGTCACCCTCGGCGACGTGACCGGTGAGCTGAGCGTGCTCTCCACCGGTTCCATCGAGGACCTCGGCGTCAACCTGTACCAGTCCCGGGGCGGCGCGCGGAACCACATCGACTTCGAGACCAACCCCAACCTGTACTCCGACGCCGAGACGGCGCAGCATCATTCGCGCTTCCTCGAGTTCTTCGACCGCTTCCTCGAGGCGGGCGCCGAACAGCCGGTGTGGGGCCTGCCCATCACCACCGCCGCCGAGCGCACCCGCAGCCTGCTCGACTGGAACCGGTCCGGCCACGAGGTCCCGGACACCACGCTGCCCGCGCTGCTGGACGCCCAGATCCCGCTGACGCCGGACAACATCGCCCTGGAGTTCGAGGGCGAGACGCTCACCTACGCCGAGTTCGGCGCGCGCGTCAACCGGCTCGCGCACTTCCTCGTCGCCGACGGCGTCGGGCCGGAATCGCTTGTCGCGCTGGGTATGCGCCGCTCGCTCGACCTGGTGATCGGCATGCACGCGGTGCTGCGCGCCGGTGGCGCGTACGTGCCGATCGATCCGGATCACCCGGCCGATCGCACCGCGTACATCCTCGAGTCCGCGGCACCGGTCTGCGTGCTGACCACCGCCCGCGACGAGCTCGAACTCCCGGCGTCCGTGCGGCGCTTGGAGATCGACACCCTGGACGTGTCGGACTACTCCGACGCCCCGCTGACCGACGCCGACCGGCTGGCCCCGCTGCGGCCGTTCAACACCGCCTACGTCATCTACACCTCGGGTTCCACCGGCCGTCCCAAGGGCGTCGCGGTCACCCACCACGCCATCGTCAATCAAGAACTGTGGATGCTCGACGAGTACGGGCTCACCGCGGACGATGTCTACCTGCAGAAGACCGCCACCACCTTCGACGTCTCGCTGTGGGGCTACTTCCTGCCGCTCATGGTGGGCGCCAAGCTGATCATCGCGACCCCGGACGGGCATCGCGATCCGCTGTACGTGGCCGAGACCATCCACCGGCACGGAGTCACCGTCACCGACTTCGTGCCGTCCATGCTGACGGTCTTCGTCGCGCACGCCACCGCGGCCCAATGCGCTTCGCTGCAGCACGTTTTCGTCATCGGCGAGGCGCTGCCGCCGGAGACCGGCGCGAGCTTCCGCGCGATTTCCGGTGCGGGCCTGCACAACCTGTACGGCCCGACCGAGGCCGCGGTCTCGGTGACCTACTGGGAGAACACCGCCGCGGACACCGTCACGGTGCCGATCGGCGTGCCCGAATGGAATGTCGAAGTCTACGTGCTGGATTCGCGGCTGCGCCCGGCCGCGATCGGCGCGGCGGGCGAGCTGTACCTGGGCGGGCGCCAGCTCGCGCGCGGGTACAAGGGCCGCCCGGACCTGACCTCGGACCGGTTCGTCGCCAATCCGCTGTCCACCGCCGGCGAGCGCATGTACCGCACCGGCGACCTGGTGCGCTGGACCGTCGCGAGCGACGAGTCCGGGACCTTCGGCGCGCTGGAATACATCGGCCGCACCGACTTCCAGGTGAAGTTCCGCGGTCAGCGCATCGAGCTCGGCGAGATCGAGACCGACCTGCTCGCGCACCCGACGGTGAGCCAGGCCGCGGTGCTGGTCATGGACACCGCCACCGGCCAGCAGCTGGTGGCCTACGTGGTCCCGGTGCCGGGGCAGACCATCGATCCCGCCGCGCTGACCCGCTTCGCGGCCGAGAAGCTGCCGACCTACATGGTCCCGGCCTCGATCATGGTGCTGGAAGCCTTCCCGCTCAACACCTCCGGCAAGCTGGACCGCAAGGGCCTGCCCGAGCCGGTGTTCAGCGCGGACGCCGCCGGCTACCGCGCGCCGCGCACCGCCGCAGAGGAGATCGTGGCGGGCGTGTTCGCCGACGTCCTCGGGCACGACCGGGTCGGCGTGGACGACAACTTCTTCGATCTGGGCGGCAACTCGCTGGTCGCCACCCAGGTCGTGGCCCGCGTCTCGGCCGCGTTCGGCACCCGGATCGGCGTGCGCGCGCTGTTCGAGACCCCGACCGTGGCCGGGCTGGCCGCGCGGGTGGAAGCCGAAGGCCCGTCCGATGTTTCGGCGCGCCCCCCGCTGGTGGCGCAGCAGCGCCCGGCGCGGGTGCCGCTGTCGCTGGCGCAGCAGCGCCTGTGGTTCATCAACCAGTTCGATCCCACCTCGCCCACCTACAACCTGCCGTTCGTGGTGAGCCTGCGCGGCGAGGTCGACCTGGCCGCCCTGACGGCCGGCCTCATGGACGTGGTGGAGCGGCAGGAAGCCCTGCGCACCATCTTCCCCGAGTCCGGGGACGGCGGTTTCCAGCAGCTGGTGCCCGCCGGCGAGGTGGACCTGGGCATCGCGGTGCAAACCATCGCGGCGGCGCAATTGCCCGCCGTGCTCACCGAATTCGCGGCCACCGGCTTCGACGTCACCACCGAGCTGCCCATCCGGGTGCGCGTGTACGAGATCGCGGACGGCGGTGACACCCCGGAGTACGCGGTCGCGTTCGTCGTGCACCACATCGCCGCGGACGGCGTGTCGTTCGGCCCGCTGGCGCGCGACATGATCGCCGCCTACCTGGCCCGCGTCGGCGGCGTCGAGCCCGCCTGGGCGCCGCTGGCGGTGCAGTACCAGGACTACAGCATCTGGCAGCGCGAGCTGCTCGGCGCGGAGTCCGATCCCGAATCCATGGCCGCCCGCCAGATCGCCTACTGGCGTTCGACTCTGGCGGGTCTGCCCGATCAGCTCGATCTGCCCTCGGATCGGCCGCGCCCGGCCGAACCCACGTTCGGCGGCGGCCGGGTGCGCTTCGACATCGACGCGGATCTGCACCGCGCGCTCACCGAACTGGCGCGCGCCCAGGGCGTCAGCCTGTTCATGGTGATGCACGCCGCCATCGCGGTGCTGCTCGCCCGCTCCAGCGGCACCACCGACATCGCGGTGGGCACCCCGATCGCCGGTCGCGGCGAGCAGGCGCTCGACGACCTGATCGGCATGTTCGTCAACACCCTGGTGCTGCGCTCGGAGGTGGACGGCGGCGAGCGCTTCAGCGACTTCCTCGCGCGCACCCGCGAATCGGACCTGTCCGCGTTCGCGCACGCGGACGTGCCGTTCGAGCGCCTGGTCGAGGTGCTCAACCCGGCCCGCTCGCAGGCGCGCCATCCGCTGTTCCAGGTGATGCTCTCCTTCCAGGAGATGTCGCACGCCACGGTGGAACTGCCGGGTCTCGCGGTCACCGCCGAAGAGCTCGAAGTCGACATCGCCAAGTTCGACCTGCAGTGGACGCTCACCGAAAGGCGCGGCGGCGCGGGCGAACCCGAGGGCATCGAGGCCGTGGCGCAGTACGCCACCGACCTGTTCGACGAAGCGACCATCACCACCTTCACTGCCCGGCTGCGGCGCATCCTGGAGACGGTCACCGCCGCTCCCGACAGCCTCATCGGCGATATCGACCTGCTCGAATCCGCCGAACGCGCCCTGGTCACCGGCGACTGGACCTCCGCGGGCCCCGATGTCGCGCGCGAGTCCACGCTGCTGGAGCTGTTCGACGCCACCGTGCGCGCGCATCGCGATCGCACCGCGGTCGTGTTCGAGGGCGAGCGCCTGACCTACGCCGAACTCGACGAGCGCGCGAATCAGTTGGCGCGCGCGCTGATCGGCGCGGGCGTGCGGCCGGACACCCTGGTCGCGGTGGCGCTGCCGCGCTCGGCCGAACTCGTGGTCGCGCTGCTGGCCGTGCTCAAGGCGGGCGGCGGCTACCTGCCGGTCGATCCGACCTATCCCGCCGAGCGCATCGAGTTCATGCTCGCGGACGCCGAGCCGATCTGCGTGGTCAGTACCCTGCGGCACGAGATGTCGCTGCCCGCCGCGGTTCCCGTGCTCGCGGTGGACGATCCCGAACTGGCGCTGGTGGATTCGGCCCCGATCGCCGACGCCGAACGCCTGGGCGCCCTGCGCCCGGAGAACATCGCCTACGTCATCTACACCTCGGGCTCGACCGGCCGCCCCAAGGGCGTGCTGATCCCGCACCGGAACGTGGTGCGGCTGTTCGACAACACCGACGCCTGGTTCGATTTCGACGAGAACGACGTGTGGACCATGTTCCACTCGTACGCCTTCGACTTCTCGGTGTGGGAGCTCTGGGGCCCGCTGCTGTACGGCGGCACCCTGGTCGTGGTCGACTACTTCACCTCGCGGTCCCCGGAGCAGTTCCTGGAACTGCTGCAGGAGGAGCGGGTCACGGTCCTGAACCAGACCCCGTCCGCGTTCTACCAGCTGGCCGAGATGGACCGCGCCGGGCGCGGCACCGCGCCGCTGGCGCTGCGCTATGTCGTGTACGGCGGTGAGGCGCTGGAACTTCGGCGCCTGAACGAGTGGTACACCCGCCACCCCGAGGACGCGCCGCGTCTGATCAACATGTACGGCATCACCGAGACCACGGTGCATGTCACCTATCGTCCGCTCGACCGCGCCGCGGTCGCGGCGGCCAACGGCAGCCTCATCGGCCAGGCGATTCCGGGCCTGCGGGTGTACCTGCTGGACCGCCGCCTGCGGCCGGTGCCGGTGGGCGTGCCCGGCGAGATCTACGTCGCCGGTGAGCAATTGGCGCGCGGCTACCTGGGCCGGGCGGATCTGTCCGCGGGCCGGTTCGTCGCCAGCCCGTTCGGGGAACCCGGTGCGCGGCTGTATCGCTCGGGCGACGTGGCCAAGTGGAGCGCCGAGGGCGACCTCGTCTACCTGGGCCGCGCCGACGATCAGGTCAAGGTCCGCGGCTTCCGCATCGAGCTCGGTGAGATCGAGGCGGCGGTACTGGCGCACCCGCAGGTGAGCCAGGCCGCCGTCATCGTGCGGCCGGACGACCGGCTCGGCGATCAGATCGTGGCGTACCTGGTGCCGGCCGGCGGCGTCATGGACCTGGACGCGGTCAAGGCCGGACTGGCGCGCAATCTGCCGCCGTACATGGTGCCCTCGGCCTTCGTGCTGCTGCGCGAGATCCCGCTGACCCCCAACGGCAAGCTCGATCGCCGCGCCCTGCCCGCGCCCACCTTCGAGGTGCGCGAATTCCAGGCGCCGTCCACCCCGATCGAGGAGATCGTCGCCCAGATCTTCGCCGAGGTGCTCGATCTCGGGCCCGGCGCCCGGGTCGGCGCGCACGACGATTTCTTCGAACTCGGCGGCAACTCGCTGATCGCCACCCAGGTGGCGGCCCGCCTCGGCACCGCGCTGGACACCAAGGTGCCGGTGCGCATGCTCTTCGAGGCGTCCGGGGTGGCCGCGCTGGCCGCCCGGGTGGAGTCGCAGGTCGGCGCGGGCGCGCGCAAGGCGCTGGTGGCCCGCGAACGGCCGGCCGACATCCCGCTTTCTCTTGCACAGCAGCGCATGTGGTTCCTGAACCGGTTCGACACCGCCTCCGCGGTGAACAACATCCCGGTGGCCATCCGGCTCTCGGGCGATCTGGACGTGGCGGCGCTGCAGGTCGCGGTCATCGACGTGATCGATCGGCACGAGTCGCTGCGCACGGTCTTCCCCGAGACCCCGTACGGCCCGGTGCAGCAGGTCCTGGACGCCGCGCAGATCGTGCCCGACCTGACCCCGGTGCTGGTCACCGAGGACAACCTGGTCGATCACCTGGTCGAGCTCGCCACCATGGCGTTCGACGTGACCGGCGAAGTGCCCATGCACGCGGCGCTTTTCGAGATCAGCGAGACCGAGTACATCCTCGGCATGGTGGTCCACCACATCAGCGCCGACGGCTGGTCCATGGGCCCGCTGGCCCGCGACGTCATGGTCGCCTACGCCGCGCGCACCTCGTGGGAGGCCCCGGCCTGGTCCGAGCTGCCCGTGCAGTACGCGGACTACTCGCTGTGGCAGCGCGAGGTGCTCGGCTCCGAGGACGACCCGGATTCGCTGATCGCCAAGCAGATTCGCTACTGGACCGACACCCTCGCGGCGCTGCCGGACGAACTGGTGCTGCCCTCGGATCGCCCGCGCCCGGCGGTGGCGAGCTACCGCGGCGGCACCTACCCGTTCGCGATCTCGGCGCAGACCCAGCAGCACCTGGTGGAGCTGGGCCGCCGGCACAACGCCTCGCTGTTCATGGTGCTGCACAGCGCCCTCGCGGTGCTGCTGGCCCGGCTCTCGGGCACCGAGGACATCGTCATCGGCACGCCGGTGCACGGCCGCGGTGAGGCCGCGCTGGACGATCTGGTCGGCATGTTCGTGAACACCCTGGTGCTGCGCACCGAGGTGGACGCGGGCCGGACCTTCGCCGATCTGCTCGCGCAGGCCCGCGACACCGACCTGCACGCGTTCGCGCACGCGGACGTGCCGTTCGAGCGCCTGGTCGAGGTGCTCAACCCGGCCCGCTCGCAGTCGCGGCACCCGCTGTTCCAGGTCATGCTGACCTTCCAGAACACCCGCCAGGCGAGCCTGGAACTGCCCGGGCTCTCGGTCAACGGCGTGGACTACGACGCCGAACTGGCCAAGTTCGACCTGCAGCTGACCCTGCAGGAAGCCCAGGGCCCGGATGGCGAGAACGCCGGCATGTCCGCCGAGTTCTCCTACGCGCGTGACCTTTTCGACGAGGACACGATCGCGGCGTTCGCGCGGCGGCTGGATCTGATCCTGGCGGCCGTGGTGGCCGACCCGGACCGCCCGCTCGGCGACATCGACCTGCTCGCCGGCGACGAGCGCGAGCGCGTGCTGTCGGGCTGGAACGACACCGGATACGACATCGCCCGCGCGCTGCCGATCGGCCTGCGCCCGGACGCGGCGACGCTGGTGTCGCTGTTCGAGGAACAGGTCCTGAGCAGCCCCGACGCGACGGCCGTCGAATTCGAGGGGACAGCTCTGTCCTACGCCGAGTTCGCCGCGCGGGTGCACCGGCTGGCGCGCAAGCTCATCGCGTCCGGGGTGGGCGCGGAATCGCCGGTGGCCCTTGCCATTCGCCGGTCGACCGACCTGGTCGTGGCGATGTACGCCGTGCTCGAGGCAGGCGGCGCCTACGTGCCGCTGGATCCCGATCAGCCGGGCGAGCGCATCGACTACGTGCTGGACACCGCACGCCCCGCCGCGATCCTGACCACCGGTCGCGACGATTTCGTGACGGGCCGCAACGTGCCGGTGCTCGAGATCGACGCGCTGAACCTGGACGGGTTCTCCGCCGCCCCGATCACCGATGCCGAACGCGGACGGGCGATCTCGCCCGAGCACACCGCCTACGTCATCTTCACCTCCGGCTCCACCGGCCGCCCCAAGGGCGTCGCGGTCGAGCACCGCGCCATCGTGAACCGCCTGCTGTGGATGCAGCACGAGTACCCGATCGACGCGAACGACGCGGTGCTGCAGAAGACCCCGGCCACCTTCGACGTGTCGGTGTGGGAGTTCTTCTGGCCCCTGCAGACCGGTGCCCGCCTGGTCGTGGCCAAGCCCGACGGCCACCGCGATCCGGTGTACCTGGCGAAGATCATCGCCGAGGCGGGCATCACGACCGCCCACTTCGTGCCCTCGATGCTCTCGGTCTTCACCTCGGCCCTCGAAGCCGACACGGACGCGCCGGAGCGACGCGACGGCCGGAACACCCTCCTGCGCCAGGTTTTCGCCTCCGGTGAAGCGCTGCCCGCGCCCACCGCGCACAAGCTGCGCGAGCTGACCGGCGCCCGGCTGCACAACCTCTACGGCCCCACCGAGGCCGCGGTCGACGTCACGTACCACGAAGTCGTCGACGCCGACACCGTCGCGGTGCCCATCGGCCGCCCGGTGTGGAACACCCGGACCTACGTGCTCGACGCCCGGCTCAACCCGGTCGCCCCGGGTACCGCGGGAGAGCTCTATCTCGCGGGCGATCAGCTCGCGCGCGGCTACCTGGGCCGCCCCGACCTGTCGGCCGACCGCTTCGTGGCCGACCCGTTCGGCACGCCGGGCAGCCGCATGTACCGCACCGGCGACCTGGTCACCTGGACCGCCGACGGGGAACTGAACTACCTGGGCCGCACCGACTTCCAGGTCAAGCTGCGCGGCCTGCGCATCGAACTGGGCGAGATCGAGGCCGCGCTGCTCGCGGAGCCGAGCATCGCGCAGTCGGTGGTGGTGGTGCGGACCGACGCGCACGCCGGTGATCAGCTCGTGGGCTACGTGGTCCCGGACGCGGACGCCGTCGTGGACACCGACGCGGTCAAGGCCGCGCTCGGCCGGTCGCTGCCCGCGTACATGGTGCCTTCGGCGCTGGTCGTGCTGGACGCCTTCCCGGTCAACGCCTCGGGCAAGCTCGATCGCCGGGCCCTGCCCGCGCCGGTCTTCGAGACCAAGCGCTTCCGCGCGCCCGCCACTCCCATCGAGGAGATCATCGCGCAGATCTTCGCCGATCTGCTCGGCGCCGAACGCATCGGCGTGGACGACGACTTCTTCGAACTCGGCGGCAACTCGCTCGTCGCGACCCAGGTCGTGGCCCGGCTCTCGGTCGCGCTGAAGGCCGAGATCGGCGTGCGCGCGCTGTTCGAGGCGCCCACCGTCGCGGCGCTGGCCGCGCGGGTGGAGTCGCACGCGGGAACCGGTGTGCGCCAGGCGCTCACCGCGCGCACCCGCCCGGAGTACCCGCCGCTCTCGCTCGCGCAGCAGCGCATGTGGTTCCTGAACCGGTTCGACACCGATTCGGCCGCGAACAACATCCCGGCGGCCGTACAGCTCTCGGGCGCACTGGATCTGGACGCCATGCGGGCCGCGGTCGCGGACGTGGTCGCGCGGCACGAGTCGCTGCGCACCATCTACCCCTCGCACGAGGGCCGCGCGTACCAGCGGGTGCTGCCCGCCGCGCGGGCCGTGCCCCAGCTCGACGTGGTCGAGGTGGGCGCGGTCGATCTGCTCACCGCGGTACGGGGTTTCGCCGGTCGCGGCTTCGACGTCACCGCGGAACCGCCGGTGCGCGTGCGCGCGTTCCGGACCGCCGCGGACGAGCACGTGCTCGTGCTCGTCGCCCATCACATCGCCGCCGACGGTTTCTCGATGAATCCGCTGGTGCGCGACCTCATGACCGCCTACGTGGCGCGCAGCGGCGGCGAAGCGCCCGGCTGGACCGAATTGCCGGTGCAGTACGCCGATTACGCGCTGTGGCAGCGCGAAACCCTGGGCGCGGAGGACGATCCGCGTTCGCTGAGCACCGAACAGCTGGACTACTGGCGCGAGACCCTGGCCGGGCTGCCGGACGAGCTGCGGCTGTCCACGCGTCCGCGCCCGGCGGTGGCCACCTACGCCGCGGGCACGCACCGCTTCCAGGTGCCCGGCGAGCTCATCGGCGGGCTCACCCGCGTCGCGCAGCAGCACGGCACCACGCTGTTCATGGTGGTGCACGGCGCTTTCGCCGCGCTGCTGGCGCGCCTGAGCGGCACCGACGACATCGCCGTCGGCATCCCGGTGGCCGGTCGCGGCGAGCAGGCGCTGGACGACCTGGTCGGCATGTTCGTCAACACCCTGGTGCTGCGTTCGCCGGTGGACACCGGCGCGAGTTTCGCCGAGCTGCTCGGCACCGTCCGCGAGCGGGATCTGCAGGCGTTCGCGCACGCCGATCTGCCGTTCGAGCGCCTGGTCGAGGTGCTCAACCCGGCCCGCTCGCAGGCGCGGCACCCGCTGTTCCAGGTCATGCTCTCGTTCCAGAACCTGGGCCGTACCGCCCTGGAGCTGCCGGGGCTGCGCGTGGCCGAACTCGAGATCGACCAGCAGACGGCCAAGTTCGATCTGCAGCTCACGCTGAGCGAGGTCGTCGACGGCGGTTCGGCGGCAGCCGATGCCGCCGCCATGGAAGCCGAACTCGTCTACGCCACCGATCTTTTCGACGCCGCGTTCGCGGATGTCTTCGGGCGGCGCTTCGTGCGCATGCTCGCCGCGCTGGTCGCCGATCCGGCGGTCCGGGTCGGCGATGTGGACCTGCTGCTCGATCACGAGCGCCAGCGGGTCCTGCACGGCTGGAACGACACCGCGTTCGAACTGGACGCCGCGCTGCCCGTCGTTGCCGAGGGCGCCGCGCAGACGCTGGTCGCGCTGTTCGAGGCACAGGTCGCGCAGACCCCCGAGGCGACCGCGGTCACCTTCGAGGGGACGAGTCTGTCCTACGCCGAGTTCGCCGCCCGGGTGCGCAGGCTCGCGCGCTGGCTCGTCGCCGCGGGCGTGGGCCCGGAATCGCAGGTGGCGCTGGGTATGCGCCGATCCATCGATCTGGTGGCGGGTATGTACGCCGTCACGGTCGCCGGTGGCGCGTACGTGCCGCTGGATCCGGATCATCCGGCCGAGCGCACCGACTACATCCTCGAGACCGCGCGCCCGGTGTGCGTGCTGACCTCCGGGGAGGACCTGGAAGGCGTTGCGGGACGCCAGGTTCGGATCGACCAGCTGGACCTGTCGGAATTCGCCGACACCCCGCTGACCGATGCCGACCGCCGGACCCCGCTGCGCCCGGGCAACACCGCGTACGTCATCTTCACCTCGGGTTCGACCGGCCGCCCCAAGGGCGTGGCCGTCTCGCACGCCGCCATCGTCAACCGCCTGGTGTGGATGCACGCCCAGTACGGTCTGGCCGGGCACGACGTCGTGCTGCAGAAGACCCCCGCGACCTTCGACGTGTCGGTGTGGGAGTTCTTCTGGCCCCTGCAGGTCGGCGCGCGCCTGGTCGTCGCCAAGCCGGACGGCCACCGCGATCCGGCCTACCTGCTGCGGATCATAGCCGCCGAGCGGGTCAGCACCCTGCACTTCGTGCCGTCCATGCTGGCGGTCTTCGTCGCCGAACTGGCGGCGGGGGACGGTGCCGCCGCGGCCAGTCTGCTCAACGTCTTCGCCTCGGGTGAGGGGCTGCCCGCCACCACCGCGCAGCGGTTGCGCGAGCTCACCGGCGCGCGCCTGCACAACCTGTACGGCCCCACCGAGGCCGCGGTCGACGTCACCTTCCACGAGGTCGTGGACGCCGACACCGTGAGCGTGCCGATCGGCGCGCCGGTGTTCAACACCCAGGTGTACGTGCTGGATTCGCGGCTGCGGCCGGTTCCGGCGGGTGTCGCGGGTGAGCTCTATCTGGCGGGCGATCAGCTCGCCACCGGCTACGTGGCGCGCGCGGATCTGACCGCGGATCGCTTCGTGGCCAACCCGTTCGCCGCGAACGAGCGCATGTACCGCACCGGCGACCTGGTGGTGTGGACCGGCACCGGGGAGCTGGAGTACCTGGGCCGCACCGACTTCCAGGTGAAGCTGCGCGGTCTGCGCATCGAGCTCGGCGAGATCGAGGCCGCCCTGGCGGCGCTGCCCGCGGTCGCCCAGTCGGTGGTCGTGGTGCGTGCCGACGAGCGCACCGGCGATCAGCTGGTGGCGTACCTGGTGGCCGCTGACGGTGCCATCGACACCGAGGCCGTCAAGGGCGAACTCGCGCGGCGGCTGCCGGCGTACATGGTGCCCGCCGCCTACGTGGTGCTCGACGCCTTCCCGCTCAACGCCTCCGGCAAGCTGGAGCGCCGTGCTCTGCCCGCGCCGGCCTTCGCGGCCAAGGTCTACCGCGCCCCGGAGACCCCGGTGGAGCAGACCGTGGCGGGCGTGTTCGCCGACGTGCTCGGCGGCGAGCGGGTCGGCCTGGACGACGACTTCTTCGAACTCGGCGGCAACTCGCTCATCGCCACCCAGGTGATCTCGCGGCTGTCCGCGGCGCTGGACGCCGACATTCCGCTGCGCGCGCTGTTCGAGGCGACCACGGTCGCCGGGCTGGCCGCGCACCTGGAATCGCGTGTCGGCACCGGCAGCCGGGTGCCGCTGGTCCCGCAGGAGCGGCCCGCGGCCACCACGCTGCCGACCGGGGAGACCGTGGCCCTGGTGCCGCTGTCCCCGGCGCAGCAGCGCATGTGGTTCCTGAACCGGTTCGACAACCGCACCGCCGTGAACAACATCCCGGTGGCGTTGAAGCTGACCGGCGCGATCGACCTCGAGGCGTTCGGCGCCGCGATCGGCGACGTGCTGGCCCGGCACGAGGCGCTGCGCACCGTGTACCCCGAGGTCGCCGGCGACGGTTTCCAGCGGGTGCTCGATCCCGCCGAACTCGATGTCCAGGTGCGGGCCGAGACGGTCACCGCCGCCGAACTGCCCTCGCGCATCACCGAACTCGCGACCGTCTACTTCGACGTCACCCGTGAGCTGCCGTTCCGCGCGACGGTGCTGAGCCTGAGCGCCACCGAACACGTGCTGGTGCTGGTGCTGCACCACATCAGCGCCGACGGCTTCTCGCTGCGCCCGCTGCTGCGTGACGTGGTGGCGGCCTACCTGTCCCGCAGCGGCGGCCGGGCCCCGGAGTGGGCCCCGCTGCCGGTGCAGTACGCCGACTACGCGCTGTGGCAGCGCACGGTGCTCGGGGTCGAGAACGACGCGGAATCCATTGCGGCCCAGCAGGTCGCGTACTGGTCCGAGCAGCTGCGCGATCTGCCCGAGCAGATCGAGCTGCCCGCGGACCGCCCGCGTCCGGAGATCGCCAGTAACGCCGGCGCCACCTACGAGTTCGCCGTCGACGCCGAACTGCACCGGGCGCTGACCGCGCTCGCGCGCGAGCACGACGTCACCCTGTTCATGGTGCTGCACGCCGCGCTGGCCACCTGGTCCGCGCGTCTGTCCCGCTCGGTCGACATCGCGGTCGGCACGCCCATCGCGGGCCGTGGCGAACGCGCCCTCGACGACCTGATCGGCATGTTCGTCAACACCCTGGTGCTGCGCACCCCGGTGTTGCCGGACAACACCTTCCGCGAGCTGCTGGCCGAGGTGCGGCGCACCGACCTGGCCGCGTTCGCGCACGCCGACGTGCCGTTCGAGCGGCTGGTCGACGTGATCAGCCCGGTGCGCTCGCAGGCGCACCACCCGCTGTTCCAGGTCGCGCTGACCTTCGAGGCCGCGGGCGCGAAGGACGCGGGCGCGCTCGAGCTGCCCGAGCTCGCGGTCGAGGCGGTCGAATTCGACGCGGGCACCGCGAAATTCGACGTGCAGCTGACCGTGGGCGAGCGCGCCGACGGCTCGCTCGGCCTGTCCTGGAACTACGCCACCGATCTGTTCGACCCCGAGACCGTGGCCTCGTTCGCCGAGCGCCTCGTGCGGATCCTGCACGCGGTCACCGAGGACGCGGGCGTGCTGCTGGGCGATATCGACCTGCTCGGGGAGAGCGAACGCCTCGACGTGTCCGAGCGCTGGGTCTCCGCCGGCGACGACATCGTCGCGCTGGCCGAGGCCGCGCGCCTGGCCGCCGCGGCGACGACGGGTACGGTCACCCGCGGTATCGCCGAGAGCGTGTTCGGCTCGGCCACGGGTCTTTTCGCCGATCCGGTGGGCGCGCTCACCGGCCCGTTCGCGGCCCCGGGCGCGACCCTGTCCGGACTCTTCGATCAGGCCGTGGCCGCGCATCCGCACCGGATCGCCGCGCGCTTCGGCGGCGACGAGCTGACCTACTCCGATCTGGACCGGCGCGCGAACGTGGTCGCGCGCAGGCTCATCGAGGACGGCGCCGGTCCGGAATCGCTGGTCGCGGTGCTGCTGCCGCGCTCGCTGGACCTGGTCGTCGCCCTGCTCGCGGTCATCAAGACCGGCGCGGGCTACGTGCCGGTCGACCCGAGCTACCCGGCCGACCGCATCGCCTTCGTGCTGTCCGACGCCGAGCCCACCAGCGTGGTGCTCGATTCCACCGTGCAGGTGAGCGTGCCCGCCGGTCTGCCGGTGGTGCTGCTCGACGGCTACGGCGTGGAAGCCGGCGACATCGAGGACGCCGAGGACGGCCCGATCACCGACGCGGATCGGATCGCCCCGCTGCATCCCGATCACGTCGCCTACGTCATCTACACCTCCGGTTCCACCGGCCGCCCCAAGGGCGTCGCGGTGGCGCACCGGAACGTGGTGCGGCTCATGGCCAATACCGATCGCGAATTCGGTTTCGGCCCGGACGACGTGTGGACCCTGTTCCACTCCTACGCCTTCGACTTCTCGGTGTGGGAACTGTGGGGCCCGCTGCTGTACGGCGGCACCCTCGTGGTGGTCGACTACTACGTCTCGCGCTCGCCGGAGCAGTTCCTGGAACTGCTGCGCCGCGAACGGGTCACGGTGCTCAACCAGACCCCGTCCGCGTTCTACCAGCTCGCCGAGGCCGATCGGATCGCCACGGCGGGCCGTGACGCCGACGGCGCCGCGGCGCTCGCGCTGCGCTACGTGATCTTCGGCGGCGAGGCCCTCGAGCTGCGCCGTCTCTCGGACTGGGTTGCCCGCCACGGCGATTCGACCCCGTACCTGGTGAACATGTACGGCATCACCGAGACCACGGTGCACGTCTCGCACCGGGTGCTCGACGCCGACACCATCGCGGCCGCCACCGGCAGCGTGGTCGGTCGCGCCATCGCCGGTCTGCGGGTGTACGTGCTCGACGAGCGCCTGCATCCGGTGCCGGTGGGCGTCGCGGGTGAGATGTACGTCGCCGGAGCGCAATTGGCGCGCGGCTATCTGCACCGCCCGGACCTGACCGCGGCCCGCTTCGTGGCGAGTCCGTTCGGCGCCGGCGGCAGCCGGCTGTACCGCTCGGGCGACGTGGCGCGCTGGAATCGTTTCGGCGAGCTCGAATACCTCGGCCGCGCCGACGATCAGGTCAAGGTGCGCGGCTTCCGCATCGAACTCGGTGAGATCGAGGCCGCTGTCCTGGCGCAGCCGGGCGTGGCGCAGGCCGCGGTCATCGTGCGCGAGGACCAGCCGGGCGATCAGCGCATCGTCGCCTACGTGGTGCCCGAATCCGGCGCCGCCGCCGCGGAATCCTGGCTGCTCGCGGTACGCGACGGCGCGGGGGAGCGCCTGCCCTCGTACATGGTGCCCGCCGCGGTCGTCCCGCTCGGCGCCATCCCGCTGACCGTCAACGGCAAGCTCGATCGCCGCGCGCTGCCCGCCCCGGCGGCGCAGGCCCGGGCCTTCCGGGCGCCGGAGACCCCGACCCAGGAGACCGTCGCCGCGGTGTTCGCGGAGGTCCTGGACCTGCCGAGAGTCGGCCTGGACGACGACTTCTTCGATCTGGGCGGCAACTCGCTCATCGCCACCCGGGTGGTCTCGCGCATCGGCGCGGCCCTGGACACCACGGTCGCGGTGCGCACGCTCTTCGAGGCGACCACGGTCGAATCCCTCGCCGCGCGTATCGAATCGCACGCCGACGGCGCCTCGCGCGCCAAGCTGGTGGCCCGCCCGCGGGTGCCCGGCGAGCCCGCGCCGCTGTCGTTCGCGCAGCAGCGGATGTGGTTCCTGAACCAGTACGACACCTCCTCGGCGGCCTACAACCTGCCGCTGGCCATCCGACTCACCGGCGAACTCGACACCGCCGCACTGGAACTGGCTGTGGCGGACGTGGTGCGCAGGCACGAGTCGCTGCGCACCCGCTACCCCGAGCACGGCGGCACGCCGGTGCAGGTGGTCGTGCCCGCCGAGCAGGTCGCCCTGGATCTGCGCCCGGTCACGGTCGCCCCGGCGGCGCTCATCGACACGGTGACGGCCTTCGCCACCGTGGGATTCGATGTGGCGGACCAGGTTCCGCTGCGCGCCCGGCTGTTCCGGGTGGCCGCCCCCGCCGCCGACGACGACTCCGACACAGCCGCCGGTGAGCACGTGCTCGTGGTCGTGGTGCACCACATCGCCGGTGACGGCTTCTCCATGGCGCCGCTCTCGCGCGACGTCATGCTGGCCTACTCCGCGCGCACCCAGGGCGCGGTCCCCGGCTGGGCGCCGCTGGCCGTGCAGTACGCCGATTTCGCCGTCTGGCAGCGCGAAGTGCTCGGCTCGGAAGAGGATTCGGCCTCGATCATGGCCCGCCAGGTCGGGTACTGGCAGCGCGTGCTGGCCGGTGCGCCCGAGGAACTGGCGCTGCCGACCGACCGCCCGCGGCCCGCGGTGGCCACCCACCACGGCGCCACCGTGCAGCGTGAGCTGAGCTCCGAACTCGTCGGCGCGCTGGAAGAGCTCGCCCGCCGGCGCGGTTCCTCGCTGTTCATGGTCATGCACTCCGCGCTCGCGGTGCTGCTGGCCCGGCTGTCCGGCGGCGACGACATCTCGGTCGGTACCCCGGTCGCCGGTCGCGGCGAGGCCGCGCTGGACGACCTGGTCGGCATGTTCGTCAACACCCTGGTGCTGCGCACCGGCATCGATCCGGCGGAATCGTTCTCCGATCTGCTGGACCGGGCCCGGCACACCGACCTCGACGCCTTCGGCAACGCCGACGTGCCGTTCGAGCGCCTGGTGGAACTGCTGGCCCCCGAGCGCTCGCAGGCCCGCAACCCGCTGTTCCAGGTCATGCTCGCGTTCCAGAACCTGGACCGCACCGCCCTGGAACTGCCCGGGCTCAGCGTCGCCGCGCTCGACCTGGACGAGAACATCTCCCGCTTCGATCTGCAGTTCACGCTGTCCGAACGGGATTCGGGCATGGCGCTGGCGCTGACCTACGCGGTCGACCTGTTCGACGCCGACACCGCCGCGGGCTTCGCCCAGCGCTGGCTGCGGGTGCTCGAGGCCGTCGCCGCGAACCCGGAGATCGCGGTCGGCGCGATCGACATCCTCGATCGGGCCGAGCGCGCCGACCTCGTCGCGCGGCACGGGCTGCCCGCGATCCCGGCCGCCACCCTGCCCGACCTGCTGGCCGCCGCCGTGGCCCGCGGCCCGCAGGGGACCGCCGTCCGCTTCCAGGGGACAGGTCTGTCCTACGCGGAACTCGACGCGCGCTCCAACCGCCTGGCGCGCCTGCTCATCGAGCGCGGCATCGGCACCGAGAACCTCGTCGCCATCGCGGTACCGCGTTCGGACGCTTCGTATTTCGCCGAGTGGGGCGTCACCAAGACCGGTGCGGCCTTCGTGCCGGTCGACCCGAACTACCCCGCCGACCGTATCGCGCACATGGTCACCGACTCGGGTTCCCCGGTCGGCCTGACCGTGGCGTCGGTGCGCGCCGAGCTGCCGGATTCGGTGGAATGGCTCGTCCTGGACGATCTCGACCTCGACGCCCATGCCGCCGAGGCGATCTCGGACGCGGACCGGGTGCGCCCGCTGCGCCCGGAGCATCCGGCGTACGTCATCTACACCTCCGGCTCCACCGGCCTGCCCAAGGGCGTGGTGGTCACGCACGCCGGTCTGGCCAACTTCAGCGTCGAGCAGGCCGAGCGCTACGCCCTCGACTCCTCGTCGCGCGCACTGCATTTCGCTTCGCCGTCGTTCGACGCGTCCATCCTGGAATTCCTGCTCGCCATCGGCGCGGGCGGCACCCTGGTGGTCGTCCCGCCGGGCGTCTACGGCGGTGACGAACTCTCGGAACTGATCCGCTCCGAGGGCGTCACGCACGCCTTCATCACCCCGGCCGCGCTGGCCACCTTCGACCCGACCGGCCTGGACACCCTGCGCGTCCTGGTCGCCGGCGGCGAGGCAGTGCCCGCCGATCTGGTCGCCAAGTGGGCGATTCCGCTGGCGGACGGCACGATTCGCGCCTTCCACAACGGCTACGGCCCCACCGAGACCACGATCATGACCAACATCAGCGACGCGCTGGTGCCGGGCGATCAGGTCACCATCGGCGGGCCGACCCGCGGTATGCAGTCGCTGATCCTGGACAACCGGTTGCGGCCGGTGCCGGTCGGCGTCGCTGGTGAGCTGTACATCGCGGGCATTCAGCTGGCGCGCGGCTACCACGCCCGCCCGGGCCTGACCGCGGATCGCTTCGTGGCCAACCCGGCCGTGGCCGGGCAGCGGATGTACCGCACCGGTGACGTGGTGCGCTGGACCCGCACCGGCGAGGTCGAATACGTCGGCCGCTCGGACTTCCAGGTCAAGGTGCGCGGTTTCCGCATCGAACTGGGCGAGATCGACGCCGCGCTGGCCGCGCACGAGAGCGTGGACTTCGCGGTCACCGTCGGGCACAAGAACGCCGCGGGCGCGACCTCGCTGGTCTCGTACGTCGTCGCCGTGCCCGGACAGTCGATCGACATCGCCGCGGTCACCGCGTTCGTGGAGCAGCGCCTGCCCGCGTACATGGTGCCGTCGTCGGTCATGGTGATCGACCGCGTGCCGCTGACCCCGGTCGGCAAGCTCGACCGCAAGGCGCTGCCCGAACCGGTGTTCGCCACCGAGGTCGTCTTCCGCGCGTCGCGAAACGCGCTGGAGCACACCATTTCCGAGGTCTTCGCCGAGGTCCTCGGCCTGGAGCGGGTCGGCATCGACGACTCCTTCTTCGCGCTCGGCGGCGATTCCATCGTCTCCATCCAGCTGGTGTCGCGGGCCAAGGCGCGGGGCGTGGTCTTCAGCCCGCGCGACGTCTTCGAACAGCGCACCGTCGCCGGCCTGGCCGCCGTGGCCGAAACCGCCGACGCGCAGGGCGATTCCGCGCCCAAGCTGCTGGAGCTGCCCGGTGGCGGCGTCGGCGTCATGCCGCTCACCCCGGTGGTGCGGTTCATGGTGGAACGGCCCGGCGCGTTCGGCCGCTTCAACCAGACCATGGCCCTGGAACTGCCGGTCGGCATCGACCGCGCGGGCATCGCCGCCACCGTCGGCGCGGTCATCGACCGCCACGACATGCTGCGCGCGCGCCTGCGCCGGGTCCCCGGCGCGGACTGGATCGTGGAGACGGCCGCGGCCGGCGCCATCGACGTGGACGCGCTCATCGATCGCACCGAGTTCGACGCCGCCGCGAGCGACGCCGAACTCGTCGACATCGCTTCCGCCGCACTCGATGCCACCCTCGACCGGCTCGATCCCACCGCGGGCGTCGTGGTGCGCTTCGTCTGGCTGGCCCCGAGCGACGGCTCGCGCGCGGGCCGCCTCATCGTGGCCGCGCACCACCTGGTGGTCGACGGCGTCACCTGGCGCATCCTGGTGCCCGACTTCGTCACCGCCTGGGGACAGCTCGCCGCCGGGCAGACCCCCGAACTCGTCGCGCCCGAGACCAGCATGCGGACCTGGGCGCACGCCCTCGAACGCGAAGCGGCCACCGAGGCCCGCGTGGCCGAGCTCGACTTCTGGCGCGGGGTCGTGGACGGCCCGGATCCGCTGCTGACCGAGCGCCCGATGGATCCGGCCGTCGACGTCACCGCGGTGCTGGCCAAGCACCGGGTCGAACTCTCGGCCGAGGTCACCAGGTCGCTGCTGACCACCGTGCCCGCGCTCTTCCACGGCGGCGTCAACGACGGTCTGCTGACCGCGCTGGCGCTGGCCGTGGCGAAGTGGCGCACCGCCCGGGGCATCGCGGCGGACGAGTCCGCCCTGATCCGCCTGGAGGGCCACGGCCGCGAGGAGGAGGTCGTGCCCGGCGCCGACCTGTCCCGCACGGTCGGCTGGTTCACCGCCATCTTCCCGGTGCGCTTCGATCTGTCGCAGCTCGATGTGGACGCCGCCCTCGCGGGCGGCCCGGCCATGGGCGCGGCCATCAAGGCCGTCAAGGAGCAGCTGCTCGCGGTGCCGGACAAGGGCATCGGCTACGGCCTGCTGCGCTACCTGAACCAGGCCACCGCCGATCAGCTGCCCGCGCGCCTGCCCGGTCAGGTCAGCTTCAACTACCTGGGCCGGGTCAACACCGGCGAGGTGCCCGAGGCGCTGCGCGGCTTCGGCTGGATCCCGGCGGCCGAACTGGCCGATCTGGGCGGCGCGTACGACGCCGACATGCCCGCCATGGCCCCGCTCGACATCAACGCCATCGTGGTCGGCGATCACCTGACCGCCAATATCGGCTACCCGAGCACGCTGCTGGACGCGGCGGCCGTCGCCGAGTTCGGCGCGCTGTGGATCTCCGCGCTGGAAGCCGTAGCGCGGCACGCGGAATCGGCGCGGGCCGGTGGGCACACCCCGTCCGACTTCGGGCTGGTGCGGGTCACCCAGCGCGACATCGACGGCTGGGAGCGGCGTTTCGGCGCCATCGACCAGGTGTGGCCGCTGTCCGCCCTGCAGTCGGGTCTGCTCTTCCACGCGCAGCTCGCGGCCACCTCGGTGGACGTGTACACCGCGCAGGCGGTGCTAACCCTCACCGGCCGCGTCGACGCCGACCGCCTGCGCGCGGCCGCGCAGGCGCTGCTGGACCGGCACGAGATCCTGCGCACCGCATACGTTTCCGACTCCAACGGCGTGCCCGTGCAGGTCGTGCTCGACAAGGTGCACGTGGCGTGGGCGCAGCACGATCGCACCGGAACCGGTTACGCCGGCGACATTCTCGAGGCCGATCGCGTCCAGCGCTTCGACCTCACCGAACCGCCGCTGATCCGCTACACCCTGGTCCAGACCGCCGCCGACGAATGGCAGCTGGCCGTGGCCAACCACCACATCCTGCTCGACGGCTGGTCCATGCCGCTGCTCATGCAGGACCTGCTGGTGCTGTACGCCACGCACGCCGACACCGCGGTGCTGCCGCCGGTGCGCTCCTACCGCTACTTCCTGGAATGGGTTGCGCAGCAGGACCGTACGGCGTCGCTGGACGCGTGGAAGCACGCGCTGCGCGGGGTCTCCGAGCCCACGCTGCTCACCCGCCCCGACGCGGGCCGGGAGATCACCGCCCTGTCCGGCGAGTACTTCTTCGAGCTGGACGAGACCGCCACCGCGCGCCTGACCGCGCTGGCCGCCGACATCGGCGTCACCCCGAACACCGTGCTCCAGGTCGCCTGGGGTCTGCTGCTCGGGCGCCTCACCGGGCGCGAGGATGTGCTCTTCGGCACCACCGTCTCGGGCCGCCCCGCCCAGCTCGCGGGCGTGGAATCCATGGTGGGCCTGTTCATCAACACCGTGCCGGTGCGGGTCGCCTTCGACCCGTCCGAATCGGCGCGGGCGCTGCTCACCCGCACCCAGGGCGAACAGGCCGACCTGCTCGATCACCACTACATCGGCCTGGCCGACATCCAGTCGGCCGCGCGGATCGGCGGGCTCTTCGACACCCTGGTGGTGTTCGAGTCCTACCCCGTCGACGCCGACGGCATCCGGGCGCAGGCCGCCGACATCGACGGCATGGGCGTCACGAACCTCGAGGCCGCCGACGCCACCCACTACCCGCTGACGCTCATCGCCCAGCTGGACACCCGCCTGCGCATCCGCGCGGGCTACCTGCGGGATCTGTTCGACGAGGCCACCGTGCGCCGGATCGCCGATCGCCTGGTGCGGGTGCTCACCGCCGTCACCGCGAATCCCGAAGCGGCGGTGGGCGATATCGAGCTGCTCGACATCTTCGAGCGCGAGCAGGTCGTCTCGGAGTGGAACGACACCGCCTACGACGTCGACACCGTGCTCGCGGTGCTGACCGGCGGCGGGACCGCCGAGGACGACGCCGAGGGCGGCGTGCGCGCGGCCTCCGGCGACACCGCGGCCACCCTGGTCGCGCTGTTCGAAGCGCAGGCCGAACGGACCCCGGACGCCACCGCCCTCAGCTTCGAGGGGACGAGTCTGTCCTACGGCGAGCTGGCCGCGCGGGTGCACCGCCTGGCGCGCTGGCTCATCGAGCGCGGCGTCGGCGCGGAATCCTTCGTCGCACTGGGCATGCGGCGCTCGCTGGATCTGGTCGTCGGCATGTACGCGGTCTCGGCCGCCGGCGCGGCCTACGTACCGCTGGACCCGGACCATCCGGCCGAGCGCACCGAATACATCCTGGCCACCGCCGATCCGGTGACCGTGCTGACCGCCGGCGAGGACCTGCCGGTGGACACCGCGCAGGTCCGCATCGACCTGCTCGATCTGGCCGGGTACTCGGCCGCGCCGCTCACCGACGCGGATCGCCTCGCGCCGCTGCGGTCGTCGAACACCGCGTACGTCATCTTCACCTCGGGCTCGACCGGCCGCCCCAAGGGCGTCGCTGTGCCGCACGCGGCCATCGTGAACCGCCTGGTGTGGATGCAGTCCGAATACGGGCTCGCCGCCAAGGACGTCGTGCTGCAGAAGACCCCGGCGACCTTCGACGTGTCGGTGTGGGAGTTCTTCTGGCCCCTGCAGATCGGCGCGACGCTGGTCGTCGCCAAGCCGGACGGGCATCGCGATCCGGCGTACCTGGCCGATCTCATCGCGCGCGCGGGCGTGACGGTCACGCACTTCGTGCCGTCCATGCTCGCGGTCTTCGTGGCCGAGCCCGCCGCCGTGCGCTGTGAGACCCTGCGCCTGGTCTTCGCCTCCGGTGAAGCCCTGGCGCCCAAGCCCGCCCAGCGCCTGCGCGAGATCACCGGCGCCGAGCTGCACAACCTGTACGGGCCCACCGAGGCCGCGGTCGACGTCACCTACCACCGGGTCGACGTGGCCGACATCGACACCGTGCCGATCGGCCGCCCGGTGTTCAACACCCAGGTGTACGTGCTGGATTCGCGGCTGCGGCCGGTTCCGGTGGGCGTCGCGGGTGAGCTCTACCTGGCGGGCGATCAGCTCGCCACCGCCTACGTCGCGCGTCCCGACATCACCGCGGATCGCTTCGTGGCCAACCCCTTCGGGTCCGGCGACCGCATGTACCGCACCGGTGACCTGGTCATGTGGAACGGCGGCGGCGAGATCGAGTACCTCGGCCGCACCGACTTCCAGGTGAAGCTGCGCGGTCTGCGCATCGAACTCGGCGAGATCGAATCCGCGCTCACCGCACTGGATTCGGTCGCGCAGTCGGTGGTCGTGGTGCGCGGGGACGTGCACACCGGCGATCAGCTGGTCGCCTACGTCATCGCCGCCGCGGGCCGCACCGTGGACATCGAGGGCGTGCGCGCCGAGCTGACCGATCGCCTGCCGGCGTACATGGTGCCGTCCATCCTCATGGTCCTCGAGGAGTTCCCGCTCAACGCCTCGGGCAAGCTGGATCGCAAGGCGCTGCCCGCGCCGGTGTTCGAGGCGGCGGTCTTCCGCGCCCCGACCACCCCGGTGGAACAGATCGTGGCGGGCATCTTCGAGGAGATCCTCGGCCTCGAACGCGTCGGCCTGGACGACGACTTCTTCGCCCTGGGCGGCAACTCGCTGATCGCCACCCAGGTCGCGGCCCGCCTGTCGGCGGCGCTGGACACCGAACTGGGCGTGCGCGAGATCTTCGAGGCGTCCTCGGTCGCGGCACTGGCCGCGCGCGCCGAGGTGCACTCGGGCTCGGGCCGCAGGCAGGCGCTCGTCGCGCGGGAACGGCCCGAGCGACTGCCGCTCTCGCTCGCGCAGCAGCGCATGTGGTTCCTCAACCGCTTCGACACCGAATCGGCCGTGGAGAACATCCCGGCCGCGGTCCGGCTCTCGGGTCTGGTGGACCGCCAGGCGCTGCAGATCGCGGTCGCCGACGTGCTGGCCCGCCACGAGTCGCTGCGCACCCGCTACCCCGAGATCGACGGCGTCGCGTACCAGGAGATCGTCCCCACCGGGCAGGTCATCCCGGACCTGACCCCGGTCGAGGTGGCCGACGCAGACATCGCGCGCGCCCTCTCGGAGTTCCTGTTGCGCGGCTTCGACGTCACCACCGAGGTGCCGTTCCGGGCCCGCCTGTTCGAGGTCAGCCCGACCGAGCACGTGCTGGCCCTGGTGGTGCACCACATCTCCGCCGACGGCGTGTCCATGGGCCCGCTGACCCGCGACGTCATGACCGCCTACGGCGCTCGTGTCGAGGGCGGCGAACCCGGCTGGGCCCCGCTCGCGGTGCAGTACGCCGATTACGCCCTGTGGCAGCGCGAGGTGCTCGGCGACGAGAGCGACGCGGAATCGGTCATCGCCCAGCAGATCTCGTACTGGGGTGAGACCCTGCGCGGGCTGCCTGAGCAACTGGATCTGCCCTCGGACCGCCCGCGTCCGGCGGTCGCCACCGGCCGCGGCGCGACCCACGTGTTCACCATCGACGCCGAAACCCACGGCAGGCTGGCCGAATTGGCTCGCGCCCGGGGCGCGACGCTGTTCATGGTCGCGCACGCCGCGCTCGCGGCACTGCTCTCGCGCCTGTCCGGGGAAGCCGACATCGCCATCGGCACCCCGGTCGCCGGCCGCGGTGAACGCGCCCTCGACGACCTGATCGGCATGTTCGTCAACACCCTGGTGCTGCGCACCGAGGTGGACGGCGGCGCGGACTTCACCGCGCTGCTGGAGTCGGTGCGCGCCACCGACATCGCCGCCTTCGGGCACGCCGACCTGCCGTTCGAGCGCCTGGTGGAGATCCTCAACCCGGCCCGCGCGCAGAACCGGCACCCGCTGTTCCAGGTCATGCTGGCGTTCCAGAACCACGCCGCGGCCGAGCTGGAGCTGCCGGGCCTGAGCGTCAGCGGCGTCGACCTGCCGCTGGACACCGCCAAGTTCGATCTGCAGCTGGTGCTCACCGAACAGGCGGGCGCACAGGATGTCTCGGGCAACGGCCACGGCTCCGCGCCGTCCGGTCTGACCGCCGAGCTCATCTACGCCACCGATCTGTTCGACGCGGCCACCATGGAGCTGTTCGGACAGCGCTTCGCGCTGCTGCTGCGCTCCATCGCGGACCGGCCCGAACTCGCCATCGGCGACATCGACCTGCTGGCCGAGGCCGAGCGCGGCCGAATCCTGGTGGACTGGAACGAGACCGAGCACGCGCTGCACGACGGGCGCGCCCGCGCGGGCGGCGACGCCTACACCCTCACCTCGGGCTTCGTCGCGCAGGCGGCGCTGACCCCCGACGCGACCGCGGTCGTCTTCGAGGGGACGAGTCTGTCCTACGGCGAGTTCGCCGGCCGCGTGAACACGCTGGCCCGCCGCCTCATCGCGGCCGGGGTCGGACCGGAATCGCTGGTGGCCCTGGGCATTCGCCGCTCGCTGGACCTCGTGGTGGCCATGTACGCGGTGCTCGAGGCCGGTGGCGCGTACGTGCCGCTGGACCCCGACCACCCGGCCGAGCGCATCGGGCACGTGCTCGACACCGCCCAGCCGGTCTGCGTACTGTCCACCAGCCGTGACGATTTCGACGCCGGTGACCGCGCCGTGCTGGAGATCGACGTCGAGGACCTGTCCGGCTACCCGGGCACGCCGATCACGAGCGCGGAGCGCCTCGGACCGGTGCGCGCGTCGAACACCGCGTACGTCATCTTCACCTCGGGCTCGACCGGCCGCCCCAAGGGCGTCGCGATCACGCACGCGGCCATCGACAACCAGATCGAATGGATGCTCGCCGAATACCCGATGGGTGCGGCGGACGTGTACTTCCAGAAGACCGCGACCACCTTCGACGTGTCGCTCTGGGGCTACTTCATGCCGCTGCGCGTGGGCTCCACCCTGGTGGTGGCCACCCACGACGGGCATCGCGATCCCGCCTACATCGCCGAGGTCATCGCCGCGCAGGGCGTGACGGTCACCGACTTCGTGCCGTCCATGCTGACCGTCTTCGCCGCGCACACCCCGGTCGGCTCGCTGCCGACCCTGCGCGACGTCTTCGTCATCGGTGAGGCGCTGCCGCCGGAGACCGCCGCCGCGGTCCGCGAACTCGGCGACATCGCCGTGCACAACCTGTACGGTCCGACCGAGGCCGCGGTCTCGATCACCTACTGGCAGGTGACCGCGAGCGACACCCGGACCGCGCCGATCGGTATCCCGCAGTGGAACAGCCGTGTCTACGTGCTGGATTCGCGCCTGCGGCCCACCCCGGCCGGTGTCGCGGGTGAGCTCTACCTCGCGGGCGATCAGCTGGCGCGCGGCTATGTCCGCCGCCCGGACCTGTCCTCGGATCGCTTCGTGGCCAACCCCTTCGAGCCGGGGCAGCGGATGTACCGCACCGGCGACCTGGTGGTGTGGCGCGAGCCCGCCGGCGAGCCGCAGCGCCTGGAGTACATCGGGCGCACCGACTTCCAGGTGAAGTTCCGCGGTCAGCGCATCGAGCTGGGCGAGATCGAGACCGCGCTGCTGGCCCAGCCCGCGGTCAGCCAGGCCGCGGTGCTGGTGGTGCCGACCCCGACCGGCGATCAGCTCGTGGCCTACACCGTGCCCGCCCCGGGGCACACCATCGAGCCGCGCGAACTGCTCGCGCAGGCCGGGCAGTCGCTGCCGGTGTACATGATTCCGGCCGCCGTGGTGGCGCTGGACGCCTTCCCGCTCAACACCAGCGGCAAGCTGGACCGCAAGGCCCTGCCCGAACCGGTCTTCGAGGCGCGCGAGTTCCGCGCGCCGTCCACGCCGTCCGAATCGGCGGTGGCCGCGGTCTTCGCCGAGGTCCTCGGGCTGGAACAGCCCGTCGGCGCGGACGACGACTTCTTCGAGCTCGGCGGCAACTCGCTCATCGCCACTCAGGTCGTGGCCCGCCTCGGCGCGGCGCTGGACACCCGGGTGCCGGTGCGCGCGCTGTTCGACGCCCCGACCGTCGCGGCCCTGGCCGCCCGGGTCGCGGTGCAGGCGGGTACCGGCGCACGCCGCGAACTCGTGGCACAGCGGCGCCCGGACGAGATCCCGCTGTCCCTCGCGCAGCAGCGCATGTGGTTCCTCAACCGCTTCGACACCGCCTCCGCGGTGAACAACATCCCGCTCGCGGTCCGCCTCACCGGCGACCTCGATGTGGCGGCCCTGCGGGACGCCGTCGGCGATGTGCTCGAACGGCACGAGGTGCTGCGCACCTACTACCCGGAGAACGCCGAAGGCCGTGGCGTGCAGGTGGTTCTGCCCGCCGATCGGGTCACCGTGGACTCCGCGCCGGTCGAGGTGACCGAGTCCGAACTGCCCGATCGGGTCGCCGGACTGGTGCTCACCGGATTCGACGTCACCGTCGCGGCGCCGGTGCGCGCCGGGCTCTTCCGGGTGACCGATGCCGAACAGCCCACGCACGTCCTGGTTTTCGTGGTGCACCACATCTCCGGCGACGGCTGGTCCGTGCGCCCGCTGGCGCGCGACGTCATGCTGGCCTACGCCTCGCGCGCCAACGGCGCTGTGCCGCAGTGGGCTCCGCTGCCGGTGCAGTACGCGGACTTCGCGCTCTGGCAGCGCGAGACGCTCGGCTCCGAGGACGACGCCGAATCGCTGATCTCCCAGCAGGTGGGTTACTGGTCCCGCACGCTGGCGGGGCTGCCCGACCAGATCGACCTGCCCGCGGATCGCCAGCGCCCGGCCGTGGCCTCCAACCGCGGCGGCGTGCACGAGTTCGGCATCGACGCCGAACTCCTCGACGGCCTGAACACTCTGGCCCGCGAACACGGCGCGAGCCTGTTCATGGTCGTGCACGCGGCCTTCGCCGCGGTGCTGGCCCGGCTCTCCGGCGGCGACGACATCGCCATCGGCACCGCGGTCGCCGGCCGCGGCGAGCAGGTGCTCGACGACGCCATCGGCATGTTCGTCAACACCCTGGTGCTGCGCACGCCGGTCGAGGCCGGCGCGAAGTTCACCGAACTGCTGGCCACCACCAAGGACATCGACCTGGCCGCCTTCGGCCACGCCGACCTGCCGTTCGAACGCCTGGTGGAGATCCTCAACCCGGCGCGCTCGCAGGCCAGGCACCCGCTGTTCCAGGTGATGCTGTCCTTCCAGAACACCGGCGCGGCCACCTTCACCCTGCCCGGGCTGGAAGTGGCGGGCGTGCCGCTGGACGTGGTCACCGCCAAGTTCGATCTGCACCTGGAGCTGACCGAACGCGTCGGCGCGGACGGCCGCGGCGCGGGCATGACCGCCGAATTCGCCTACGCCACCGACATGTTCGACGCGAACACCATCGCGGGCTTCGCGGGCAATCTGCTGCGCGTGCTGCACGCGGTGGTCGCCGATCCGGCGGCGCTGGTCGGGGATATCGACATCCTCGACGACCTCGACCGCCGCCGGGTGCTGCGCTCGTGGAACGCCACCGAGTACGACGTCACCCGGGTCGCGCTGGCGGGCCGCAAGTCCGCCGCCGATGTCACCCTGGCCTCGATGTTCGCGACCCAGGCCGCGCAGACCCCGGGCGCGACGGCCCTGGTGTTCGAGGGCGAGTCGCTGACCTACGGCGAGTTCTCCGCCCGCGTCAACCGCCTGGCCCGCTACCTCATCGCGGCGGGCGTCGGCAGCGACTGCCTGGTGGCGCTGGGTATGCGCCGTTCGCTCGACCTGGTGATCGGCATGTACGCCGTCATCGCCGCCGGCGGCGCGTACGTGCCGCTGGATCCGGATCATCCGGAGGAGCGCAACCGCTACGTCCTCGATATCGCCAAGCCGGTATGCGTGCTCACCACCACCCGCGACGGCGTCGAGGCCGGGGTGCGCACCCTGCACATCGACACCCTGGATCTGGCGTCGTTCTCCGACGCGCCGATCACCGACGCCGACCGGGTCGCCCCGCTGCTGGCGGGCAACATCGCGTACGTCATCTTCACCTCGGGTTCGACCGGCCGCCCCAAGGGCGTGGCGGTCAGCCACGAGGCGATCGTCAACCGCCTGGTGTGGATGCAGACCGAATACGGCCTGTTCGACGACGACGTGGTGCTGCAGAAGACGCCCGCCACGTTCGACGTGTCGGTGTGGGAGTTCTTCTGGCCCCTGCAGATCGGCGCGGCGCTGGTCGTCGCCAAGCCCGACGGGCATCGCGATCCGGCGTACCTGGCCGGGCTCATCGTCGACCACGACGTCACCACCGTGCACTTCGTGCCGTCGATGATGTCGGTCTTCGTCGCGGAAGAGCGTGCGGCGGAATGCGTCTCGCTCCGCAACGTCTTCGCCTCCGGTGAAGCCCTGCCCGCGCCCACCGCGCACCGGCTGCTGGAACTGACCGGCGCGCAGCTGCACAACCTGTACGGCCCCACCGAGGCCGCGGTCGACGTCACCTACCACGAGGTCACCCCGGCCGACACGGTCTCCGTGCCGATCGGCCGCCCGGTGTTCAACACCCGTGTCTACGTGCTGGATTCGCGACTGCACCCGGTCGCGCCCGGTGTCGCGGGTGAGCTCTACCTCGCGGGCGCCCAGCTGGCGCGCGGCTACGTCGCGCGCCCGGATCTGACCGCGGATCGCTTCGTGGCCGACCCGTTCCACTCCGGCCGCCGCATGTACCGCACCGGCGACCTCGTCAAGTGGACCGGCGCGGGCGAGCTGGAATACCTGGGCCGCACCGACTTCCAGGTCAAGCTGCGCGGTCTGCGCATCGAACTCGGCGAGATCGAGGCCGCCCTCACCGCGGTGGACTCCATCGCGCAGTCGGTGGTCGTGGTGCGGTCGGACGATCGCCTCGGCGATCAGCTCGTCGGCTACGTGATCCCGGCCGCCGGCCACACCGTCGACACCGACGCCGTGCGCGCCGAACTGCAGGACGCGCTGCCCGGCTACATGGTCCCGGGCGCCTACGTGATCCTGGACGCCTTCCCGCTCAACGCCTCCGGCAAGCTCGATCGCAAGCAGTTGCCCGCACCGGTCTTCGAGACCAAGGTCTTCCGCGCGCCCACCACCCCGATCGAGGAGATCGTGGCGGGAACCTTCGCCGACGTGCTCGGCGTCGGCCGGGTCGGTGTGGACGACGACTTCTTCGAGCTCGGCGGCAACTCGCTCATCGCCACCCAGGTCACCGCCCGCCTCGGCGCGGCCCTGGACATCCACCTGGCGGTGCGCGATCTGTTCGAGGCCTCCACGGTCTCGGCGCTGGCCACCCGGGTCGAGCGGCACGCCGGATCCGGCCGGGCCCGTCCGCGCCTGGTCGCGGGCGAGCGGCCCGATCTGGTGCCGCTGTCCCCGGCGCAGCAGCGCTACTGGTTCCTGAACCAGTTCGACACCAGCACCTCCGCGGTCGACAACATCCCGCTGGCCGTACGCCTCACCGGTGCACTGGATCTCAACGCCCTGGAGCAGGCGCTCGGCGACGTGATCGGGCGCCACGAGGTGCTGCGCACCATCTACCCGCGCACCGCCGACGGCCCGCACCAGGTCATCCTGCCCGCCTCGCAGACCGACCTGATGCTCGTCCCGGAGGCCGTGCGCGAGGGCGACCTGCTCGGCAAGGTCATCGAATTCGCCATGACCACCTTCGACGTCACCGTCGAGGTGCCGCTGGCGGTCAAGCTGTTCCGCATCACCGACAGCGATGTCGAACAGCACGTGCTGACCTTCACCGTGCACCACGTCTCGGCCGACGGCTCCTCCATGGGCCCGATGTCGCGCGACGTGATGGCCGCCTACGTGGCCCGCGCCAACGGCGAGGTGCCGCAGTGGGCGCCGCTGCCGGTGCAGTACGCGGACTACGCGCTGTGGCAGCGCGCGGTGCTGGGTTCGGAAGAGGACCCGGAATCGCTTGCCGCACAGCAGGTCGCGTACTGGACCCGGGCGCTGGCCGGACTGCCGGACCAGCTGGAGCTGCCGACCGACCGCCCGCATCCGCCGGCCCAGTCGTTCGTCGGCAAGGCGCTGCGCTTCGACATCGACGCCGAGCGCCACGCCGGGCTGCACGAGCTGGCGCGCGCCAACAACGCCTCGCTGTTCATGGTCGTGCACGCCGCCCTCGCGGTGCTGCTGGCCCGGCTCTCGGGCACCGACGACATCGCGGTCGGCACCCCGATCGCCGGTCGCGGTGAACGTGAACTCGACGACCTCATCGGCATGTTCGTGAACACCCTGGTGTTCCGCACGCGGGTCGATTCGTCGGCGACCTTCGCCGGCATGCTGGCCGAGGTGCGCGAGCGCGACCTCGAGGCGTTCGCCAACGCGGACGTGCCGTTCGAGCGCCTGGTCGAGGTGCTCAACCCGGTGCGCTCCACCGCGCGCAATCCGCTGTTCCAGGTGGGCCTGTCCTTCCAGAACCTGGCCGAGAGCGCCTTCGAACTGCCGGGCCTGCACGTGGCCGCGGTGCAGTTCGAATCGCAGCTGGCCAAGACCGGCCTGCACGTGACGCTCTACGACCGGTACACCGACAGCGGCGCGCCGGCCGAGATCCTCACCGAATTCGGTTACGCCACCGACATTTTCGACGAGAGCACGATCCGCGCCTTCGCCGATCGCTTCATCCGCATCCTGGACGCGGTGCTGGCGAACGCCGACGTCACCGTCGGCGAGATCGACCTGCTCGGCGCCGAGGACAGCGTGCGCATCCTCGAGCGGTGGAACGACACCGCGCGGGATCTGAACCCGGTGTTCCCGGGCGCGGAGACCGCCACGCTGGTCTCGCTGCTGGACGCGGCCGTCGCCGCCGACCGCAAGGCGGTGGCCCTGGTGGCCGACACGGCCGAGGGCGTGGCGGAGAACATCACCTACGCCGAGCTCGACGCCCGGGTGAACCGCCTGGCCCGCGAGCTCATCGCGCGCGGCATCGGCGCGGAAGACCGGGTGGCCCTTGCCATCCGGCGCTCGGCCGATCTGGTCACGGCGATGTACGCGGTGGCCAAGGCCGGTGCGGCGTACGTGCCGATCGATCCCGATCAGCCCGCCGAGCGAACCAACTACATCCTCGAAACCGCCGCGCCCGCCTGTGTCCTGACCACCGGCCGGGACGCGTACGAGATCACCGGTGAGGGTGCGGAATCCCTCGCCGGCCTCGCGGTGCTGCGGATCGACGAGCTCGACCTGTCCGAGCACTCGGACTCCCCGATCACCGCCGCCGAACGGGTGCGCGAGCTGACCGCGGCGAACACCGCCTACGTCATCTTCACCTCCGGTTCCACCGGCCGCCCCAAGGGCGTGGCCCTGCCGCACGGCGCCGTGGTGAACCAGTTGCTGTGGAAGAGTTCGGAATTCGGGCTCGACGCGGCCGACGCGGTGCTGCTCAAGACCGCCGCCACCTTCGACCTCTCGGTCTGGGAGTTCTGGTCGGCGGTGGCCTGCGGCGGCCGCCTGGTCATCGCGCTGCCCGACGGGCACAAGGATCCGGCGTACCTCAACGAGCTCATGGCGCGCGAATGGGTCACCACCCTGCACGTGGTGCCGTCCATGCTCGACGCCCTGGTCACCGACGGCCTGCCGGATTCGCTGTGGCGCATCCTGGCCATCGGCGAGGCACTGCCCGGGCCGCTGGCGCAGCGCGTGCTGCGCGAGAGCCCGCGCACCGAGCTGTTCAACCTCTATGGTCCGACCGAGGCCGCGGTCTCGATCACGAACCACCGGGTGAGCGCCGCGGACGCGGTGTCGGTCTCCATCGGCGCGCCCGAGGCGAACAGCCGGGTATACGTGCTGGACGCGCGTCTGCGCCCGGTGCCGGTGGGTGTGTCGGGTGAGTTGTACCTGTCGGGTGCGCAGTTGGCGCGCGGGTACTTCGGGCGGGCGGATCTGACCTCGGATCGCTTCGTGGCCAACCCGTTCGAGCCCGGACAGCGGATGTACCGCACCGGTGATCTGGTGGCGTGGAACGCGAACGGTGAGCTGGATTACCGGGGCCGCACGGACTTCCAGGTGAAGATCCGTGGTTTCCGCATCGAGCTCGGCGATATCGAGTCCGCGCTGCTGCGGCAGGAGCAGGTCGTCTCGGCCGCCGTTGTCGCACACCAGGATCCGGTGCTCGGCGACCGCCTGGTCGCCTACGTGGTCGGTGCTACGGGCACGATCGACAAGCAGGCGCTGCAGTCGGCGCTGCTGGCCGAACTGCCGTCGTACATGGTGCCGGCGGTCTTCATGCCGCTGGAGGCGTTGCCGCTCAACGCCAACGGCAAGCTCGACCGCAAGGCTTTGCCGGAGCCCACCTTCGAGAAGGCGGTCTTCCGGGCCCCGGTCACCCCGATCGAGCAGATCGTGGCCGGCGTGTTCACCGACGTGCTGCACCTGGAGAACGGCCGCCTGGGCCTGGACGACGACTTCTTCGCGTGGGGCGGCAACTCGCTGCTCGCCACCCAGGTCGCCGCCCGCCTCGGCGAGGCGCTGAACACCCGGGTGCCGGTGCGCCTGATGTTCGAGGCGTCCACCGTGGCCGCGCTCGCGGCCCGGGTGGAACACGACGCCGGGGCCGGTGGCCGCAAGGCCCTGGCCGCCGGACCGCGTCCGGACCACATCCCGCTCTCGCTCGCGCAGCAGCGCATGTGGTTCCTCAACCGCTTCGACAACCAGTCCGCGGCCTACAACGTGCCGGTCGCGGTGCGCCTGACCGGTGACCTGAACGTGGACGCGCTGCGCGCGGCCATCGCCGATGTCGTTGCCCGCCACGAGATCCTGCGCACGGTGTACCCGCAGACCGAGAACGGGCCGGTGCAGGTCATCCTGCCCGCGGCACAGGCCGTGCCCGAACTCGAGGTGCGCACCGTGACCGGCGCCGACGCGCCCGCCGCGGTGCTGGCGCTGACCTCGACCATCTTCGACGTCACCACCGAGGTGCCGCTGAAGGTCGCGCTGTTCCGGATCGAGGACACCGCCGGGACCCAGGTTCCGGAATACGTACTCGCGCTGGTGATTCACCACATCTCCGGTGACGGCTCCTCGGTCGGCCCGCTGACCCGCGACCTGATGACCGCCTACGCCACCCGCGCCATGGGTGAGACGCCGGGCTGGTCGCCGCTCGCGGTGCAGTACGCCGACTACTCCATCTGGCAGCGCGAACTGCTCGGTGACGAGAGCGATCCGGAATCGCTGGCCACCAAGCAGGTCAGCTACTGGCGCAACGCGCTGGCCGAGCTGCCGGACCAGCTGGATCTGCCCGCCGATCGCCCGCGACCGGCCGTGCAGTCCTTCACCGGCGGCCGCGTCGGCTGGAGCATCGACGCCGAAACCCACCGCGCGCTCATCGATCTGGCGCGCGCCGAGGGCGCGACGCTGTTCATGGTCGTGCACACCGCGCTCGCGGTGCTGCTGGCCCGCCTGTCCGGCACCGACGACATCGCCATCGGCACCCCGATGGCCGGTCGCGGCGAGGCCGCGCTGGACGACATGATCGGCATGTTCGTCAACACCCTGGTGTTCCGCACCCGGGTCGACGCCGGCGAACCCTTCGCCGGACTGCTCGCCCGCCAGCGCGAGACCGACATCCAGGCGTTCGCGAACGCCGACGTGCCGTTCGAGCGCCTGGTCGAGGTGCTCAACCCGGTGCGCTCCACCGCCAGGCACCCGCTGTTCCAGGTCGGCCTGTCCTTCCAGAACCTGGCCCAGTCCAGCCTGGAACTGCCCGGCCTGACCGTGTCCGGGCTCGATATCGACACCGACATCTCGCAGTTCGACCTGCACCTCATCGCCACCGACCGGTACGCGGACGGCGGCGCGGCGGCGGGGATCACCGGCTTCTTCACCTACGCCACCGATCTGTTCGATCGCGAGACCGTGCAGGGCTTCGTGGACCGGTTCACCCGGCTCATCGGCGAGATCATCGCCGCACCGCGCATCCCGGTCGGCGACATCGAACTCCTCGCCGCGGACGAGCGCGCCGAACTGCTCGGCGGCCGCAACGCCACCGCGCACCGCACCGACCGCTCCGCGACGCTGGCCTCGATGCTCGACGCCACCGTGGCCGCCATCCCCACCGCCGTCGCCCTGATAGGGCCCGACGGCGCGGTGCTCACCTACGCCGAACTCGGCCGCCGGGTCAATCGCCTTGCCCGGCACCTGATCTCGATGGGCGTGGGCCCGGAGGCCCGGGTCGCGCTGGCGCTGCGGCGTTCGGTCGATCTGGTCGTGGCCATGTACGCGGTCTCGGCCGCGGGCGGCGCCTACGTGCCGGTCGATCCCGACCAGCCCGCCGAGCGCACCGACTACATCCTCGAGACCGCGGCGCCGGTGTGCGTGCTCACCAACGCCGAGGCGCGTTTCACCACCGAGGCCGCACCGCTGGTGCGCCTGGATCAGCTGTCGCTGGATCCCTTCGCGGGCGCGGCGATCGGCGACCACGAGCGGATCACACCGCTGAGCCCGGCCAACACCGCGTACGTGATCTTCACGTCCGGCTCGACCGGCCGCCCCAAGGGCGTGGCGCTGCCGCACGCCGCGATCGTCAACCAGTTGCACTGGAAGACCGCGGAATTCGGCCTGGGCGCCGACGACGCGGTGCTGCTCAAGACCGCCGCCACCTTCGACCTCTCGGTCTGGGAATTCTGGTCCGCGGCGGTCTCGGGCGGTCGGCTCGTCATCGCGGCGCCCGATGGTCACCGCGACCCGGTGTACCTGGCCGAGCTCATGGACCGCGAGCAGATCACCACCCTGCACGTGGTGCCGTCCATGCTCGACGCGCTGATCACCGCCGCCGACAACGGTGGCGCGCTGACGAATTCGCTGCGCCGCGTGCTGGCGATCGGTGAAGCCCTGCCCGCCTCGGTGGCGCAACGGTTCCGCGCCGCCAACCCGGCGGCCCAGCTGTTCAACCTCTACGGCCCGACCGAGGCGGCGGTGTCCATCACCAGCCACCTGGTCACCGACGCCGATCGCGGCTCGGTCTCCATCGGCCTGCCGGAGTGGAACAGCGAGGTCTACGTCCTGGACGCGCGCCTGCGCCCGGTTCCGGCCGGGGTCGAGGGCGAGCTGTACCTGGCCGGCGCGCAGCTGGCGCGCGGGTACTTCGGGCGACCCGATCTGACCTCGGATCGCTTCGTGGCCAACCCCTTCGGGGACGGCGAGCGCATGTACCGCACCGGCGACCTGGTCGCCTGGGCGGGCAACGGCGAGCTGGAATACCGGGGCCGCACCGACTTCCAGGTGAAGATCCGCGGTTTCCGCATCGAGCTCGGCGAGATCGAGTCCGCGCTGCTGGACCTGCCGGAGATCGCGCAGGTCGCGGTGCTGGCCAAGTCCGATCAGCGCACCGGCGACCGCCTGGTCGCCTACCTCGTGCCCGCCGATCGGGACGCGGGAACCGATGTCGCACGGGTGAAGTCGGTGCTCGCGGCCGCGCTGCCGTCGTACATGGTGCCCTCGGCCTTCGTGGTCCTTCCTGCCCTGCCGCTCAACGTGAACGGCAAGCTGGACCGCAAGGCCCTGCCCGAGCCCGAGTTCGAGACCACCGCCTTCCGGGCGCCCGCCACCCCGATCGAGGAGATCGTGGCCGGGGTGTTCACCGAGGTACTCGGCACCGAGCACGTCGGCGCGGACGACGACTTCTTCGCCCTCGGCGGTAACTCGCTGCTGGCGACGCAGGTCGCGGCCCGCCTCGGCGCGGCCCTGGACACGCGGGTGCCGGTGCGCACCCTGTTCGAGGCCTCGACCGTGTCCGGGCTGGCCGCCAAGGTCGAGCTGTACGCCGGGGCGGGCAACCGGCAGGCGCTGACCGCGCAGCCGCGCCCGGCCGCCGTGCCGCTCTCGCTCGCGCAGCAGCGCATGTGGTTCCTGAACCAGTTCGACACCGCGTCGGCGGCCTACAACATCCCCGTCGCGGTGCGCCTCACCGGCGAGCTCGACGTGGACGCGCTGCAGCAGGCCGTCGCCGACGTGATCGCCCGCCACGAGACCCTGCGCACGGTGTACCCGCAGGTCGACGGCGCGGCCACGCAGGTGATCGTGCCTGCCGCCCAGGTGATCCCGGATCTGACGCCGGTCGTGGTGGATCCCGCCGAGGTGCGCGATCGCATCGCCGAGATCATCTCCACCGGTTTCGACGTGACCGTCGCCGCGCCCGTGCGCGCCCGGCTGTTCCGCGTCGAGACCCCGTCCGCGCCGGTCGAGGAACCGCGCGGCCATGAGGCGGCCGTGCTGGACGCGGCCGACGCCTTCGAGATGGCGACCCTGCGCGCGGTCGGCGAACAGGCCGCCGCGGCGGTGCTGGGCGCGCGCAGCCGGGTGCCCGAGCGGCCCCCGGTCGAGCACGTGCTCGTCATCGTGGCGCATCACATCAGCGCGGACGGCTGGTCCATGGGCCCGCTGACCCGCGACGTGATGATCGCCTACGCGGCGCGCGCGGCCGGTGTCACGCCGGGCTGGGCGCCGCTGCCGGTGCAGTACGCCGACTACTCGCTGTGGCAGCGCCAGGTGCTCGGCTCGGAACAGGACGCGGACAGCCTCATCTCGGCCCAGGCCGAGTACTGGCGGACCGCGCTGGCCGGACTCCCCGACGAGCTGAACCTGCCGTCGGATCGGCCGCGCCCCACCGCGCAGTCCTTCCACGGCGGCAAGGTGCGGTTCCCGATCGGCACCGCCCTGCACCGCGGGCTGCAGCGCATCGCCCGCGAGCAGAACGCGACCATGTTCATGGTGGTGCACACCGCGCTCGCGGTGTTCCTGGCCCGGTTGTCCGGGACCGAGGACATCGCCATCGGCACCCCGATCGCGGGCCGCGGCGAGGCCGAACTCGACGATGTGATCGGCATGTTCGTCAACACCCTGGTGCTGCGCACCGCGGTGGACGCGGACCTGACCTTCGGTCAGCTCGTGTCGCGCGCCAAGGACGCCGACCTGGCCGCCTTCGCGCACGCGGACATTCCGTTCGAACGTCTCGTGGAGATCATCAACCCGGAGCGCTCGACCGCGCGGCACCCGCTGTTCCAGGTGGTGCTCTCGTTCGAGAACCTGCCCGACAGCACCTTCGAGCTGCCCGGACTGCGGGTCGCCGCCGTCGATTTCGAGAACGACACCGCGAAATTCGATCTGTCGCTGACCATCGCCGAGGCCGGGCCGGACACGGGCATGTACGCCGAATTCGCGTACGCCCGTGACCTGTTCGACGAGAGCACGGTCGAGAAGTTCGCGCAGCGCTTCACCAGGCTGCTCGAGCAGATCACCGCGCAGTCGCAGACCCCGGTCGGGGATCTGGGTCTGCTGGCCGCCGCCGAGCGGACCGAACTGCTCACCCGCACCGGCGCGCCCGCGCTCGCGCCGGCGACCCTGCCGGAGATCATGGCCGCCGCCGTGGCGGCCAATCCGGTCGGCGAGGCCGTGGTCTTCGACGGCATGGTGCTGGGCTACTCCGAGCTGGACGCGGCGTCCTCGCGACTTGCTCGCATGCTCATCGAGCGCGGCGCCGGACCGGATGTGCGCGTGGCCGTTGCCATTCCGCGCTCGTTCGAATCGGTGCTCGCGGTCTGGGCCGTGGCCAAGTCCGGCGCGGCCTTCGTGCCGGTCGACCCCGCCTACCCGGCCGACCGCATCGCGCACATGGTCTCGGACTCCGGCGCGGTGCTGGGCCTGACCGTCAACGCCGAGATCGACGCGCTGCCGCCGGTCGCGAGCCTGGCCGGCTGGATCGCGCTCGACGACGCGCTGACCATCGCCGAGATCGAATCGCATTCGCCCGCCGCGGTATCGGACGCCGAACGGTGGTCCGCCATCCGCCCGGCGACCGCGGCGTACGTCATCTACACCTCGGGGTCGACCGGCCTGCCCAAGGGCGTCGTCGTCACCCACGCGGGTCTGGCGAACTTCAGCCGCGAGCAGGTCGAGCGCTACCGCCTCGACAGCTCCTCGCGCGCACTGCATTTCGCCTCGCCGTCGTTCGACGCCTCGATTCTCGAGCTGCTGCTGGCGCTCGGTGCGGGCGGCACGCTGGTCGTGGTGCCCCCGGGCACCTACGGCGGTGACGAACTGGGCGAGCTGATCTCCGGCGAGCGGGTGACCGTCGGCCTCATCACGCCGTCCGTGCTGGCCTCCCTCGAGCCGGCGCAGCTGGCGAGCATGGAGGTCATCATCGCCGGTGGTGAGGCGGTGTCCGCGGATCTGGTGGCCAAGTGGTCGGTGAACCCTGCGGGCCCCCGCCGCTTCCACAACGCGTACGGCCCCACCGAGGCCACGATCGCCACCAACATCTCCGGTGCGCTCGCGCCCGGCGACACCGTCGTCATCGGCGGACCGGTGCGCGGTATGCGGGTCATGGTGCTGGACTCGCGCCTGCACCCGGTGCCCGAGGGCGTCTCCGGCGAGTTGTACGTCGCCGGACCGCAATTGGCGCGCGGCTATCACGCCCGTCCGGGACTGACCGCCGAGCGTTTCGTGGCCGACCCGTACGGCGAACCCGGCGAGCGGCTCTACCGCACCGGTGACGTGGTGCGCTGGCAGCGCGACGCCGCGGGCGACCTCGTCGTGGAGTACGTGGGCCGCAACGACTTCCAGGTCAAGGTGCGCGGCTTCCGCATCGAGCTGGGCGAGATCGACGCGGCGCTGGCCGCGCACGAGAACGTGGACTTCGCGGTCACCGTCGGCCACAAGACCGAGGTGGGCACCACGATCCTGGCGGCCTACGTGCTGCCGGTCGCCGGCGCCGTCATCGACATCGCGGCGCTCACCGAGCACGCCGCGGCGCGACTGCCCGAGTACATGGTGCCGACCGCGATCACAGTGCTGGATCGGATCCCGCTCACCCCGGCGGGCAAGCTGGACCGGCGCGCGCTCCCGGCGCCGGTGCTGGCGCCGCGCGAATTCCGCGCTCCCGTCAGCGATGTCGAGTCCGTGATCGCCGAGGTCTTCGCCGAGGTGCTGGGCGTGGACCAGGTCGGCGTGGACGATTCGTTCTTCGCGCTCGGCGGCGACTCGATCCTGTCCATCCAGCTGGTCTCGCGGGCCAAGGCGCGCGGGATCCTGTTCAGCCCGCGCGAGGTCTTCGAGAAGCGCAGCGTCGCCGGACTGGCCGAGATCGCCGTACTCGGCGGCGACGGCAAGACCGAACGCCTGGCGGAACTGCCCGGCGGCGGGGTCGGCGACGTCCCGCTGACGCCGATCATGACCGCGATTCTGTCGAGTGGCTCTGCGTACCAGCGCTTCTCGCAGTCCATGGCGCTGCGGCTGCCGGACGGCATCGACCGGGCGACCCTGGTCGGCACCCTGGCCGCGGTCTTCGACCACCACGACATGCTGCGCTCGCGCCTGCGTGGAAACGCGGTGGACGGCTGGGAATTCGAGGCGCTCGAGCGCGGCGGCGTGAACGTGGACGCCCTGGTGCATCGCGTCGAACTCGCCGCCGACATCTCCGACGAGGAGCTGTCGCGGGTCGCGAGCGCCGAACTCGACGGCGCGCTGGGCCGGCTCGACCCCGCGAACGCCTCGATGATGCGGTTCGTGTGGTTCGCCTTCGGCGGCGGCCGGGCCGATGTGCTGCTGATCGCCGCGCACCACTTCGTGGTGGACGGCGTCTCCTGGCGCATCCTGATTCCGGACTTCGCGGTGGCGTGGTCGCAGCTGGCCTTCGGGCAGCCGATCGCGCTCCCGGCCAACGGCACCTCCATGCGCCGCTGGGCGCACGCGCTGCTCGACGCGGCCGTCGCGCCGGAACGCGTTGCGGAACTGCCGTTCTGGCAGGGCGTGGTCGAGACCGTCGACCCGCCGCTGGGCGCGCGCGCCTTCGATCCGGCGGTGGACACCTTCGCCACGGTCGACCGCGTCGAGGTCACCGTGCCCGCGGCGGTCACCGACGCGGTGCTCACCTCGATCCCGGGTCGCTTCCGCGGCGGCGTGAACGACGGTCTGCTCTCGGCGCTGGCCATGGCGGTCGCGCGCTGGCGGGCGGACGGCACGGCCGCGGCGCTGATCAAGCTCGAGGGTCACGGGCGTGAGGAAGAGGTCGTTCCGGGCTCGGATCTCTCGCGCACGGTCGGCTGGTTCACCAGCGCCTACCCTGTGCGCCTGGATCTGGCCGGTGCGGATCTCGACGACGCCTTCGCCGGCGGGCGAGCCCTGGGCGACATCGTCAAGTCGGTCAAGGAGCAGTTGCTCGCGGTGCCGGACAAGGGCGTCGGCTTCGGCCTGCTGCGCTACCTGAACGCCGAGACCGCGCCGCGGCTGCGCAGCGTCGGGCAGATCAGCTTCAACTACCTGGGCCGTGTGTCCAGTGGTGAAGTGCCCGAACAGCTCGCGCAGCTGGGCTGGGCGCCGTCCGGGGATCTCGGGCAGCTGGACGCGGACATGGATCTCGACATGCCCGCCAACGCCACCCTCGACATCAACGCGATCGTCACCGACGGCGAGGACGGACCGCAGCTGGGCGCGGCCTTCTCCTTCCCGACCGGGCTGCTGAGCCGCGAACGGGTCGAGGAGTTCGCCGAGCTGTTCGTGGCGGCGCTGACCGCGCTGGCCGAACACGTGAAATCGCCGGACGCGGGCGGATACACGCCGTCGGACATGGCGCTGGTCCGGGTTACCCAGGGCGATATCGCCGGCTGGGAGCGTACCTACCCCGCGCTGAACGACGTGTGGCCGCTCTCGCCGCTGCAGTCGGGTCTGCTGTTCCAGGCCATGCTCGCGCAGAGCCGCGGCGTGCTGGACGTCTACACCATGCAGGCCATGCTCGATCTGAACGGCGCCGTCGACACCGAGCGGCTGCGCGCGGCCGCGCAGGGCATCGTCGATCGGTACCCGAGCCTGCGGACCGCGTTCGTCACCGACGCCGACGGTCAGGCGCATCAGGTCGCGCTGGAACGCGCGGTCGCACCGTGGTTCGAGGTCGATCTCACCGATCTGCCCGAGGCCGAACGCATTCCGCGGGTCAAGGAACTGATGGCGGCGGACCGGGCGAACCACTTCGACCTGTCCGCACCGCCGCTCATGCGATTCACGCTGTACCGCACCGGAACCGAGGCGTGGCACCTGGCCATCACCACCCACCACATCCTGGTGGACGGCTGGTCCATGCCGTTGCTCATGCGCGATCTGCTCATGCTGTACGCGGTGCGCGGCGACATCTCGGCGCTGCCGCGCGTGGTGTCCTACCGGAACTACCTGGCCTGGCTGGCCGGGCGGGATCGGCAGGAATCGTTGCGGGCGTGGACCCGTGCGCTGGCGGGGGTCTCCGAGCCCACCCAGCTCGCGCCCGCGGGCAAGGCCGACGAGCAGTACGAGATCGGGCGGCACGTGCTCGACATCGACGCCGAACGCACGCGTCAGCTCGCCAAGCGCGCCGGTGAACTCAGCGTCACGGTGAACACGCTGGTGCAGACCGCGTGGGCCATCCTGGTGGGCAGGCTCACCGGCCGCGGCGACGTCGTGTTCGGCGCCACCGTGTCGGGCCGCCCCGCCGAGCTGCCGGGCGTGGAGTCCATCGTCGGTCTGTTCATCAACACGGTGCCCGTGCGCATCCGCGTCGACGACCGGCTCTCCATCGAGGGCCTGCTCGAGCGGGTGCAGCGCGAACAGGCCGACCTGCTCGAACACCACCACATCGGCCTCACCGACATCCAGCGGCTGGCCGGGGCCGGAGCGGAGTTCGACACCCTCGTGGTGTTCGAGTCCTACCCGGTGGACAAGGACGCCATCGCCGCGGCCAGCTCCATCGACGGCATGACGGTGGCCGGTGTCGGCATGAACGACGACACCCACTACCCGATGACCCTGGCCGTCATGGCGGGCGAGTCCATCGAGATCGTGATGCGCTATCTGGATTCGCGATTCAGCGCCGACGAGGTCGCGATCCTCGCCGCGCGCCTGAACCGGGTGCTGGACGCGCTGCTGGGCGATCCCACCGCCCTGGTCGGCGGCATCGACATCCTCGATGCCGGCGAGCGGGCGCGGATCCTGGCCGACAGCGCGGTCACCACGGGCGATTCGGCCGTGGAGCCGGCGCGCGTGGGCGCGCGCACGGTGGCCAACGTGCTGGCCGAGGTGGTCGAGGAGGATCCGCAGGCGCCCGCGCTGCTCGCGGGTGGTCAGGAGCTGGCCTACCACGTGCTGGACCGGCGTTCGTCGCAGCTCGCGCGGTTGCTCATCGACCGCGGCGCGGGTCCCGGCGACATCGTCGCGGTCGCCCTGCCGCGTTCGGTCGACGCCGTGGTCGCGGTCTGGGCCATCCAGAAGGCCGGTGCGGCAACGCTGTTCGCCGACGGACTGTCCTTCGGCGACATCCTCGCCGCCGGAGCCAGCTTCGGCATCGCCCAGGATCCGGCCGCCAGCTCCATCCGCTGGCTGGTCCCCGCCGATCCCAAGGTGCAGTCGGATCTGGCGGCCCGCCCCGCCCACCCGGTCACCTACACCGACCGGATCCGCCCGCTGAGCGAGTCCGACCCGGCGTTCGTCCACCGGGCCGCCGACAACACCTGGGCCACCCTCACCCAGGCCGAGTCCCTCGACCGCGCGGCGACCCTGCGCGCCGAGCACGACATCGACTACGAGTCGACGACGTACACGACCGCGACCGCGGGCCCCGCCGCGATAGCCGAGTTCCTCGCCGTCTCGACCGCGGGCGCGCTCTCGGTCCTGCCGACCGGCGACCTCGCCGCCGATCTGGAAGAGGGCGAGGTGACCCACTGGTTCACCCGCCCCGGCGATCCGGTGGCGGAAGCGGGCGAGGAGATCCGGACGATCGACACCCCGTGATCGGAGCCGGTGGCGACCGTCGACCGGTCGCCACCGCGCCCGCTGCGGCGCACCGCCGGTTCTATCCGCAGATAATCTGCGTTTTCGGCGAGTCGCGAAACGTATCTCGTTACGCTCGGGGCAGCTCAGGGGGCGGATTTGCCCCCGCCGGTCCGAGGTCGGAGGTGGTTGCGGTGGCTATGCCGGTCTATGAGGCCGACAATTCGGGTATGCACGTTCCCGATTCCGATCGCTGGACCGCGGCCGACCTCGATCATTTGCCCGAGAACGGACTCAGGTACGAGGTCCTGAATGGATTGCTCGTTGTGAACGCCGCCCCGAAGCCGCTTCATCAGTGGCTGATCAGTGAGTTGCGCGATGCGCTCAAGCCCGCGTTGCCGAAGGGATACTTCGCGCTGCCCGGCGTCGGAGTGCTAGCGGGAGATGGCGAACCGATTCCGGATCTCGTCGTCGGTGTGGAACCCATTCCCTGGACGGATCGCGGCCTACCCGCCGATCAGGTCAGATTGGTCGTCGAAGTGGTTTCGCCGTCCACCACCCTGCAGGATCGTTTGGCCAAGCCGGTGATCTACGCGGAGGCCGGCATCCCGAACTATTGGCGCTTCGAAGTCAATCGGTTCAAAGGGCAGTTGCCGGGGGAGGTGCTGCCGGTGCTTTTCGCCTATGTGCTCGGAGACGGCGACGAATATGTTCTAGCGCATCGCATTTCAGGTGGACGCGGGCAAACCCTCAGTAGCCCTTTCGAGTTCACCCTGGACCCAGCGACGCTGCTGCCCTGACAATGCGAAACCGCCCGGCCGGTGAGGAACACCGGTCGGGCGGTGGTGTGACCGCGACCGTCAGACGGAGGCCGGACGGCGGGGAGACAGAGCGGAGAGATCTGCGGTCTCGGCCATGACGCGGGCGCCGGCGTCGTTCAGGTGCATGCCGTCGCCGCTGTCGTAGTCGGGGTGGATGTGGTCGGGGCGGGCCGGGTCCTCGACGGCGGCGGCCACGTCGAAGACGGCGTCGAACACCGGCGTCGTGCGGAGCCAGGCGTTGACCGTCCGGCGCACGGGGACGCCCTCGGCGACCGTCAGGCCGGGGTAGATCGCGCCGGCGAACGGGCCGATGGTGTTGGCGTACACGGGGAGACCGGCGGCGCGGGCCCGTTCGGCCAGGGCGGTGAAGCCGGCGATCAGGTCCTCCGGTGCGGCGGCGCCGGCCAGGATCAGATCGTTGATGCCGAAGTTGAGCCAGACGGCGGCCACCCCGGGGACGGCCAGGACGTCGCGATCGAACCTGGTCAGGCCGCTCTCGCCGATCTGATCACTGAGCAGGCGGTTGCCGGAGATGCCCTGGTTCACCGTCCACCCGTGCGGCAGTAGCGCATTGAGGACGTCCACCGAGCGGCGATTCGCGCCGGGGGTGGAACCGACGCCCTCGAACCAGGAATCGCCGAACGCGACCAGGACCGGGGTGGCGGCGTCGGTGAAAACGTCCACGCCCGTGAGGAAGTAGCGGCCGGTGGTCTCCTCGGCGTCGGGCAGGGCGGGCGCGGCCGTGTGGTCGCCGGGGGCGATCCAGCCCGATTCACCGGGCAGCTGGGAGAACGCGGCGAGGCCGGTCGGCTCCGGGAAGTACAGGCTCAGCGCGATGTCCATACCGGCGGTCACCGCCAGATCGATGGGGTCGCTGACGATTTCACCGCCCGCGGGGATCCGCGCCGTGGCCGAACCCGCGAAGCGCACCACCCGACCCGCGGTGCCGTCCACCTCGTGACCCCCGATCCGCGGCGCGACGCGCGCCGCGCCGATCACCACATCCTGTGCGGCATACCGATTGCCGAGCCGCACCCGCAGTCGCGTGCCGCCTCCGGCCAACCGAACCACCTGCCGCAGCGTCTCGCCGGCGAACCCGCGCGCTTCCGCCAGTCGAATCTCCTCGGCCGGATTCACCAGCGGAGTACGGAAGGCGGCGACCCAGTCCTGTGCAGTCATTGCGAAACCTCATTTAGTTGCTGTGCGGAATATTGCTTGAGCAACAACATACGGGAAATGTTCCTCATGTCAACTATCCGCAGAGCAATTTTATGGTCTACGCTGGTCACCGTGGATATCGAGCAACTCTTCGACGACCCCCGGCTGACCATGGCCGGTCTGCTGTTCGAGGCGCACGACGGTTTCGTCGCCCGGCTGGAGGACACCTACCGCCGGGCCGGGCTCTCGGGCCTGGACCTCAACGCGCTGCTGCGCCTGACCCGTTCTCCCGGTCGCCGGCTCCGCATGACCGATCTCGCCGTGCAGACGCGGCTGTCCACCAGCGGCGTCACCCGCCTGGTGGACCGGCTCGAACGCAACGGCTTCGTCCACCGCGAACCGGATCCGCACGACCGCCGCAGCGCCTACGCCGTCCTCACCGACGCCGGCGCGGACCGCGTGGCCGAGGTCCTGCCCGCCTACCTGGCCGGGGTCGAGCAGTGGTTCACCGGCCTGCTCGACCCCGCCCAGCTGGAGACCGTCACCGCCGCGCTGCGCGTCATCCGCGACACCGCCAACCCCGACGCCACCCGGATCACCGGCTGACGCGTCGCCGGAAAAGCCCGCTCGTCAGGGCGTTTCGGTCAGCTCGCCCGCCTCGCGCCACGAATTGCGCTCGGCGGTGAACGCTTTCGACTGACCTGCACGGAAATCGGCGATGGAATCGGCGTTCTCGGCCAGGAAACGACGGTAGTCGGCCAGCCGGAACTCGCCGTCCGTCGCGAGCAGCTCACCGCGCCCGGCCGCCACGTCCGCGCGCAGGTCCAGCAGCTCCTCCGCGCTCACCGGGTACCAGCTGATCCGGTCGAAATAGCGCAGCAGCCAAGGATCTTCGCCGACACCGGTGGAGCGGTGATTCCACACCTGGGTGGTGCGCCCGACGAACTGGTACCCGCCGGGACCCTCCATGCCGTAGATGCACAGGTACGCGCCGCCGATGCCGACCGCGTTCTCCGGGGTCCACGTGCGGGCCGGGTTGTACTTGGTGGTGACCAGGCGATGACGCGGATCGGTCGGGGTCGCGACCGGAGCGCCCAGGTACACATCGCCCAGCCCCAGCACCAGGTACTCGGCCGCGAACACGGTGTCGAAGACCTCGTCCACGGTGGCCAATCCATTGGCGCGGCGGATGAATTCGATGTTCCACGGGCACCACGGCGCATCGGCGCGCACCCCGTGCATGTAGCGGGTGATGGCCTCGCGGGTGGAGGGATCGTCCCAGGACAGCGGCAGTCGCACCGTCCGGCTGGGCACCACCAGCTCGTCCGCGGCGGGCAGTTCGGACTCCACCTCCGCCAGCAGATCGAGCAGCTTGCCCGTCGGCAACCGGTCCGGATCGGTCCGCACCTGCAGCGACCGGATGCCCGGGGTGAGTTCGGTGACGCCCGGCTCACGTCGCGCCAGCATCGCCTGGTGCAGGGCGTGCACGCGGGCGCGCAGCTCCAGATCCAGTGTCATGTCACCGTATTCGACGAGCAGGCCGTCGTTGCCGGCCCGGCGATAGGTCACGGCGGGTTCGGCGCTGTCCGAGCCCTCGCGCCGCGCCAGCACCCCGTCGTCGCCGTCGCCGCCCGAGGACAGCACGATCGGCCAGGACGCGCGTCGTGCGGCGCCCAGTTCGCGCAACGAGGCCGCGCGATCGGCACGCACCGGCACGAAACGCACCGTGTCACCGGGACAGAGCTGACCCAGCTTCCACCGCTCGGCCGCCACCACCGTGACCGGGCAGACGAAACCGCCCAGGCTCGGCCCGTCCGGCCCGAGCAGGATCGGGGTGTCACCGGTGAAATCCAGTGCGCCGATGGAATACGCGGTGTCGTGAATGTTCGACGGGTGCATACCCGCCTCGCCGCCGTCCGGGCGCGCCCACTGCGGCTTGGGCCCGATGAGCCGGACACCGGTCCGATCGGAGTTGAAGTGCACCTCGTAGTCGGTGCCGATGATGGTGTCGAAGTCGTTGCGGGTGAAGAACTCCGGCGCGCCGTGCGGCCCCTCGGTGACGGCCAGTTCCCAGCGCCGGGTCAGCACCGGCTGATCGTCGCCGGTGACCCCCGCGGTGACCCTGCCGGGCGTCCCGAGGGCGAACTCGTCCGCCGCCAGCAGCGCCCGCCCGCTCCCGCCGCCGAACTTGCCGAGGGTGAAAGTCGAACGGCTGCCGAGGTATTCGGGCACCTCGATACCGCCGGCCACCAGGATGTAGGACCGCATGCCCGGCCCGCGCACCGTGCCGACGTCGAGCACCCCGCCGGCGGGCACCAGCGTGCTGCGCCACTGCCGCACCGGCTGCCTGTTCACCGTGACGGGCACCGAGGCGCCGGTGACGCACACCCAGGTGGGCTCGTCGAAGCGCAATGCCGGTCCGCCGAGCACACATTCGAGTCCGGCCGCGCTCGCGGCGTTGCCCAGGGCCTGATTGCCGAGCCGGAAGGACAGGTCGTCCATCGGCCCGGACGGCGGTACGCCCACGTGCCAGTAGCCGACCCGGCCGGGCCAGTCCTGCACGGTGGTCTGCGCGCCGGGGCGAACCACGTGCATGGTGCGCACGGGTTCGGGCGCGGGCGCGGCGGCGTCGGCGGGGGTGCTCAGCATGGTCGTCATCGGGTCACCACCATGCGCACCGGCGTCGGGTCGAAACCGTTGCAGGGGTTGTTGATCTGCGGGCAGTTCGAGACCAGGACCAGGGTGTCGATCTCCGCGCGCAGCGTGATCGTCTTGCCCGGCGCGGACAGCCCGTCCACGATGCCGAGCGTGCCGTCGGCCTCCACCGGCACGTTCATGAACCAGTTGATGTTCGAGACCAGATCCCGTTTGCCCAGGCCCCATTTCATGGCCTCGGCCAGGAAGTTCTCCACGCAGGCGTGCTGGTGCCGGGTGTGGTGGCCGTAGCGCAGGGTGTTGGACTCCTGCGAGCAGGCCCCGGCCACGGTGTCGTGATTGCCGACCTCGTCGGCGATAACGGTCATGAGCGCGGTCCCGGAGTCGGTGCGCAGCACGCTGCCCGTGCTCAGGAAGATGTTGCGCTGCGCGGTGATCGTGGCCTGGGCGCTGTAGCGCTCGGTGTGGTCGGCGGCCGAGTACAGCAGGCAGTCCACGGCCTGATTGCCGTGCAGATCGATGATCTCCAGCTGCTCCCCGGCGCGGACCACGGTGGACCAGGGCGCGCTGGCGGGGACGGTCTCGTCCAGGACGACGGTGCGGGCTGCGGTGATCATGCGAGGGCCTCCAGGGTGCGGGCGTGCCAATCCTGTTCGGTGTTCTCCACCGCGCGCAGGTATTCCGGATCGGTGTTGGGGGTCAGGGCCAGATCGGCGGGGGCGGACCAGGCCACCGCGTCGAGGTCGGTCGGCGGGACCGGATCGAGGGGGTGTTCGGCGTTGGCGAGCAGCAGGGTCACCGGCAGGTGGATCAGCAGTTCGACCGCGCCGCCCGCGCCCGCGCCGCCGGTCGAGACGAGCGAGCCGTCCGCCTCGACCCGCACGCCCCGGAAGAACGACACCGTCGGGCCGATGTCGCGGGGTTCCAGGCCCTGCTTGACCCCGGCCATCCGCAAGCGCGCCCGGGCGGCGTCCGAGGGGCCGCACAGGGTGTCGTGGTGACCCGAGGTGTCGGTCAGCACGGTGGCCAGTACCCGGCCCTGATCGGACAGCAGGGGATGTCCGGCCCCCAGATACGCCTGCCACGGTACTTTCACGGTATCGGCGACATTGAGCCGCTCCCAGGGAGATTCGGCGCGCAGGAGCAGCAGGTGCGCGCACGCCGAGCCCGCCGGATCCGACAGCCGGAGCCGAGTGCCCCGGCCGAGCACGACATTCGCGTAGCCGCCCGGCGGAATCCGCTGGGCGAAGGTGACTCTCGCCGGCTCGATGCCCTCGGGCAGGACCGGGCCGTTGCGGGTCGCGGCCGCTGCCTGCGCCCGGGCGTGCGCCCGGGCGCTCGTGGTATCCGCGGTGGTCGTCGTCATGAGAACTCCTTCCGTGCGCCGCTCGTCGGCGAGCGGCGGGTGGATGTGCTGCGCGATGTCGTGCTCGGCGGTTCGGGCCGCCGGATCAGGCCGGTTCGACGGCGGGTTCCGCGGTGGGGGAGAGGGTTTCGGCGGATTCGGCCGTCCGGGGCGTCACCGTGCGGTACACCAGCGCGCCGACGGCGATCGAGAGCAGCACGAACAGCGGTGCGGCCCAGAGCATCCACCAGGCGCCGCCCTGCGGGGTGTAGATCTCCGGTCGCGGCCAGGCCAGGTTCACCGCCATGGCCAGGCCCCAGGCGACGGCCGCGATATTGACCGGAATTCCCCAGCGCCCCAGGCTGAACAGCGGGGTGCCGTCGGCGTCGGTGCGTTCGAACCCGTGCGTGCCCCGGAGCCGGCGGATCAGCAGCGGCACGGTCACCAGCGCGTAGGCCAGGTAGATCATGACGATGCAGACGCTGGCCAGGGTCGCGAAGATGGCCGGGTTGCCGAGGTTGATCACCAGCAGCACGATCCCGAGCACGCCGACCACCACCGCCGGCAGGACCGGGGTGCCGTAGCGCGGATGCACCGCGGCCAGCTTGGCGGCGAAGGGCAGCTTGCCGTCGCGGGCCATGGAGAACAGCAGCCGCGATCCGGCCGTCTGAATCGCCAGGGTGCACACGATGACCGCCACCGCGACACAGCCGAGCACGACCTTGCCCGCCGGGGTGCCGAGCTTGGCGGTGATGACGTAGCCGAGTCCCTGCGAGCCCAGGGCGCCGTCGGTCAGGCTGGGCGCGGCCATGAGCGCGCCGAGCAGGATCAGGCCGCCGCCCAGGGCGGAGGCGGTGAGCGCGCTGATGATGGTGCGCGGGGCGACCTGACGCGGGTTCTTGGTCTCCTCGGAAAGCTCACCGGCGGAATTGAATCCGACCATCACGTAGGCGGCCATCAGGCCCGAGACCAGGAACGCGGCCCAGTACGGCCCCGGCGCGGCGGTATCGGTCTGCAGCACCACGGCCGGACCGCGTTCGGCGTGGGTGAAGAACAGCGCGATCACCGCGGCCACACCGACGATCTCGATGGTCACGCCGATCGAATTGATCTTCGACATGAGGTCGATGCCGATGACGTTGATGGTGGTGGTGAAGGCCAGCAGCACGCTGCCCAGCAGCACCGCGTTCATCGCGCCGTCCGAGGAGGTCAGCGCCGTCTCGGTGCCGATGATCTGGAAGCCGTCCCAGATCGAGGGCAGCACCACCTGCAGCGCGATGGCGGCCGCGGCGGCGGTGACGATCTGGGCGATGATCATCATCCAGCCCGCGAACCAGCCGACGAGTTCCCCGCCCAGGCGCCGGGCCCACTGGTAGATCGCGCCCGAGATGGGGTACCGCGCCGCCAGTTCGGCGAAGTTCAGCGCGACCAGCAGTTGGCCCAGGAACACCAGCGGCCAGGTCCAGAAGAACGCGGCGCCGCCGAACGAGTAACCGAGGCCGAAGAATTGGAAGATCGTGGTCAGGATGGAGACGAACGAGAAGCCGGCCGCGAACGAGGCGAAGCGGCCGAGTTTGCGGTGCAGGACGGGTTCGTAGCCGAAGCCTGCGAGATCGGCGCTGTCGGCGCCGGCGGTACTCGATGCGGGCAGGGTGCTCGGCGGGTGGTCGGGCGTGCGGGACTCGGCGGAGGCAACCATGGGCGGATCTTTCGCAGCGATGAATATCTATCGAGTGAAAGTTTTCCTATCGCGATCGCTGATCCGATGACGCCGATGTATCCGTCAGGTCTCCCGCCGTAACTTCTGCATTGCCGGTATTTCTATCGAGTGACAGGAACCTCACGACGGGCCCGGACGCGGCGCGAGGCGGGTATGCGCCGGGCGGGCCGCGACGCGGGGTAGGACAGAATGGGGGCGTGACCCAAGTCGGACCCGGACGCCCCCGTCTCGAACCTCGCCGCCGCGCGGGACAGACGCCGCGCGCCGAGATCCTGGACGCCGCCGCCGAACTGTTCACCGCCAACGGATACGGCAGCACCTCGACCCGCGGCATCGCCGACGCGGTCGGCATCCGCCAGGCGTCGCTGTACCACCACTTCGGCGCCAAGGACGACATCCTGGACGCGTTGCTGGCCGAAACCATCGCCGGGCCTTTGGAACTGGCCGAACGCCTGGCCGGGGGAGCGGACCCGGAGCATGCGGCACTCGCGCCCGCCGCCGTGCGGCTCTACGCGCTGGCGGCGTTCGATGTCCGCCAATTGTGTTCCGCCCGCTGGAATCTCGGTGCGCTCTACCTGCTCCCGGAACTGCGCAGCGAACGCTTCGCCGCGTTCCGCGAACGCCGCGACGAACTGCGCCGCCACTACGAGACCCTCGCCGCCGAGGTCATCACCGTGGCCGGGAACACCGCCGTGCCCGGCGCGGAGCTGCTGCCCTTCCGGCTCGTCGAATCGGTCATCAATATCCGCTCGGACGAAGGGGAATCGCCCGAGTACGCCGAAAAGCTCATCCCCGATGCCGTGCTGCGCCTGCTGGGGTGGCGCGGGGAACTGACCGAGATCGGTTCCGCCGCAGCCGAATTGCTCGCCTAGGGCAGGCTGTTCAGGACTTGCCCTTGGAGGTGCCCCACTTGAGCTCCCAGCGGTAGGCCTGATCGACCGCGAGCTTGCCCCAGAAGCGGTGACCGTCCGGCGGGCGCACGAACACACCCTCGCGGCGCACCACCAGTTCACCGTTCACGTTCTCGATGATCGCCAGCACCATCTCGCGGGAGTCGTCGACGCAGCCGCTGACCTCCATCTCGATCGGCGGGGCATCGCGCGGGTAGAGCGTGGCGGTCGCGTGCACGCCCCGGAAGTCCTCCGCGCCCTCGTACAGCGAGGCGAAGACCAGGATGCGGCGGAACCGCGCCGTGTGATCGAGATTGATGGACAGGTTCTCCCCGCCCGCACTCGCGCCGCTGCGATCGTCCTGATCCAGTTCGATGAACGGGGCCCGGTGCAGATTGCCCATGGTGTCCAGCGGGCTGATGCAGCCCTTGGTCCCGTCGGTCAGCTCCCAGAAGCAGCACAGATCCAGATCGAGCCCGCCGTTGCCGCCGCGCTTGCGCCCGAACAGCCCGCTGCTCGCGCCGGGCACCGACCAGTTCAGGTTGACCCGCATGATGCCGCCGGTCGCGCCCGACTTGGTCAGCGAGATGGCCGGGGCTTCCTTGGTCAGCGAGATCTTGCCGAGATTCACCGGCGCGGCGGGCGCGGGCGGCTGCTGATTCGGCTGCGGCGGCGGGAAATTCGGTGCGGACGGCGCCTGATGCGGTTGCGGCGGAGCGTAGTCCGGCTGCGTCGGGGCGCTGTGCGCCGACTGCACCGGGGCGGGCTGCGGGCTCGGCTCGTCGACGGTGATACCGAAATCCGTTGCCAGTCCAGCCAATCCGGCCGTGTAGCCCTGTCCGACGGCACGGAACTTCCACGCGCCCTGGCGGCGGTACAGCTCGCCCAGGACGAAGGCGGTCTCGGCGGAGGCGTCGGTGGAATCGAAGCGCGCCAGTTCCGCGCCGCTGCTCGCGTCGACCAGTCGCACGTGCAGACCGCGCAATTGGGCGAAAGTGCCCCCGTCGGAGGAGGCGGCGATGACGATGGTCTCGATCTGCGGTTCGACCTGCGCCAGATTCACCGACAGCACGTCGGTGATCTGCGGGCCCTGCTGTTTGCCCTCGTAGCGCACCGCGCCCGAGGCGTGCGCGGGCTGGTTGTAGAACACGAAGTCGGCATCGGAGCGCACCCGGCCCCCGGCCAGCAACAGCGCCGACGCGTCGGCGTCCGGAACGCCGGGACCCCCCTGCCACCCCAGTTCGACTCGGACCGCGGCCGCGCCGACCGGCACGTTGGAACCCTTCATCATCGACACGCGCACCAACGTATCCGATTCGGACACTCGCTGTCCCCCTCGTTACAGGCCGCTTCGCCCCGCGCGGAGCCGCCGGCACGCGCCGCCATCGCCCGGGTCACGACCGCTTTTCGGCGGGGATGCGCGGACTGGCAAACCCTCGGCTGCGAACCCCTCGGCCGCTGCTTCGGGGTTGTGTCCGACATCTCGTTCAAGATCGATATCGGGCCGGAACAGCCGAATCGCGCGCAACTCGTTGTGCTGCCGTGACCTTGGGCTATTGTCCAGCCGCTGGCAACTACACTGAGCGACAGTCATACGGCATATCGATAGCTACCCAGGACATCGGCCCTTCGACGGCGGCCACACTGCGCGGCGGGAGCGACAGATGACGGAAGCACGGCGCGACGACCTCGACGAGCTCGAGGCGAACTCCGGCAGGAAATGGATCACCCTCGCGGTACTGGCGCTGGGCCTGTCCATGGTGGTGCTCGACGGCACCATCGTCACGGTCTCGCTGCCGGTCATCATCGCCGATCTGAATCTGAGTTTCACTCAGGCGCAATGGATCACCAGCATCTACGCGGTCGTGCTGGCCGCGCTGCTCATCACCGCGGGCCGCCTCGGCGACCGCTTCGGCCGCCGCCTGGTCTTCGCCGTCGGCGTGCTGATCTTCCTCGCCGGCAGCGTGCTCGCCGCCTCGGCGACCGCGGCCTGGCCGCTCATCCTGGGCCGCATCGTGCAGGGCATCGGCGCGGCGGCGGTCATGCCCGGCACCCTGGCCACCATGAACGCGCTCTTCCGGGGCCGCGACCGGGTCATCGCCTTCGCCGTCTGGGGCGCGGTTATCGCGGGCGTCGCGGCCATCGGCCCGCTCGCCGGCGGCTGGCTGACCACCAACTACACCTGGCCCTGGATCTTCCTGGTCAACATCCCGCTCGGCGTGGTCGTGCTGGTCGGCCTCGTGCTGTTCGTGCCCGAGACCAAGATGAAAACCAGCGCTCCCGGTCTGGACGTGGACGGATTCCTTCTCAGCGCGGCCGGTTTCGCCCTGATCGTCTTCGCCCTCATCGAGGGGCAGACCTACGGCTGGTGGAAGCCGCTGCGCGAATTCCCGCTCGCCGGGTTCACCTGGTCGGCCACCGCGCCCATCTCACCGGTGCCCATCCTGTTCGTGCTCGGCGCGCTGGCCCTGTTCCTGTTCATCAAATGGGAGCTGCACCGCAATCTCATCGGGCGCTCGGCGCTGCTGGACCCGCATCTGTTCCGCATTCCCAGCTTCCGCTGGGGCAACATCACCGCCTTCGCGGTCGCGCTCGGCGAATTCGGCCTGCTGTTCGTGCTGCCGCTGTTCATGGTGAACGTGCTCGGATTGTCCACGCTCGGTGCGGGTTACGTGCTCGCCGCGATGGCGGTCGGCGCGTTCCTGTCGGCCGGCGTCGCCGAGGGACTGGTCCGCAAGGTCGGCGCGGTGCGGGTGGTGCAGATCGGCCTGGCACTCGAGGCGGTGTCCATCGCCGTGGCCGCGCTCTGCGTGACGCCGCACATCTCCCCGGTCTGGCTGGCGGTCATCCTGGTCGGCTACGGACTCGGACTCGGCATGGCCTCGGCGCAGCTCACCGGGACCGTGCTGGGCGACGTGCCGCCGGAGTACTCGGGCCAGGGGTCGGCGACCCAGAGCACGGTGCGCCAACTCGGCTCGGCCTTCGGCGTCGCCGTGCTGGGCGCGCTGCTCTCGGCGGCCCTGGGCCACGACCTGCCGCGCCGCCTGGACGAGGTGCCCGATCTGCCCGCCGCGGCCGCGGGCACGGTCGCGACCGCCACCCGCGAATCCGGCGGCGGCGCCATCGACGGCGTGCGCGAACACGGCGGCGCGCCCGCGGTGCTGGACGCGCTGGAACAGGGCTTCGCCGACGCCACCCGCACCACCCTGCTGGCCGCGGCCATCTTCCTCGCGCTCGGCCTGGCCGCGGCGACCAAGATCCCGCACCGCGCGACCGCCGCCGAGACGGCTACCCCGGCGGCCCTCGAAAAGCGCACGGCGCCGGGCGAATCCGACTGACCGCGGACGGGAGCGGCGTCGGCTCGGTCAGGGATCGATGAGGTCCAGCCCGCGCAGGCGCTGGAAGACCAGCAGCGAACCCGGCGCCACGTGGTCCATGGCGGCGTACTCGCCGAGCGTGAAATAGCGCAGCTCGGCGATCTCGCCCGACGCCCGCGGATCCGCGCTCAGCTCACCGAGATAGCACGTCATGTGCAGCCGGGTGCCCGGCGTGTGCCCGTACGCCTCGGCTTCGAAGACGCCGAGCTCACGGACCGACACGGTCTCGACCCCGAGCTCCTCGCGGACCTCACGGTGCAGCGCCGACTCGGGCGTCTCGCCCGGGTCGATCTTGCCGCCCGCCATGTAGAAGACTTCTTTGCCCGTGGACCTGGCCTGCAACAGCCGACGGTCCCGGATATACGCCAGTGCCGCTGTGCGAATCACGGCGTCCACCCTAGCCACCGGCCGCGCGGGGTCAGCGGGTCGGCGGTGCGATCCGCCAGTGCTGCTGCAGCGCCGCCGCGATCTCCGGCAGCAGCGTCACCGGAATCCGCTTGTTCCGCAGCAGCTCCCGAATCTCGTTGACCTGCTCGCGCTTGCGCATGTCGTAGGCGTTGGCGACCGGTCCCACCACCGGCGGAATCGACAGCAGCACCAGTTCGCCGTGCTGCTCGGAACCGCCGTTGAGATCCAGCGCCAGCGACCAGCGGCCCTTCTCGTCCAGGGCGAACCGGCCCGCCACCACGCGGTCCCACTCGATGCCGAGCGCACCCCACGGGGTGCGCTGCACGATCGCCTCGTCGCTGAGCACCAGCCCGTCCCGGCCGAAGAGCAGGAACAGCACCGTGAGTCCCGCGGCCACCCCGAGCAGCAGCCCGGTGAACACCCGATTCCAGCCGAAGACGCCCACCGTGGTCAGGGTGACGGCGATGGTCACCGCCAGCGCCGCGCCACCGTAGGCCGCGGCCCGCCGCCCGGGCACGACGCCCGCCCGCACCATCGTCGTCATTGCGCCCCAACCGTTGTCGTCTGGTGAGCAAATATAAGCATGCTCGGTATCATCAGACAGCCGCACCTTGCGGTGTGGCAGTCCCGGTCTGATCAACCATGTGGTTGTGCCGGGTTGACGTTTCTTCGCCTGCTGCGTTGACCACTGTCGTGGTCGCGGACTCCCGCCTGGCTCCACGTCCGTTTCCCACCGAAGCGTGGGCGGCCGGGCTACTCCCGGTACCGGTCCCGCCGAGGCGGGCAAGATTGATCGCGGCATTGAGATCACGATCGATCACCACACCGCAGTGTCCACACTCGTATATCCGATCGGCCAGGGTCAGGTTTGGCTTTCGCCTGCCACAGCCGGAACACGTCTTGGACGAAGGAAAGAACCGATCGGCTTCGAGGAGAACCGAACCGTACCAACGAGTCTTGTAGGTGAGCATCCGCCGAACCTCGGCCAACGCGGCGTCGGCGAGGGGCCGGTTGAGCCCCCGTTTACGGGCACCGCCGCCTACGCGCATCCCCGAGGCGTTCAAGGTCTCCACCACGATGACCCGGTGACGCCGAGCGAGGTCGGTGGTCGCCTTGTTCAGCACATCACGACGCACGGCCGCCGCATGGGTGTGCGTGCGCCCGATCCGCGACTGGGTCCGCCGCCAGCGGTTCGACGGCCGCCTTCGGACCTGGGTGTGCGGGTCGTAGGGCCCGATCCGGCGGGCCGCGCGGCGTTGCAGGGCCCGCAGCCGGTTCTGGGCACTCGTCAGGGATTTCGGGGCCCGAACGCGAGCGACCTCGCGGCCATCGGGTGCGCCGACGACCAGCAGGGAGTCGGCCTTCACCCCGACATCGACACCCACCACAGGCACACCCGAACCGCCGCGACCGGGAACCTCGACAGCGCGGGCGACGAGAGTCTGGAACGCGACGTGCCAGCGACCGGACGCGTCCTGAGCGAGGGTGGCAGACAGCACTCGCGCGGTTCCGGTTTCGATGCGCCGGCGCAGCTTTCGGGTCGACTCGTGTGTCTTGATCCGCCCGACCCGCGGCAATCTCACGTGATGGCGGTCGGCGTCGACCCCGATGGTGCCGGTGGTGAACCGCACCGACCGGCGGGACCGCGCGTTCTTGAACTTGGGAAACCCGACCTGTTTCCCAGCCCGCCTACCGGTGCGGGACTTGTTCCACGCGTCCAGGGCGCGCGCGAGGGCGTCGAGGCCGGAGTTGTATACCTCCTTCGAGTTCTCACCCCACCACGGCGCGACCACACCCTTACGGACATTCCATTCCTTACGCAGCCCGGGCAGCGTCCAGTTCAACGACGGTGTCAACTCGGCTTCGCCGATGTCGTAGGACCGTTCGGCCGTGCGCTGGTCCATGACCGCTTTCACCAGAGCCAGCATCGTATTGTGGGCCTTGCGGGCACCCCCGGCGTGGGAACGGAACACGCGCTCCTGCGCCGGAGTCGGATCGAGCGCGAACCGGTACGCCTGCACCACCCACCCCGGCGGAACCTCGAACCGCGCCATCAGATCACCTGGCCCGGTTCGCCTTTCGTGGCGGTGACCGCGCGCATCGCACGGTTACGCACGCCCCGACGGCCATACAGGCGATCACACATCGAGGGCAGGACTTCGATCATGTCTCGTACCAGATCATCGGTCGTCTCACCCGGATCGGCGACCACGATCCGCCTACCGGACGCACGAAGCGCCGCTTCGAGGTGTTCGACCTCGAAGCGGGCCAAGCGGTCTCGATGCTCCACGACCGCCACCGACACGGACAGATCCGACAAGATCCGCCGCAACTTCGGCCGCGTCCCGTTCAGCCCGGACCCGACCTCGCCGACGACATGCCCATTACCGGTCGCCCACGCGGTCACCCGCGCCACCTGCCGATCCAAATCGGCCCGCTGATCGTGCGAAGACATCCGCGCGTACACCACACTCCGACCGACCTTGCCCACCACTACGGTATCCACCCAGAGCGTGCCCGACTCCAGCCGTCGAGCAGGCACCGGCATCCGATCCTCCCGGAACCACCGGTACGCGGTCTGCGGGTGCACACCGTTCGCACGCGCACACTCAGCCAAATTCACCCACCCATGCAAACACATGTTCGATCACATTCACTCACAAATCGTCGAACTGGCTCCCAGTCCTCGACATGCTCGCCCTTCGCGACCGATCGGTCGTCACCGTACCCGGCCGAGCCACCGCGCTCCAGCGAACGCACCCCGCGTCGTGAGCCCGGAGCGGGCGGGCTGTCACTTCTGCTGCCGTAGCAACTCCAGAATCTTCTCGGTGTTGCGCCGCGCCAGCGTGGCCTCGCGGTAGGTGGCCAGGACGTAGGAGATCAGCGCTCCGCGCCGGGCCCGGTTGGGCGAGTCCGGTTTCTGATCCGGATCGTCCTTGCCGTCGAGCAGGTCGACGGGATTCACGTACCCGTCCCAGACCGTCTCGTTCCAGATGTCGGCCAGGCCGGCCCTGGTCCAGAACTGACCGTCCTTGACGTTGTAGAAGACCTTCTGGAACGCGGTGCGCACCGCGTGCGGCACACCCACCTGGTTGTGGATCTCGCTGAGCTGCCGATCGGACATGTCCCCGCCCCCTCCGTCGATGATGGTCCGAACCTCCCGGCGGAACACGTCCATGTCGATGCCGGCCGGATCGATCTTGCCTTCGCTGCTGTACTCCTTGTGCCCGACCACATCGCCCCCGCCGAGCCTGCGCACGATCGCCGCGCAGCCGCGGCGGTAGGCGTCCAATTGCACCGGCGTCCAATCCGATCCGTCGCCCCGGGAGACGGCCTCGATGCCGATCGTGTGCCAGTTGGCGTTGTCGGTGGGCCACCCCGGCCACCGGCCGCGCCCGGCATGCCAGCAGACACCGGCCGCGATCACCCGGTACAGCCCGTCGCGCTCCAGCACCAATTGGGCGAGCGGACCCGGGAGATCGGGGCGGCCGTCCTGCACGATGCGCCAATCGTTGGCGCCGCCGCCGGCCGTGTGATGGCACAGGACACCGCGGATGTCACGGAAGTCGCCGTGCCCGCGCTCTTTCCAGCCGTCGTGTTCCAGGACGCGCAGGCCCGCGGCCCGCAATACATCGGCAAGCCAGATCGGATCGCCGCTCCACGCCATGATGTCCCCCCGCTCGTCCGGACTCAGCGCGGAATCAGCGGCAGGACAGCCGGTGCGGTCTCGGATGAGGCCGCGAATCGCGGTGAGTATCGATCGACAGGAGTTCGTTCACGCCGCCGGGCGCGGATCGGTCCGCACCCAGACTGGGTGCGGACCGGGCGCGTCGGCGGCCTCGCACCGCGCGGTCCGGGGCTCAGGACTCCAGCGCCACGGCCGCTTCCGCGGTGTAGACCAGGAACGTCAGGCTCTCCTGGAAGTACAGCTGGACCGTGTCGGCGTCGTGCGACAGGTAGCCGATGGACAGGTCCTGCCCGATCTGCAGATCGAAGTCGCCGCCGCGGGTGGACAGCACGAACGCGCCGTCGATGGCCGGGGCCCAGATGATGTCGCCGTCGATGAGGCGTTCGATATGGGTGCGAATCGGATGCCCGTGGTCCGAGGTCTCACTGACCGCGGTGTACAGATCGGCCGACAGCAGCACCGAGTACGGGCCGTCCACACCGGCCAGCCGCAGCTTGGACAGCGCCTGGGCGACGGCCTCGGGGGTCAGGCGCTCATCGACCGGCAGCTTGACCGGTTCGCAGACGCTCGAGGACCGCACGCCGGTGATGCCCGCGGCCGGAAAGCCCTCGAAGATGGCGCGATCCTCGGCGAAGGCGATCTTCTTCGCCGCCTCCTTGACCGCGTCCAGGTCGGTGTCCTTCGCGCCGCGTTCGACGTTGTCGAGCTCGGAGCGGTTCAGCACGAACGGCACCCGCAGTTCCACCAGCGGGAGCACCACGCGCTGCCGGGCCTGAATGCCCTCCCCGGGGGACTCGATCGGGGCGGTGCGCCCGACCGTGACCGCGGAGTAGTCGTCCCCGTGCGGTCCCGACAGATCGACCACGCGCCGACCGGCGATGTGCCGCTTGAAGGTTCGGCTCGCCTCCTCTTCGATCGCCGCCCAGGCGGCGGAGGTGATCGGAGCGAGTTCGCGGTGGAGGTTGTTCATGCCTTAGCTCCTTTTCAACGTGCCGATGCCCAGGGATCCGTTTCCCGAAGGAACAACACCATCGGTTGCCGAGGATTCCCGGATCTCCTCAACGGTTGTACTACCCACTCGTCCCGCTTCCATGGACCCGGGAGCGTCCGGCAGGGCGTCGAAGAACCCCGCGGGCGGGGTGAAGAAGTTCGTGCCGGTCACGGCCTCGGAGAAATCGAGGATGCGGTCGTACGCCGCGTCCTCGGTCCCCAGGAACATGCGGGTCAGCATCTCCTCGGTCACGCTCGGGGAGGCCGCGTAGGCGATGTAGTACGTCCCGAACTCGCCGTCCTTGACGCTGCCGAACGGCATGTTCGCGCGCACGATGGTGCCGACGTCGTCCTGATCGTTCACCGCCACATGGGAATCGGCGGGCTTCTCGTCGTCGGAGAGCTCGAAGTCCGACATCTTGTGCCGGCCGATGACCTTCTCCTGCTCATCGACGCTCAGCGCGTTCCACTCGCCCATGGTGTGCAGATACTTCTGCACGATCACGTAACTGCCACCGGCGAATTCGGGGTCGTCGTCGCCGATGAGGGCGGCCGAGACGGCCAGCTGCCCCTCGGGATTCTCGGTGCCGTCCACGAAACCGAGCAGGTCCCGCTGCTCGAAGTAGCGGAAGCCGACGGTCTGATCGACGATGGTGCCCGCGCCGGCCAGGCGATCGCCCAGCGCCATCGCCAATTCGAAACAGGCGTACTGGGTTTCGGCCTTGATGTGGAACAGCAGATCGCCGGGCGTGGCCGGGGCCGAATGCTTGCCCCCCGCGTATCCCGGGAATTCGTGTAGTTCAGCGGGTTTGGGCCCGGCGAACAGGCGGTCCCAGGCCGCCGAGCCGATGCTGGTGATACAGGCCAGGTCGGCCCCGGGGATGCGGAATCCCACGGATCGGCGCAGACCGGGGAGATCTGCGAGCAGGTCCCGCACGACCGCCTCGCCGCCCTCGTCGATGGTGACGACGAGAAAGATGGCGGCGGGCGACAGCGGGTTCAGGATCGGCTGCGGCTCACCCATGCGCTCCAGCCTAGAGGCCGGACGGAGCACCGCTACCAACCGGTAGCGGTGTGGCCGCTATTTCGCGACCGTGAGCAGGAAGGCCACGTCCTCCACGGCCTTCACGCTGTGCCGCGCGTCGGGGATGACCAGCAGGTCCCCGGCCGACCCCTTCCATTCGTTGGTGCCGCTGATCAGCGCCAGCACCCCGCTCAGGACGACCATCGTGGCCTCGCCCGGGTTCTCGTGCTCGGCCAGGGTCTGGCCCGCCGCCATGGCGATCACGGTCTGGCGCAGACTGTGGGCGTGGCCCCCGTAGATGGTCTGCGAGCTGCGCCCGCTGGATGCCGTCGCCGCCAGCTTGAGCTGCTGACGGGCGACCGCGGTCAGCGATTTCTTGTCCATGGACTGCCTTTCGCCGGAGTATCCGTGAGTATGCCGGACACGTGTCGGCCGATCGGCGGTTTCGGGGGTTCGTTGCGGGAATTGGTGCATGCGGGATACCCGCGTTATACGAGGGCCCGCCCATAACGGCGGATGCGATAGCGCAGACCCGCCGCGGACTCGCGCCACACGTCGTCATCGGCGTGCCAGTGCGGGTCGATGGCGGGGGCCCAGCAGTCGCCGTCGATGTCGGCGTCGACCTCGGTGATCACCAGTTCTGTCGCGAAAGGCATTGCCGCGCGGTAGATCTCGCCGCCGCCCATCACCCACACCGGGTCGTCGCCGGCCAGCTCGAGCGCCTGCTCCACCGAGCCCGCCCGTTCCGCGCCCGCGGCCGACCAGTCGGCCTGCCGCGTCACGACGATGTTGCGGCGGCCCGCCAGGGGGCGGAACCGCTCGGGCAGCGAATCCCAGGTGCGCCGGCCCATCACGACCGGGTGCCCCCAGGTGACCTCCTTGAAGTGCGCCATGTCCTCGGGCAGCCGCCATGGAATGGCGTTGTCCAGGCCGATGACCCCGTCCGGGGTCTGCGCCCAGATCAGCCCGACGGTCCGCGTGCGCACCGTGCTCACACCGCCACCGGCGCCTTGATCGCCGGATGATGCTGGTAATCCAGGATTTCGACGTCCTCGTACGCGTAGTCGAACAGCGACGCCGCCCGCCGCAGGGCCAGGCGCGGGAACGGGTACGGCTCCCGGGTCAGCTGCTCGCGCACCTGATCCACGTGATTGTCGTAGATGTGCACGTCGCCGCCGGTCCACACGAAATCGCCGACCTCGAGCTCGCACTGCTGCGCCACCATGTGGGTCAGCAGCGCGTAGCTCGCGATGTTGAACGGCACGCCCAGGAACAGGTCCGCGCTGCGCTGGTACAGCTGGCAGGAGAGCTTGCCGTCGGCGACGTAGAACTGGAAGAAGGCGTGGCACGGGGCCAGCGCCATGCGATCGAGTTCGGACACGTTCCAGGCCGAGACGATCATGCGCCGCGAATCCGGATCCTCGCGCAGGGTCCGCAGCACCTGGCTGATCTGGTCGATGTGGGCGCCGTCCGGGGTGGGCCAGGATCGCCACTGCACGCCGTAGACCGGGCCCAGGTCGCCGTTCGCGTCGGCCCACTCGTCCCAGATGCTGACCCCGTGCTCCCGCAGCCAGGTGACGTTCGAATCGCCGCGCAGGAACCAGAGCAATTCGTAGACAATGGATTTCAGATGCACCTTTTTGGTGGTGATCAGCGGGAAACCGCGCGACAGGTCATAGCGCAGCTGGTGCCCGAAAATACTGCGGGTGCCGGTACCGGTCCGGTCCGACTTGGGAGTGCCCGACTCGAGAACGAGCCTGAGCAGATCCTCGTACTGGGTGTCACCGGCGGCCGTGCTCCGGGGGTCTCGAGAGGCACTGTTCACGCCTGGCAAGCTTACGCACCGTGCGGAAGCTCTTTGTGATCGGAATCGGCGCCGGTAATCCCGACCAGGTGACGGTGCAGGCCGTCAAGGCCATACGCCAGGCCACCACGTTCTTCGTCATCGGCAAGGGCGCGGAGAAACAGGAACTGGTCGACGTGCGCGCCGGCATTCTCGCCGAATACGCCGAACAGCCGCATCGGGTGGTGGAGATCGCCGATCCGCCGCGCGATCGCAGCGTGCCCGCGGCGCACGCCGACGACGCCTACCGGGGCGCGGTCACCGACTGGCACGAGGCGCGCGCGGAGCGTCTCGAGGCCGCGTTCGCCGACGCGGACGGGATCGGGGCCATCCTGGTGTGGGGTGATCCCGCGCTCTACGACAGCACCCTGCGCATCGTGGAACGCGTGCTGGAGCGCGAGGTCGTGCATTTCGACTTCGAGGTCATTCCCGGCATCACCAGCGTGCAGGCCCTGGCCGCGGCGCATCGCATCGTGCTGCACGAGATCGGCGAGCCGATGCACGTGACCACCGGCCGCCGCCTGCGCGAAGAAGGGATGCCCGCCGGGCAGTCCACGCTGGTCATGCTGGACGCGGACTGCTCGTTCACGCAGATTCCGGGCGAGGACATCTACATCTGGTGGGGCGCGTACCTCGGCATGCCCGACGAGGTGATCATCGAGGGCCCGCTGCGCATCGTGGAACAGCGGATCGTGCGCCGCCGGGCCGCCCTGCGCGAGGCCAAGGGCTGGATCATGGACACCTACCTGCTGCGCTACCAGTAGCGGTCCGAATTCCCGATTGCGCGGAGGCCACTTCATGAGCGAGCGGGCACAGCCGCCGGCGCGCACCACGCGGGGCCGGCGCGGGCGGGCGGTGGTGGACGATCTGCCGTTCACCGTCGATCGCGCGGCGGCCGCGCCGCTGGCGGTGCAGGTGGCCGACGGGCTGCGCGGGGCCGCCGCGGCGGGCGCGCTGCGCGACGGGGACCGGCTGCCCTCGTCGCGGGAGCTGGCGGCGCGCCTGGGCGTGAGCCGGACCGTGGTCACCGCCGCCTACGACCAACTGCACGCCGAGGGCTGGATCGGCGGACGGCACGGGTCCGGGACCTATCTGACCGCCGCGCCCGCACCGGTGGGGGAGCGCTCCGAGCCGGGCGAACGGGCGAATCCGCTGGCGGGACTGCTGGATCTGGGCGCGGGCGCGCCCAGCATCGAGACCCTGGACCGGGCCGCGTGGCGGCGGGCCTGGCGCGCGGCCTCGGACCGGACACCGCTGATCCGGCGCGATCGAGCGGGCGAGCCCGAGTACCGGGCGGCCGTCGCCGAACATCTGCTGCGCCATCGCGGACTCGGCGCGGGCAGCGGTTCGGTGGTGCTGTCCACCGCCGGAACCAGTTCCGCCGTACAGGAAATCGCCGCCGCCCGGCTGCGCCCGGGCGATGTGGTCGCGATCGAGGATCCCGGCTACGTGCGGGCCGTCGGCGCCCTGCGGGCCGCGGGCATGCGGCCGGTGCCGGTGCCCGTGGACGAGCGGGGGCTGCGGGTCGATCTGCTGCCGGACGACGCCAAGGCGGTGTATTGCACACCCGCGCACCAGTTTCCGCTCGGCGCGCGCATGCCCGCCGCGCGCCGCGTCGAACTCGTCGACTTCGCTCGCCGCCGGGGCGCACTGGTCCTCGAGGACGACTACGACGGCGAACTCCGTTACGACACAACGCCGTTGCCACTGCTGGCCACGCTCGCCCCCGACGTGGTCGTGCACCTGGGCACCACCAGCAAGATCCTGACACCGACCCTGGGCATCGGCTGGCTGGTCGCCGCGCCCGCCGTGGCCGAGGCCGTGCTGGCGCACCGCGAGGCCACCGGCACCGGTCCCGCGCCCGCCGGGCAGCAGGTCGTGGCCGAACTGGCGCGCAACGGCGATCTGGCCCGGCACCTGCGCCGCCTGCGCCGGGACATGCCGGTGCGCCGGGCCCTGGTCATCGAGGAACTGCGGGCCTTCGGGCTGGCGGCGCGCGGCGACGACGCCGGGTCCCATCTCGTGGTGCCGCTCGACACACAGGAACAGGAGGACCGGGCGCTGGAAGCCGCCCGGGCGCGCGGGGTCTACCTCGACGGACTCGGCCGCCACCACCTCGGGCCGCGACACACCTTCGGCATCGCGCTCGGTTATGCGGCGCTGTCCGGGGCGGAACTGCCGGTGGCGGTCCGCCTGGCCGGGGCCGCGCTGGCCGAAGTCGTACAGTGGTCCGGGTAAGCCAGGCGGACCACCCTACGACTACCGAAGTGGGTACGAGAGCATGAGCGAACAGGACATCCTCGCGCGGATCAAGGGCCTCGTCGACAGGGAACACGAGCTGCGCGCCGCCAGCGGGCAGGGCGAGATCGACCCGGAGACCGAACGCCGTCAGCTCGCCGAACTCGAGGTCATGCTGGACCAGTGCTGGGATCTGCTGCGCCAGCGCCGCGCCCGCATCGACCAGGGCCGCAACCCCGACGAGGCGCAGGCGAACTCGGCGCGACAGGTCGAGGGCTACCTGCAGTAGATGGCCGTTCCGCTCTGCCGGCCCGGCCGAGCGCGTGGCTACCATCGATGGACGGCGGCGGCCGTGCGCGCACGCGCGGCCGAGCCGTCGCGACCGGCACGACGCGGTGCCGGCGGAGCGAGTGGGTAGGCACATGGTGGCAACGACAGACATCACGACCGCCGACGGCGGCGTCCGCGGCCTGCGGGGCCGGCGGGTTTCACGCTGGCGGTCCATTCCCTTCGCCGCGCCGCCCGTCGGCGAGCTGCGGTTCCGCGCGCCACAGCCGGTGCAGCCCTGGACCGGGGTGCGCGACGCGACCCACTTCGGGTTCGCGGCCATGCAGCATCGGCGCGGCGCGCAGATCGGGCCGCGGCAGCAGCAGCCGACCGGCGAGGACTGCCTGACCCTGAACGTCACCGCCCCGAACACGCCCGCCGCCACCCCGCGCCCGGTGATGGTGTTCATCCACGGCGGCGGGTACCTGCTGGGCACCTCGGCGCTGCGGCTCTACTCCGGCAGCCGGCTGGCCTTGCGCGGCGACGTGATCGTGGTGTCGGTCAACTACCGGCTCGGTGCGTTCGGCTACGTGGACTTCAGCGAATACTCCACGCCCGCACACCGATTCGACAACAACCTGGGCCTGCGCGATCAGGTGGCGGCGCTGGAGTGGGTGCGCGACAACATCGCGGCCTTCGGGGGCGACCCGGGCAACGTCACCATCTTCGGCGAATCGGCCGGTGCGCACGCGGTACTCGCGCTCATGGCCACCCCCGCGGCGGCCGGACTGTTCCACCGCGCCATCTCCCAGAGCCCGCCCGCGGACTGGGGGCCGTCGCAGGCCGACGCCACACTCTTCGCCCGCCGCTGCGTCGAGCAGCTCGGCGCGGGCGACGGCGCGCAGGCGCTGCTCACCGCGACCCCGAACCGGATTCGCAGCGCGGTGGATCACGCCGTCAGCGCGGTCATGCGTGATCAGCCCGGGCTGTTCCCGGTCGCGCCGCAGGTGGACGGCGACTTCCTGCCGCTGCCGATCATCGACGCCTTCGCCGGCGGGAGCGCGCACCGGGTGCCGCTCATCATCGGCACGAATCGGGACGAGGGCACGCTGTTCTCCCGCTTCGACGACACCCTGCCCACCACGCCCGCGCGCATGCGCCGCCTGCTGCGACAGGTGGGCGGCGACGCCGAGACCCGGGTGCTCGGCGCCTATCCGGGCTTTCCCAAGCCGAGGGTGGCGGTGCGCGTCGGCGGCGACTTCACGTTCTGGCGACCGTCGCTGGAGGTCATGTCCGGGCACAGCCGGTACGCGCCCACCTACGCCTACCGCTACGACTTCGCCCCGCGCGCACTGCAACTCGCGGGCTTCGGGGCGACGCACGCGCTGGATCTGATCCCCGTCTTCGGCGCGACGGCCACGCCGTTCGGGCGGGCGCTGTCCGCGGCGGGCGGGCAGCGGGCGTTCAACTCGGTGTCCGAACAGTTTCAGCGGAACTGGCTGTCGTTCGCGCGCACCGGAGCTCCGCTGGCGGCCTGGCCCGCCTACACCGAGGACGAGCGGGCGACCATGATCATCGACTCGCCGCAGCGGGTGGAGTTCGACCCGGAACGGGCCAAACGCCTGGCCTGGCAAGGTATCAGGGTTCCCGCGCTGACCTGAGCGCCGGTTCCGGCGGTCACTGGCCCGGGCCGAAGACCCGCCCGCGGAGCACGGCTTCGTGGGCGGTGCCCGTCTGCAGTTCCGGGCAGATCACTTGAGCAGCCGGGACATCCGGCGGTCGGCCAGGATCTTGCCGCCGGTCTGGCAGGTCGCGCAGTACTGAAAGGACTTGTCCGCGAACGCCACTTCGCGCACGATGTCGCCGCACACCGGGCACGGCAGGCCGGTTCGCCCGTGCACCTGCATACCGGATCGCTTCTCGCCCTTGAGCCGGGCCGCGTCCTGCCCGACCGACCGGGCGATGGCGTCGGTCAGGATCGCCCGCATGGCCGCGAACAGCCGGGCCACCTGCTCGGCGTCGAGGCCGGAGGCGGTGGCGAACGGCGAGAGCTTGGCGGTGTGCAGGATCTCGTCGGAGTAGGCGTTGCCGATCCCGGCCAGCACGGTCTGATCGGTCAGCGCGTTCTTGATCCGCTGCGAGGTGCCCCGCAGCAGTTCGGCGAACTCGGGCTCGGTCACCGCCATGGCGTCCGGCCCCAGCCGGGCGATGCCCGCCACCTCCTGCGGATCGCGCACCACCCACACGGCCAGCCGCTTCTTGGTCCCGGCCTCGGTCAGATCGAACGCGGGCGTCGCGCCCTCGGGGGTGAACAGGTGCACGCGCAGGGCCAGCGGCCCCTTGCCGGGCTTGGGCGGTGTCTGGCTGGGTTCGTCGATCCACCGCAGCCACCCGCCCCGCGACAGATGCGTGATCAGCCAGATCCCGTCGCAGTCCAGCCCGACGTGCTTGCCCCAATGCCCCGCCCCGGTGACGTCGCGCCCCGACAACGCGGTGATCGGCGGGTCGAATGTCTTGAGCACGCTCAGCGCCGCGACATCCACCCGCCCGACCACCGCTCCCGTCGCATGGGCGCTCAAGAACTGCTCGAGCGCCACAATCTCCGGCAATTCAGGCACTCCCGCAGCCTACCGATCGGTACCGACAGGTGCGTCGCACACGCCCGGGTTCTGGTTATCGCGGTGTTCGCGCGGATTCCGGTCACGTGACGGAAGGGCTGGGCCGGCCCCCGGCGCACGGCCGAATCGGGCGCGTGGAGAATCGTGGGCATCGCGCGCGCTCGATCGAACGGCCGGGAATTCGGGTGCCGTCGGGGCGTCCGAGACGAGCCGCCGGGTGAATTTCGGAATGGGTGCGCCGAGTCGCTCGAGCGGACTTCGGGAGCGGTGCGGCTCGAATTCGGCAGGGGCAATTCAGCGTACGTATCGGTTGCCTCGTAATGATCTCGTGTGCAACGGATCTCGGAGTCCGCGCACTCGCCGATCAGCGCCGGTGCCGGGGTGTCAGGAGGGGCGGTGGTGTGCCCCCGGGTTCGGGGGAGGGGGTGCCCAGTTTTCGACCCCTCAAAACGGGTCGAAATGGGCCCGAATGATGATATCTGAAATGCCCACGAATCACGCGATTGCAAAGTTGTGTCAATTCGCATAGCGACACAATGTGGACTGTCAGAGCTGTGAAGAATTCGTTCGGTTGCCTCTAAGTGGACTGTTGATTGTTAACTTGGGGATGTGCGTGCATCGACACTGGAGAAGATGTGCGGCTGAATGCTGCTCTTTGGTAGTGAATTTGGGTCGTGTGCACAGTTTGTCCGCCTTGTCGGTTCTTGTGCTCCGAGTCTCGCCCGGCGGAGAGGTTGGTGTGGACCATGAGATGAACCCGCGTCCACACGACGGCGAAAACGGCACTCCACATGATCTGACAATGCACAGAGTGTCTCTATTCGAACACCGAATTTCTCCCGGTGCGCTCGAGTTGCCGTCTCCGGCCCGCTCGCACCTCGATCAGCACCCCGCGCGTGCTCGCGGCGGGTGCCGGGCGGGCTGCCCGCCCGTAACGGGTGTCGCGGCCGAAACCGATTCGGCGCGTGTGCGGCGCGGTGATACTCGTTGTATGCCTTCGCCTTTGACGCCGCTACGGATGGACTCACCGCTGCTGCGGCGGGTGGTCGGGCAGTTGGCCGGGCTGGCGCAGGACGCGGTGCGGGGCGCGGTGACCGAGGTGGGGGTGTATCGGCAGCTGTCCGCGGAGTTGGCGGGTCCGGAGCTGAATGCGACTGCGCTGTCCCATCTTCTGACGTTTCTCGCGGTGGCCGAACAGGGCCGGGAGGCGGGCCCGGAGGATCTGGCGGCCATCACGGCGTCGGCCGGACGGCGCGCGGAGGAGCGAATCCCGCTGCCCGACATGCTCGATGCCTACCTGACCGGAGCACGGGTGGTGTGGCAGACCGTCATCGCGGCGGCCGAGCCCGGCGACCGGGAGGACGTCGAGTCCTTCGTGGCGCACATGCTCGCGTTCCTGCACCGGACGACGGTGGCCATCACCGCCACCTACGTCCGCGTGCACGCCACCGTCTCCAACGTCGAACGCGATGCGCGGCACGCGCTGTGCACGGCGCTGCTCGCGGGCCAGGACGCCGGAACCCTCGCCGCCCAGGCCGAATTCGCGCTGGTGCGCTCCTACGCGGTGGTGACGCTGACCGTCGGCGGGGTGCCGGGCAGGCCCGGCAACACCGGGGAACTGGCGTCCGCGCGGCGCCGGGTGCGCCAGGCGCACGATCTGGTCGAGCGCCGGCACGGCGGTGAACATCGGCTGGTCGCCTTCGACGGTCACAGCGGCGTACTGCTGCTGCCCGCGGTGGATTCGGTGCCGCCGGACACCCTGGTTCGCGACCTCGCGGCCGCCTTCGCGCTGCCCGTGACCGCGGCGCTCGCGCCCGCCGCCGAAGTCGAGGGCATCCCGGACGCCTTCGAATTGGCCGGGGAGATCTACGAATTGGCGCGGGCGCTGGAACGTCCCGCCGGGCTGTACCGGCTGTCCGATCTCATGGTCGAGTACCAGATCACCCGGCCCGGGCCCGCGCGCGACGCACTCGAGGCGGTGCTGGGACCGCTGCTCGAACACCCGCATCTGCTCGACACCCTGCGGGTCAACGTGCGCTACGGTCTCGATCGGCAGGCGGCGGCGAAAGCGCTGGGCCTGCACGCGAACACGTACTCCTACCGGCTCCGCCGCATCGCGGAGATGACCGGGCTGGACGCCACCGACGCCGCCGACGGGCGGGTGCTGGCCTCGGCGATGCTGGCGAGCGCGTTCCGCCGTACTCCGCGGGCGACCGAGGCTGTGGAACGGCGACGGTAACCGACCCCCGCCGCGAAAGTCCGGCCCGGCCTACTCCGTCCAGCGCCGATGGCCCAGGTGCACCGCACGATATTCGCCCGGGGTGGCGCGCATCTCGGTCCGGAAGGCGCGATAGAGCCGGCGCTCGCCGCTGAAGCCGCAGTCGAGCGCGATGGCGGCGACGGCCGCGTGCGGCCGGGCGAGCAGCAGGCGGCACGCGTACGCGACGCGCAGTCGGCGCAGCACCGCCCCGACGCCGCCGTCCGGTTCGAGCACCCGGTACAGGGTGCTGCGGGAGATGTTGCAGGACAGCGCGATGCGCTCCGCGGTCAGGGCGGCGTCGGTGAAGTTGGCGCGCAGGTACGCCAGCACGCGCTCGCGGGTGTGCGTCGCCGCGGGGCCGCCGCGGGGATGGCGGTCGGACTCGAGGGTGAGCACGGCGGCCAGCAGATCCACGCCGTACGCGGAGAGCGCCGCCACCTCGTGCGGGGCGGCCTCCGGCGTCGACAGCCCCCGGAAGAACGCCGCGACCGCCGCCGAAGCGCCGTGCACCGGAACCGGCGCGCGCAGTACCCGGCGGAAATGGTCCTCCGGCAGGCCGGTCCGGGCCAGCAGGACCGCGCGCGGCACACTCACCACGATCGAGGTCGTGGTGTCGCGCACGATGCTGCGCAGCGGCACTCCGGAGTCCACCAGCACCATCGAGCCGGGCGTCAGAGTCAGTGCGCCGCCGTCGTATTCGAGGACCTTCTGCCCGTCGGTGGTGATGACGGCGGTGATGATCTCCGACTCCCCGCGCGCCACGTGCCGTGCGGTCCGCCAGGTGGTCTGCCCGCCCACCGTCGCGGTGGTGATGGTCAATTCCGGGCCGGAGAGCACGGTGCCGGCGGATCCGACGAATCGGGTCCCGGGCAGCGGTTCGAATGCCACGGGGGCGAACTCGGCGGCGAGCCGGGTTTCCCAGAGCTCGGCCGATTCCCGCGCGGTGACGTGCCGTGCCGAGGCATCGTTCCGCCCGGCCTCGCCCCGCATGCCGCGATCCTGGCATATCGGTCGATCGCAAGAGTGCGATCGCCATTGTCTCTGTGGCACTGACAAATTCGGGTGTCACCGCTGTCGAATGTCACAAATGAGCGCGTGCACACCGCGCACGCGGGGTGCGGCGCGCGACGGTCCGGCCCCTTCTTGCAGGTGAAGGGACCGGACCGGGGCCGCTTGGGCGAAACGGCCCGGGGCGGAGGTGAATCCGCCCGGCATTCGAGACGCCGTGCCGGTAGGTAACCGGGGCACGAGCGCGGTGGTAGCGATCCGTATCCGCCGTCGAACGCCTGCCGCGAACTCTAATCGCGCCGCCCAGGTCAGATCGCCCGGTTCGTCGCGCCTGAGACTCAACGTCAGGGTGAATGACACTGAATGTCCGGGGTTTCCGTGAGTTTGCCGGCGACCTCGCAAGTTAGCTGGCCGGAACGGGCCCGCGGTTCGCGAATCTCGTACGGACGGTGACGATCACGGCGTAGCCGACCAGGAGCGCGCCCCCGCCGCGCAGCCCGCCGATGAGCACACAGCGCACCAGGTCGTAGGGCCCGGCCGCGGCCGCCGGATCCAGGGCGCCGAGCACGCCCCCGGCGATCACGGCGAGCGCCGCCGCGACCAGCACCCGATTCCGCTGCGGCACAGGCGGTATCGGCTCCGCACGCCGGAGCCGGCGCGCGGCGAACCACACGAGGATCAGCACACCCGCCAGCGAGGACACGTAGCCGATCACGTTGTAGACCCGGTGCGGGCCGACGACCGACTCGCGGAACAGGTCCCAGTGGCGCACCGCCGCGCCGTCGGTGTGAGTCAGGGCGTCCCAGGCGAGATGTGTCAGTGCACCGGCGATCAGCGCCGCGGCCACCCGCCACCACGCGGGCCGGTCCCCGAACGTGACGGCACGGCCGAGCAGCGCGAGCAGGGGCGGGACCAGGACCCGCCCCAGCGCCAGCAGGAGCACGCCGAGCACCAGGATCACCGGCAGTCCGCGCGGATCGTGCGTGAGGCCGCCGTCGATCCCGATCGGCGCGTAGTACACCGTGTCGGGTGCGAGGCTGCCCGCGGCGAGGGCGGGCAGCCACAGCCGACGGCGCAGCGGCAACACCACCGCAGGATGGGCAAGGGTGAACGGCACGGGTTTCCTCCCCTAGTGGTCTGCGAATCGGGCGCGGAATTGGCTATTCGGCCGAGCCATTCTTCGCGCGATGCTGGTCCCATGACCGAGCACGTGACACGAGCGCCATTGTCGTCCACCCCGCGCAGCAGCCTCACCCGCGCGAAGGAGCGCGGGCGGACCGACCGCGCGGAGTTGGACGCCGTGCTGGACGCGGGCCTGCTCTGCCACCTCGGTGTGCTGCTCGGCGGCGGTCCCGTGGTGATTCCGACCATCTACGGGCGGTCGGGCGACACGCTCTACCTGCACGGCTCGACCGGAGCCGGGAACATGCGGGCCGCGCTGACCGGACCCGTGTCGGTCTCGGTGACGCTGGTGGACGGGCTCGTCTACGCGCGCTCGGCCATGCACTTCTCCATGAACTACCGCTCGGCGGTCATTCACGCCCGGCCGGTCGAGGTCACCGACCCGGCGGAGCGGATGGCGGCCCTGCGGGTGATCGTGGAGCACGCCGCGCCCGGCGCCTGGGACGGCGTGCGCGCGCCCAGCAAGAAGGAGATGGCCGCGACCATGGTGCTGGCCCTGGATCTCACCGAGGCGTCGGTGAAGGTCCGCACCGGCGGTCCCCGCGACGACGCGGCGGACATCGAGAACGGCGGGGTGTGGGCGGGCGTACTGCCGCTGCGCCAGGTCTGGGACGCGCCGCTCGACGCGGACGACCTGGAGCCGGGAGTCGATGTGCCCGGCCACGTGCTGGCCCGGGTGACGCGGGATCGGAGCCCGGCGGGGGCGTGAGCGCGGCGCGGTTACCAGGCGGTCGCGTCGAGTCCGAGGCCGGACAGCACCCCGGTCGCGAGTGTGATCAGCGCCGAATTGTCCGGCACCGCATCGGGATCCAGGCTCACCAGGGACAGGGTGTAACCGTCCGCGATCCGGGTGAGGTACCCCGAGAGCCGGGTGCGCGGCAGGCCGTCGGCGCGCAGACCGGGGTGGATGGCGCGGGCCGCCACCCCGGTGCACGGGTGCGGGCCGAGGAACAGCAGCGAGTCGGGCAGCGTTCCGATGTTGGAGCACAGGATGTCTCGCTCTCCCGCACCCTTGGCGAGCCGGTACGCCCAGCGGTCGGGAACGACCTGGAGCAGCTCTTCCGGTATGCCGCCGGGACTGCTCATCCGATGTTCGTAGGCGGCCCTGGCCCGGTGCCGGATCGAGGCCGGGGTGTCGGCGGGCGTGACGGCGATCTCCGTCATGGCCATGTCGTTGTCGACCCGGGGTTCGTCGCGGGTGTCCACCGGCAGGCTGGCGGCGATGGTGTCCGACCCGAAACCGCTGTCCCACAGTATTTTCGCGACCACGTACACGAACAGGCTGTTGGCGGTGCCGGCGTGCGCCACCGCGACCCGATTCCATTCGCGGGCCGGAATCTGCAGTGCCGCCGCGTGTGTCACGGTGCGGCCGGAGCCGCGCGGCGCCGGCCGTGAGATCGGCGCGGGCGGGCGCGCGGGCAGCCCGCGCCGCAGCGCGCGAGCGGTTCCGCCGATGACCGTGCGCCACTGCCGCCGGGCGTCGGCCCAATCGGAGTGGGTCGCGGCCGGGTCGGCCAGGGGCGTGCCAGTCAGCGCGTGATCGATGGCCAGGGTCAGCGCCCGCCCATCGGCCAGCGCGTGCGAGCACGTCAGCGCGGCGACGCTGCCGCCGTCCAGCAGATTCACGCTCGACAGCCGCCACCCGGGCTCGACTTCGGGATCCAGGTGCGCGCCCTGGGTGTCGGCCCAATCCAGCAGGGCGGCCGCGGGAATCGCGGTCTCGTGCAGGGCGAGCGGATGCGCCTGCGCGTTCGGCTGCCAGCGCGGGCGCGCGCCCGGGACGCGGCCGCGGACCACCCGCCGCCCGAGCGGGCCGGTGCGCAGCGCCTCGTGCACCCGCGCCAGCAGGGCGGTGTCGACCGGATCGGCGGTACGCCACAGGCCCTGCAGGGCGATCGGGGTGCCCATACCCCGGTGCGCCCGCAGGAACATCTCGTCCACCACGCTCAGCCGATTCATCGCTGCGCAGCGTACCGGGACACGCCGACGCGTTCGCGCCGCCGGATCGGCGCGAACCGTGCGATTCAGCTCGGCTGTCCGTGCCGTCCCGCGCCGGCGGCGAAGCGGGCCGCGCCGTCCAGCGCGCCGTCCAGCAGCGCGCGCATGCCGTGCCGGAACTCGTTCGCGACGGCGGCCGGCTCCTCCAGCCCCTCCTGCTCCAAGGCGGACATGCGATCCGAGCGCAGGCAGGTCTGCGGGAGAGCGGCCAGCTGCGCGGCGAGTTCCTCTGCCGCGGAACGGGATTCGCCGACCGGTACGATCCGGTTGACCAACCCGATCTGCAGCGCCTCGGCGGCGTCTACCTCGCGGCCGGTGAGGATCAGATCCATGGCGCGCCCGGCGCCGATGATGCGGGGCAGGCGCACCGTGCCGCCGTCGATGAGCGGGACGCCCCAGCGGCGGCAGAAGACGCCGAAGGTGCTGTCCTGCTCCGCGATTCGCATATCGCACCAGATCGCGAGTTCGAGCCCGCCGGCCACCGCGTAGCCCGAGACCGCGGCGATGACGGGTTTGGACAGCCGCATGCGGGTCGGGCCCATGGGGCCGTCGCCGTCGTCGGCGGCCCGGTTGGAACGCTCGGTGCCCAGCGCCTTGAGGTCGGCGCCCGCGCAGAAGGTGCCGCCGTCGCCCCAGAGCACGGCGACCGCGGCGTCCGGGTCGGCGTCGAACTCGCGGAAGGCCGCGGCGAGGGCTTCGGCGGTGGGACCGTCGACCGCGTTGCGGGCCTCGGGGCGATGCAGGATCACGGTGGTCACGGGGCCATTGCGTTCGACTCGTACGCTCACCGGGCCGACCATACGCCGTAAATCCGCCCTTGCGTCAAGAAATGAATCAATGGTTCACTTCTTGTGTGGCCTACCGCAGAACACCCGCAGTCCAGGCCCGCCTCGATGCCCAGGCCGGATCGATCGTGCGGGCCGCCATGACCGTCCTGTCCCGCGACGGCTACGCCGGGCTCTCGGTCGCGGCCGTCGCCGCCGAGGCCGGGGTCGCCACCGGCACGGTCTACAAGAGCTTCAGCGGCAAGGCCGAACTGGTGACGGCGGTCTTCCGCGAGGTCGTCACCCGGGAGGTCGCGGCGGTCGCCGTCGCGGGCGGCACCGAACCCGCCGAGCCCACCGCGGCCGGCGGGTTCGCCCGTGACCGGGTCACCGCCGCGGTCGAGACCTTCGCCGGTCGCGCCCTCAAGAACCCCAGGCTGGCCTACGTGCTGCTGGCCGAACCGGTGGACGCCGCCGTCGACGCCGAACGCCTGCGCTTCCGGCGGGCGTTCGCCGAAACCTTCGAATCCGCCATCGCCGACGGCGTCGCCACCGGTCAGCTTCCGCCCCAGGACGCGCGGACCAGCGCCACCGCCCTGGTCGGGGCGATCGGCGAAGTGCTGGTCGGGCCGCTGGCCGAAGAACTCGAGAGCGAGTCGGTGGTGCCCGAACTCGTCGCCTTCGCATTGCGCGCACTCGGTGTCCCCGCCCGGTGAACGCACGGAAACCGAACAAGGAGTCCCGCATGCAGACGCATGAAGTGTTCAACCAGGTCCCGAATCTGGTGCCCTTCGACAACTCTCGCAATCCCGCGCTGCTGGAGGGCCTGCACCGCGAGGGCGCCGGCTGGGCCGAGGACGAGGTGCGCACCCTCGGCGCGCTGGCCGGCGGCGCGCGGGCGCAGGAGTGGGGGCGCCTGGCCAACGACTACCCGCCGGTGCTGCGGACCCACGATCGCTACGGCAACCGGATCGACGAGGTCGACTTCCACCCGCACTGGCACGATCTGATGCGGGTCGCGGTGGAGCACGGGCTGCACGGTTCGCCGTGGCAGGATCCGCGCCCCGGCGCGCACGTGGCGCGCGCGGCCAAGTTCTACACCTGGGGCATCGCCGACGCCGGCCACATGTGCCCGATCTCCATGACCTACGCGGTGATTCCCGCGCTGCGGCACAACCCCGAACTGTCCGCGACCTTCGAACCGCTGCTCGCCTCGCGCGTGTACGACTACGGGCTGCGCGACCCCGCGTCCAAAGCCGGTCTCATCGCGGGCATGTCGATGACCGAGAAGCAGGGCGGCTCCGACGTGCGGGCCAACACCACCGTCGCCACGCCGCAGGCCGACGGCACCTACCGGGTGGTCGGCCACAAGTGGTTCACCTCGGCGCCCATGTCGGACATGTTCCTGACCCTGGCCCAGGCGCCCGGCGGGCTGTCCTGCTTCCTGCTGCCCCGCGTGCTGCCGGACGGATCGCTCAATGCCCTTCGCCTGCAACGGCTCAAGGACAAACTGGGCAACAAGTCCAACGCCTCCTCGGAGATCGAGTACGAGAACGCGGTGGGCTGGCTGGTCGGCGCGGAGGGCGCGGGCGTGAAGACCATCATCGAGATGGTCAACATGACCCGCCTGGACTGCGTCATAGGCTCCGCCACCGGCATGCGCGCGGGCCTGGTGCACGCGGTGCATCACGCCCGGCATCGAAAGGCGTTCGGGGCCAACCTCATCGACCAGCCCGCCATGCGCAACGTGCTGGCCGACCTGGTGATCGAATCCGACGCCGCGACGACCGTCATGATGCGCCTGGCCGGGGCCACCGACCGGGCCGCGACCGATCCGGCGGAGGCGAACCTGCGCCGCATCGCCCTGGCGGTCACCAAGTACTGGGTGTGCAAGCGCGCGCCCGTGCACGCCGCCGAAGCCCTGGAATGCCTGGGCGGCAACGGATACGTCGAGGAATCCGGCATGCCGCGGCTGTACCGCGAGGCCCCGCTCATGTCCATCTGGGAGGGCTCGGGCAACGTGGCGGCCCTGGACGCGCTGCGCGCCATGGGGCGCCAGCCCGAGACCGTCGAGGCGTACTTCACCGAGGTGTCGCAGGCGCGCGGCGCGAACGCGCACCTGGACAACGCCATCGACCGGATCGGCAAGGAACTCACCGATCTGGCCGACATCGAGTACCGGGCGCGGCGCGTGGTCGAGTTGATGGCGCTGGTGCTGCAGGGCGCGCAGCTGGTGCGGTACGGCCACCCCGCGGTCGCGGATGCCTTCTGCGCCACGCGTTTCGGCGGCGACTGGGGCATCGCGTTCGGCACCCTGCCCGCCGGGGTGGACACCGCGGCGATTCTCGAGCGCGCCTTCGTCGACTGACGCCGGACCCGCGCCGGTTCCCGGAAGCGGCGCGGGTTCACTGTGGCCGGATCATGCCATGGGCGGCAGGCCGGCCTCGGCCAGGGTTTCCCGCAGGACGCGAATGGCCTTGGGCCCCACCCCGTGCAGGGCCAGCAGCTCGGCCTCGGAGGCGCCGGAGAACTGTTCCAGGCGGGTGAAGCCGATCAGGGCGAAGGCCCTGGTCGCCGGGTTTCCGATGCCCCGCGGCAGATTCGAGTCGGTCATGAGCGCAGCCTAGCCCGGTGCGCCCGGTGCGATCCAGGACACGCTTCCCACCCGGGGACAGCGGTAATAGCGTTGCGGTATGCCTCGTACAACGACGTACAGCCAGTGGATCGCCCTCCGGCCGCAGCGGCTCTGGGCGGTGCTCGGGGACCCGGGCCGGTGGCCCGAATGGAACCCGGCCGTCACCGCGGTGCGAATGCACGCCGCACCGGCCGTCGGCGCGACAGGTGACTACCTGCCGCGCGGGCGGGCGAACGAGGCCGTACACGGCAAATTCGCGAAACCCTTCACGCTCGCGACCTTCGTTCCGGAGCGCGAAATCACCATCGAGCAGCCCGAACCCGCCGGCGTCATGCGCATGCGGTGGACGCTGACCCCGCGGGACGGGGGCACCGAACTGCGCCAGCAGCTCACCTTCGGCGGGGTGTCCGCCCCGCTCGCGCGGGCCGTGGTCGGCACACTGCTGCAGACCGACGCGCACACCGGTTTCACGCGCCTGGCACTGCTGGCCGGTCTCGAACCCGCCGCTGACGCGCTCACCGTCGTCATCGCGGGCGGCACCGGCGCGCTGGGCCGCGCGCTGGCCGCCGACCTCACCTGCCGGGGGCAGCGGGTTCGCATCCTGACCCGCCGCCGGGTGCCGGAGCTGCCGTACGAGCAGTACGAATGGGACGGGCGCGGCGACGGCGAATGGACTGCCGCGCTGCGGAATCCGGGCCCGGTCGCCGTGGTCAACCTGGCGGGCAAGCTCGTCGACGTGCGGCCGACACCGCGCAACATCGCCGAACTCCGGGACAGCCGAGTCGATTCCACGCGGGCGCTGGTGACCGCGGCCGCGGCGCTGGACCGGCCGATCGACTACTGGGTGCAGGCCAGCACCACAGCCATCTGGTCCGACGCGGGCGAAACCCGGTGCACCGAAACGACTCCGCTGCCCGTACCCGGCCTGCCGCAGATGACCGGCGTCGCCGAACCGTGGGAGCGGGCGTTCGACGGCGCCAACGCCGCGCACCGGACGGTCCTGCGCACCTCGATCGTGCTGGATCCGGACGCGCCCGCGCTGCGCATGCTCGTCCGGCTGGCCACCCTCGGCCTGGGCGGCAGTGTCGGCTCGGGCAGGCAGTGGTTCAGCTGGATCCACCGCCGGGACTGGCTCGCGATCGTGCGCGCGGCCCTGGGGCTGGACCCGGAGGTCACCCTCCCGAACGGAATAGTGGTGGCCGCCAACGACTTCCCGGTCCGCAACCGCGATCTCATGGCCACCCTGCGCCGCCACGTACGCCGCCCCTGGTCGCCCCCGACGCCCGCGCCGGTCCTGGCCGTGGGCGCGGTGTTCCTGCGCACCGACCCCGCCCTCGGCCTCACCGGCCGCCACGCCACCTCGGAGGTGTTGCGGCGGGCCGGGTTCCGCTTCCACTTCCCGACTCTCGACGAGGCGCTGAGCGATCTGCTGCCGACTCGGTCGAAGTAGAGACCGGGGCCGGGGTATTGGGTGGCCTGCGGTGAAAATCGCGTGCTGTCAGTGCAATTCGAGTCGGGCGAGATCCCTGCGGCCGGCCACGCCCAGCTTGCGGAACGAGCGGGACAGGTGGTGGCCGACGGTCTTCGGGCTCACGAACAGGCGTGCGCCGATCTCGCGATTGGTCGCGCCCGTGGCCGCGAGCCGGACCACCTGGAGCTCCTGCGGGGTGAGGCGGGCGGTCAAGCCCGGTTGCGGCTCGGGGAGCGTGCCGACCCCGGCCGCCCGTAGTTCGGCGCGGGCTCGGCGCGCCCACACCTCGGCGCCCAGGCGCTCGAAAGTCCGTAGCGCGTCGCGCAATTCGGCCCGGGCCTCGGTGGTTCGGCGTTCCCGGCGCAACGACTCGCCGTAGAGCAGCCCGGTGCGGGCGCGATCGAAATGGCGGCCCTGGGCGGCGTGCAGTTCCAGCGCGCGGACGAAGGCGGCGGCATCGTCCGCCAGCAGTGCCGTGGCGCGCAGCAGCAGTGCCGTCGCCCACGGCGCTTCGAGGGCGTCGGCCCACAGCCGCAGCTCGGCGAGCGGCCGGTCGGCGCGTTCGCGCCGGCCCAGGCGCACGGCGGCTTCGATCCGGTCCGCTAGCATCGGCAGCCACTGCGCGTGCCGCCGGGTCGGAATCTCGCCGAGCGCTTCCATGCGGTCCAGCGCGTCCCCGTACCGTTCCGCGCCCATGTCCGCCAATGCCCGGGCCCAGTCGAAGTGCGCGCGGTGGAAGGGACTCGGTCCCGCCTGGTTGTCGTCGCCTGTACCGTGCCCTGGTCGGTTGACATTCGCGCTGCCCGCCGGGCGGTCTTCGACCGGCCCGAACACCGGGTCGTCCACGCCCGCACCGCGTACCGCGGCCAGCAGGGCCAGGTTGGAGTCGGCGTGCACTATCCGGATCGGCTGATCTATGTGCTCGGCGAGGCGTCTGCCTTCTACGGTCAGGAGCTCCGCCTCGCGGAAGTGGCCGAGCAGGAACTCCACCGTGCCCTGCCACAATTCGGCCAGGGCGAGCCAGCCGAGCAGGCCGCGCGAGCGGCAGGACTCGGCGAGATCGGCGAGGATCTCGCGGGTGGTTTCGAGATCGCCGATGATCAGGTTCTGTGTGGCGAGCACGAACTGAACCTGGGGGGAGTGGTGCCGAATATCCTGTGGCGCTGTGGCATTGCCACGGATCAGGCGGATGCCCGCCGCCGGATCGGGGCCGTAGAGCGCGAGGATGCCGTCGTACGACAGCAGGAACCGCTCGCTGTCCGGGCTCGGCGGCAGCGCGGCCAGGGCCGCGCGCGAATCGCGGAACGCGCCGAGATCGCCCAGGACCCAGGCCATCCGGCCCGCGTCGAAGAGCATGGCCGCCGCCAGCGCCGGATCCGCGGCGGCCGCCTCCTGCGCGCCGGTGCACAGCAGCCCGTGCGCGGTCGCCGGCGAACCGTGCTCGAACTCGATATGCGCGAGCACCCCCGCCAGGCGGGCGCGATGCGCCGGACTGCGCGTCGATTCCCGGGCCTGCCGGGCGAGCACGCACGCGCGGGTGAATTGACCGGCGTCGGCGGCGTTCTCGACCGCGTGCACCAGCCGGCGCGCCCGCTGGACCGGATCGGGGGTCAGGCGCGCGGCCCGCTCCCACGCGGTGGCGGCCGCACCGTGTCCGGTACGCCCGCGGGCGCTCTCGGCGGTGACTTCCAGGGCCGCGGCGACGGTTTCGTCGGGCCCGCTCGCGGCCGCCGCGCGATGCCATACCGCCCGCTCCGGCTCCGCGGCCAGGGTTCGCGCGAGGGCGCCGTGCACCGCGACCCGCTCGTCGGCGGTGGCCGTTCGGTACGCCGCCGCCCGGATCAGCGGATGGCGGAAGCGCACGGCGCGCGCGGTCACCACGATCATGCCGGTGCGCTCGGCCGCCGCCAGCGCGCCCGGGCCCGAACCCAATTCGCGCAGCGCCCCCAGAATCACCCCCGGGTCGCCGCCGTGCTCGGCGGCCGCGACCACCAGTGCGAACCGGGTGCCCTCCGCCAGTCGCGCGATCTGTCCGCCGAAGCCCGCCCGCAGGCGTTCGGGCAGCGCCAGCGGACCGGCGACCGGTGAATCCGCGTTCATGCCCGGCAATTCCAGCAGGGCCAATGGATTGCCCGCCGACTCGGCGACCACGCGTTCACGAATTTCCATGGCCAGGCCTGGAATCCGCTCCGCGAGCAGAGCGCGCGCGGCGTTGGCGTCGAGCGGCGGCAGCGTCACCACCGGCAGACCCGCCGCCTCGAACTCCGGTCGCCCCGCGAAAAGCATGACCACGCCCTCGTTTCCGAGCCGCCGCGCGGTGAACAGCAGCGCGTCCACCGAGGGCCGGTCGAGCCACTGCGCGTCGTCGATCGAGCACAGCACCGGCCCCCGCGTGGACGTCTCGGCCAGCAGCGACAGCACCGCCAGCCCGACCAGGAAGCGCTCCGGGGGCTCGGCCGCCGCCAAGCTCAGCGCCGCGCCCAGCGCCGCCCGCTGCGGCGCGGGCAGCGCCGAGATGTGTTCCAGCACAGGCTGCAACAGCCCCCGCAATCCGGAGAACGCGATCTCGCCCCCACTCTGTAGTCCGGTGATCCGCAATACTCGCCATTCCCCGGCGGGCACGCCGGTCTCGGCGGCGCCCCCACCCCGTCCTCCGGCCCACCCCGATGCGCCGGGGGAGACCCAGCCGCGCGCCTGGCCGAGCAGCGCCGACTTCCCCTCACCCGCCCCCGCGATCACCGCCGCCGCCCCGCTCCGCCCCCCGGCGCCCGCCGCCAGCAACTCCCCGATCACCCGTTCCGCGTCACTCCGGCCGTACAGCATCAACTCACCCTCCGGGTGTGAACCGGGACCTCGCGCCCGGCCGAGATCCCCCGTGTGGACGTCGGTTTCGATGTGGTGACCCCACGGCGAAACCGCACTCGGAATGACGAACACCCGGGATCGCTGGCTGCTTCCGCCTTCGTCGCCCCGCGCAGTGTGAGTTCGGCAGGCGCGTCGGGACATTCGTTGTCCCTGTGCGCGTGCGAATTCGCATCAGCCTCCCCGCGTGAGCCAACTCCACCGCAGAGTTTCGGGACGTGAGGTGCGTACTCGCACCGGGTTTTCCGCCGCAGCCCAGGTGCACGAGGGCAGTACTCGCACCGGTCGTATCGTGTTGTGCCTTGCGATGTTCGGGCCAGCCCGGGATGAGGCCCCGGCCCGGCGGTCCGAGGTCGGGACGAGTCGTGACGGGGTCGCGCCGCCCTGTGCGCTGCGGTCCGAGCCGGTCGTTCGATATGCCCACCGGAGCTGCGGTGGCCTTCGCCGAGTTCGGCTGCGGCGCGCCTGCGAGATTCGGCGAACGTGAGCCGACCCGCGAGGTCGGTTCTCTCGCCGTGGAAGCACATCCGGACTCAGCCCAGGGACAGGTGGGCGAGCTCCACGCGGTTGCTCACCCCCAGCTTGGGGAACGCCCGGTACAGGTGGTGGCCAACGGTTTTCGGGCTCAGGAGCAGCTGGGCCGCGATCTCCTTGTTCGTCGCGCCGGCGGCGGCCAGGCGGGTCACCTGCAGTTCCTGGGGAGTGAGCAGGGCGGCGAGGTTGTCGCCGGGCTCCGGCGGCGCGCCCGCACCGGCGGCCCGCAACTCCGCGCGGGCGTGCTCGGCCCACGGGACCGCGCCCAGCCGATCGAACGTGCGCAGCGCGGCGTCCAGGTGCGTGCGCGCCTCCTGCGTGCGGCGCTCGCGGCGCAGCCACTCGCCGTAGAGCAGCGCGGTGCGGGCGTGGTCGTACCGGCGATCGGCCTCGGCGTGCAGCTTCAGGGCGCGATCGAAGCTCGCGCCGTCACCGGCGACGAGTGACTGGCACCGCAGCAGCAGGCCCTCGGCCCACGGGGTATCCAGCGCGGCCGCCCAGTCCTCGATCTCGGCCAGCGCGCGAGCCGCGCGCTCGGGCCGGCGCGCACGCACCGCCGCCTCGATCAGATCGGACAGCAGATCGATCCAGTGCCCGCGAGCCTGCGCGGGCGCGTGATACAGCGCCTCGAAACGCGCCAGCGACTCGTCGTAGCGGCCCAGGCCGAGATCGAGCAGCGCCAGCGCCCATTCGCAGTGCGTGGCGTCGAGCGCGTTGACATCGCCGGTGGCCCGGCGCAGATTCCGCTCGGCCAGCTCCCGGCAGCGCTCGGTCTCACCGCGCCGCGCGGCGAGCACCGCCAGCACCGCCTCGGCCCCGGCGATCCGGGCCGGCTGACCGATGTCGGTGGCGATCCGCACCGCGGCCGTCGCGGTCACTTCGGCGTCGCAGAGCCGGCCCATGATCAGCTCGGCCGTGGCCAGGGTGCAGGCCACGGCCGGGTACCAGCCGATCATGCCGCGCTCGCGGACCAGTTCGGCCAGCGCGCTCACCTGCTCGTGCGCGATCTCCATGTCGCCGACGAGCGCGGACTGCAGCGCGAAAGCCATACGCAGGGAGATCATGTCGAGCGGCACCGAGTCCGCGAACGCGACGTTCGCGCGGATCAGCCCGATGCCGAGGCGGAGTTCACCGTCCAGCAGCGCGATACCGCCGCGCAGCGCCGAGTACGGGATGCGCACGGCGTCGACCGGAACGGTGGCCAGCAGTTCGTGCGCGGCGCGGACGCCCGCGATGTCGCCCGCGTTCCACGCGATGCGGCCCGCCTCCACCAGGTGCCAGGCCGCCCGCTGCGGATCGAGCGTCAGCACCTGATCCGCGGCCTCGAGGGTCAGCCGGTGTGCCCGGCGCAGCGAACCGAACTCGAACTCGATCAGCGCCCGGACCGCGAGCACCCGCGCCCGCTGCCCCGGATCCAGCGGCGCGTGCTCGGCCGCGCGCGCCAGCCGCAGGGCGCGGTCGGTGTACCCGGCCTCCGCGGCGGTCTCCACCGCGAGCGTCAACCGGCGGGCCCGGACCTCAGGATCCGGGGTCAGCTGCGCGGCGCGTTCCAGCGCGGCCGCCGCCGACGCGTGCCCGATCCGCTCCCGCGCCTGTTCGGCGGCGAATTCGAGTGCGGCGGCCACGGTTTCGTCCTGACCCGTGCACGCGGCGGCCAGGTGCCAGGCGCCGCGCGCCGGATCGCCGGCCAGCGCCGCGGCGAGGGCGCCGTGCACGGCGAGCCGGTCGGTGAAACTCGCGCCGTGGTAGGCCGCCGAGCGGCGCAGCGGATGCCGGAAGCACACGGACCGCCCGGATATCGCGACCATCCCCGACCGCTCCGCCGCGGCCAGCGCCGTCGCGCCGAATCCCAAGGCGTCCAACGCTCGCAGCGCCACACCCAGATCCCCGGTTTCCTCCGCCGCCACGACCAGCAGCGCCGCCCGCGCGTCGGCGGACTGCTCGGCGATCTGCCGCTGATACCCGGACCGCAGTCGCTCGGGCAGCGGCAGCGGTCCCGCGGCCCCGGCGGCCTCCGCGTCCATCGCCGGGAATTCCAAGAGCGCCAGCGGATTTCCGGCCGCCTCGCGCAGCACCCGGTCGCGCTGTTCGATCGCGAGCCCCGGCCAGTGCCCGGCAAGCAGTTCGGCGGACGCCGCCGCGTCCAGCGGCCCGAGCCGGACCTCGGGCAGCCCGCCGATCTCGAAACCCCCGCGCGCCCCGAAGATCATGACCACGCCCTCGGACCCGAGTCGCCGTGCCACGAAACGCAATACGTCCGCGGAGGGCCGATCCAGCCACTGGGCGTCGTCGATCAGGCACAACACCGGCTCCCCGGCCGAGAGCTCGGCCAGCAGCGTCAGCGTCGCGATGCCGATCAGGAAACGGTCCGCACCGTCGGCCGGGCCCAGCCCGAGGGCGCCCGCCAGCGCCCGGCGCTGCGGTCCCGGCAGCCCGTCGATGCGATCCAGTGCGGAGCCGAGCAGCAGATGCACACCCGCGAAGGGCAATTCGGATTCGCTCTCCACCCCGGAACAGCGCAGCACCCGCCGCCCGGCCGCGAGATCCGCGGCGTGGTCCAGCAGCGCGGACTTGCCCGCGCCCGCGTCGGCGGTGATGGCCAGCGCACCGCTGTGACCCTGCTCGGCGGCATCGAGCAGCGTTCGTATCTGCCGCACTTCGGGGGCACGACCGTACAGCACATGCGACAACCTATGCACCGCGGCGAGATTCGGCAATCGTTTGCGAACATTGGTATTCGCAAAAATTCGCGAGCCGGTGCGCCGAACTCGGGATTGCCGGGACGACGGCGTCGAACATCACAGGCCCGGCCGATCGCGCGGGATCGGCCGGGCCCGTGTCGCCGGCGGCGGAGCGCCGGGGTCAGTTCGCGCGTTCGGCGCGGTACCAGCGAATCAGCGCGTCGGTGGAGGAATCCGATTGCGGCTCGGGCTCTTGCGCGCTCGTCAGCAGCGGCTCCACCGCGAGGGCCTGCGCCTTGCCGAGCTCGACGCCCCACTGATCGAAGCTGTCGATGCCCCACACGGCGCCCTCCACGAACACCTGGTGCTCGTACAGCGCGATGAGCTGTCCCAGGACCGAGGGCGTGAGCTGGGGCGCCAGCACCGTGGTCGAGGGCCGGTTGCCGGGCATGACCTTGTGCGGCACCAGGTTCGGCGGCGTGCCCTCGGCCGCGATCTCCTCGGCCGTCTTGCCGAACGCCAGCACCTTGGTCTGGGCGATGAGATTGCTGAACAGAATGTCGTGCATGCTGCCGGTGCCGTCGAGGGTGGGCAGATCGTCGGTGGGCCTGGCGAATCCGATGAAATCGGCGGGCACCAGGTGCGTACCCTGGTGCAGCAGTTGATAGAACGCGTGCTGGCCGTTGGTTCCCGGTTCGCCCCAGAAGATCTCACCGGTCTGGGTCGTGACCGGTGAGCCGTCCAGGTGCACGGACTTGCCGTTGGACTCCATGGTCAACTGCTGCAGATAGGCCGGAAAGCGCGCCAGGTCATTGGAATAGGGCAGCACCGCGCGGGACTGCGCGCCGAAGAAGTTCGTGTACCAGACCCCGAGCAGGCCGAGTAGCACCGGCGCGTTCTCGCCCAGGGGCGCGGTCGCGAAATGCTCGTCCACCCGGTGCATGCCGTCGAGGAACTCGGCGAAGCGCTCCCGGCCGATCACCGTCATGATCGACAGCCCGATGGCCGAGTCGACCGAGTAGCGGCCGCCGACCCAGTCCCAGAAGCCGAACATGTTCGCGGGATCGATACCGAACTCGGCGACGCGCTGGGCGTGGGTGGAGACCGCGACGAAATGCTTCGCCACCGCCTGCTCGCCGAGCGCCGCCACCAGCCAGCGGCGGGCCGCGGTGGCGTTGGTGAGCGTCTCCAGGGTGGAGAAGGTCTTGGACGCGACGATGAACAGCGTGGTCGCCGGATCCAGCCCCGCCAGCTTCGAAACCAGGTCCGCCGGATCGACATTGGAGACGAAGCGCGCCGAGATGCCCGCGTCGGCGTAGTGCCGCAGCGCCAGGTACACCATGGCCGGACCCAGATCCGAGCCGCCGATGCCGATGTTCACCACCGTGGTGATGCGCTCACCGGTCGCACCGCGCCACTGCCCCGACCGCACCGCGTCGGTGAATTCGCCCATGCGCCCGAGGACTTCGTGCACCTGCGCGCCCGCGTCCGCGCCGTCGATCTCCATGACCTGCCCGGCCGGTACGCGCAGCGCGACGTGGCCGACCGCGCGGTCCTCGGAGACGTTGATGTGCTCGCCCGCGAACATGGCGTCCCGGTGCGCGGCGACCCCGGCCGTCTCGGCCAATTCGACCAGCAGATCGAGGGTCTCGCGGGTCACGCGGTGCTTGGAGTAGTCGATGCGCAGGTCCGCGACCTGCACGGTCAGCTCACGACCACGCTCGGGGTCCTCGGCGAAGATATCCCTGAGGTGACGGGCCGCGATGGACGCATGATGATCGTGCAGTTTCCGCCAGGCCGCCGATGCGGTGATGTCGCTGCTCACGTCCGCCGAGATTACAACCCGCCACCGCTACGCGCAGGTAACCCCGGACCAACTCGGGGCCGGGCCCGGCCCCGCGCCGGGCGCGCCGCGTCCCGGAACCACGCCGGGCACAAGCCACGCCGAGGGGTGCGAAGTCGATTCGGACCTCCCGTCGGCGGTACGGGCGCGCCTAGGCTGGTTCGCATGGTGTCGACGCGCGAACTACTCGAATCCATTCCGACCGGGCTCTGGATAGGAGGATCGGTCGAAGCCACCGGCGGTGCGACGTTCCCGGTCCATGATCCGGCCACCGGCGAGACCCTGCTCGAGGTCGCCGACGCCACCCCGGAAGACGCGGTCCGCGCGCTCGACGCGGCCGTCGCGGCGCAGGCCGACTGGGCCGCCACCCCGGCGCGCGCCCGCGGGGAGATCCTGCGCGCGGTGTTCGAGGCCATCACCGCCCGGGCCGAGGATTTCGCCCTGCTCATGACCTTGGAAATGGGCAAGGCGCTGCCCGAGAGCCGCAACGAGGTGCGCTACGGCGCCGAGTTCTTCCGCTGGTTCAGCGAGGAGGCCACCCGCGTGCACGGCCGGTATCAGTCCGCGCCCGGCGGCACCGGCCGCATTCTCGTGCACAAGCAGCCGGTGGGCCCGTGCCTGGCCATCACGCCGTGGAACTTCCCGCTGGCCATGGGCACCCGCAAGATCGGCCCGGCGCTGGCGGCCGGCTGCACGATGATCGTGAAGCCGGCGGGGGAGACCCCGCTCACCATGCTGCTGCTGGCCCGGCTGTGCCACGAGGCCGGGCTGCCCGCCGGCGTGCTGTCGGTCATCACGACCAGTCGTTCCAGTGCCGTCACCGCGCCGCTGCTGAACGATCCGCGCCTGCGCAAGCTCACCTTCACCGGCTCCACCCCGGTCGGTAAGAAGCTCGTTGAGCAGTCCGCGCACGGCCTGCTGCGCACGTCCATGGAACTCGGCGGCAACGCGCCCTTCGTGGTGTTCGACGACGCCGACATCGACGCCGCGGTCCAGAACGCCGTCCTGGCCAAACTGCGCAACGGTGGTGAGGCGTGCACCGCCGCCAACCGCTTCCACGTGCAGAACTCCGTCCGCCCCGAGTTCACCCGAAAGCTGGTGGCGGCCATGGCCGAATACAAGCTCGGGCCCGGCACCGACCCGGACACCACCCTCGGCCCGCTCATCAACGAGGATCAGCTCGACACCGTCTCCGAACTGGTCGACGACGCCGTGGCTGCGGGCGCCCGAGTCGAATTGGGCGGCAAGGCGCCCGGCGGCCCCGGCTGGTTCTACCCCGCGACGGTGCTCACCGACCTACCCCCGAATGCGCGCATCCTGCGCGAGGAGGTCTTCGGCCCGGTCGCCCCGATCGTCGGTTTCGACACCGAGGAGGAGGGCCTGGCCGCTGCAAACAACACCGAATTCGGCCTGGTGGCATACGTTTTCACCCAGAATCTGGACCGTGCGCTGCGGATCGCGGAGGGCCTCGAGACCGGCATGGTCGGGGTGAACCGCGGCGTCATCTCCGATCCGGCCGCGCCCTTCGGCGGGGTCAAGGAATCCGGCTTCGGCCGCGAGGGTGGTTTCGAGGGCATCGAGGAGTACCTGAACACCAAGTACATCGCCCTGCCCTGACGTACATCAGGCGCGGGCGGTCCGGGAAATGAAGAACCGCCCCGGGGTAAGACACCCGGGGCGGCCTCTGGAAAGCGTTACCCGTTCGCACGAGCGCCGCGTGGTCTGTGTGGTGGCCGTCGTCCGGCACCGCACGTTGTATCGGGTCGAGCCCTACCGCGCGTTACCACCCATCGAAAAAAGTCGCCGACGGTTGTTTCACGTGTCCGTTCGCCCCCGCCCCGCAGTTCGCGGCCCGCCCGGTTCTGGACTGAGTGGAGCGGGGGAGCGAAGCGGAGGAGCGGAGGGAGGGAAGAACCGGGCCAAAGGGGCCGCGAACCCGCCGTAGCGGAGCGGAGGCAGAGAACTCAGTGGCCGAGGCGGCCGCGGCCGAGGCGGAGCAGGAGCATCGCCAGCGTGTGGCCTTCCTGGCCGAGCTCGCTGAAGCGCTCGAGCACCTTCATCTCGCGCGAGTGCACGAGCTTGGGCCCGCCGTTGGCCATGCGGGTGCGGCCGATGATCCGCGACACTTCGGTGCGGCGTTTGATGGCGGCCAGGATCTCGGCGTCGAGTCTGTCGATTTCCTTGCGCAGCTTGTCGATCTCCGCCTCGGAGGGCAGGGTCCCGGTCGCCTCGAGGTCCTCGGGCAACGCCTCAGCGGGCAGGGCGGCCTCCGCCCCGGTAGCAGGCTCGGATTGTCCCGTCGTCGAGATGCTCATACTTCACTCCTCGTGGTCCAGAACGTCGATCGGTGGGCGGCCCCGACCCGTTACCGATCGGTCCTACAACCAAAAAATCAGACTTATGGGCCTCTATTGTCCCCCCGGCGGCGGGCTCAGTCGCGGGCTGTCACCTGGGCGCCGGTCATGGGTCAGTCTGCCATGTGCCAGGTACAAACCAAAACAGGTTCATTTGTGAATCTCCTGAGTGTTTGTGGGGTTTGTGGGACCGCCCACCGCACCGTGCGAAGACTGCGGACCGGCACTTATCGGACACCTCGGACGCCGGACTGTTCACCTGTCGGTGCCCGCCGGTAGCGTGGATGGGCGATGAAGACGACGGTGGCACAGGACGAGCAGAAGACCGAGCAGTTGCTCGAAGGGCTGAACCCACAACAGCGCGCCGCGGTGACCCACACCGGCTCCCCGTTGCTGATCGTGGCGGGCGCCGGATCCGGAAAAACAGCCGTTCTGACCCGCCGCATCGCCTATCTTCTCGCCGGCGGCGCGCGACCCGGCGAAATCCTGGCGATCACCTTCACCAACAAGGCCGCCGCCGAGATGCGCGAACGCGTCACCGGGCTCGTCGGCCCGCGCGCGGCCGGGATGTGGGTGTCCACCTTCCACTCCAGCTGCGTCCGCATCCTGCGCACCCAGGCCGGGCTGGTCGGCGGGCTCAACTCCAACTTCTCGATCTACGACGCCGACGACTCGCGGCGGCTGCTCGCGATGGTCAGCCGGGACTTCGAGATCGACGCCAAGAAGTACACCCCGCGCCTGCTCGCCACCGCCATCTCCAACCTCAAGAACGAGCTCATCGATCCGGACAAGGCCGAGGCCGACGCCGCGACCGACGACACCGAGCTCCCCAAACTCGTCGCCCGCGTCTACGGCGAGTACCAGCGCCGGCTGCGCGCGGCCAACGCCCTGGACTTCGACGACCTCATCGGCGAAACGGTCTCGCTGCTGCAGCGGCACCCGCAGGTGGCCGAGTACTACCGGCGGCGCTTCCGGCACATCATGGTCGACGAGTACCAGGACACGAACCACGCGCAGTACGTGCTGGTGCGCGAACTGGTCGGGTACCACCTGCCGAAGGACTCCGAGGACCGCGTGCCGCCCAGCGAGCTGGTCGTGGTCGGTGACGCGGATCAGTCCATCTACGCCTTCCGCGGCGCGACCATCCGCAACATCGAGGAGTTCGAGCGCGATTTCCCCGACGCGGAAACCATTCTGCTGGAACAGAACTACCGCTCCACCCAGCACATCCTGACCGCTGCCAATGCCGTCATCGCGCGCAACGAGAACCGCCGCGAGAAGAAGCTGTGGACCGATCAGGGCGACGGCGATCTGATCGTCGGATACGTCGCGGACAACGAACACGACGAGGCCTCGTTCGTGGCGCGCGAGATCGACCGGCTGGTCGACTCGGGTGACGCCAACTACAACGACGTCGCGGTCTTCTACCGCACCAACAACAACTCCCGCGCGCTGGAGGAGATCTTCATCCGCATGGGGCTGCCCTACAAGGTGGTCGGCGGCGTGCGGTTCTACGAGCGCAAGGAGGTCCGCGACATCGTGGCCTACCTGCGCGTGCTGGAGAACCCGGACGACGCGGTGAGCCTGCGCCGGGTGCTCAACACGCCCCGCCGCGGCATCGGCGATCGCGCCGAAGCCTGCGTGGCCGTGCACGCCGAGCAGCGCAACATCGGTTTCGCCCAGGCCCTGCGCGACGCCGCCGACAACAAGGTGGCCCTGCTCAACACCCGCGCTCAGCGCGCCATCGCGGGCTTCCTGGACCTGCTGGACGAGATCCGCGCCGCGGGCGTGCAGGAGAACCTCGACTTCCCCGATGTCGGCAACGTGGTCCAGGCCGTGCTCGACCGCACGGGGTACCGCGCCGAACTCGAGGCGTCCGACGACCCGCAGGACGGCGCGCGGCTGGACAACCTGAACGAGTTGGTCAGCGTCGCGCGCGAATTCAGCTCCGAGGCGCGCAACAACGTCGAGGCGTCCATCGCCGAGGGCATCATTCTCGAACCCGCCGAGGGCGAGCCGGAGCCGGGTTCACTGGCCGCGTTCCTGGAACGGGTCTCGCTGGTCGCCGACAGCGATCAGATCCCGGACGAGGGCACCGGCGTGGTCACGATGATGACCCTGCACACCGCCAAGGGGCTCGAGTTCCCGGTCGTCTTCGTCACCGGCTGGGAGGACGGCCAGTTCCCGCACATGCGCGCGCTGGGCGATCCGACCGAACTCGCCGAGGAGCGGCGGCTGGCGTACGTCGGCATCACCCGCGCCCGCCAGCGGCTGTACCTGTCCCGCGCGGTCATCCGCTCGGGCTGGGGCCAGCCCGTATCGAACCCGCAGTCCCGCTTCCTGGACGAGATTCCGCAGCACCTGCTGGACTGGCAGCGCCTCGAACCCACCCCCTCCCAGTCCCAGCGCGGCCTGCGCCGCCGCGAGGAGAGCTCGGGTTTCGACCGCGACTGGACCAGCCGCGAGAGCTGGAACGAGCCCCGCCCCGGCATCCGCGGCGACCGCCGCCCCGCGCCGTCGAGCACCCCCGCGGGCAAGCGCAACAACACCGGCCTGGTCCTGGCGGTCGGCGACCGCGTCAGCGACGACAAGTACGGCATGGGCAAGGTCGTCGCCGCCGAGGGCTTCGGCTCCCTGGCGACCGTGACGATCGACTTCGGCACCTCCGGCAAGGTCCGCCTGATCCCCCAGTACAGCCGCACCCTCACCAAGCTCTGAATGAGTTATCCGCTCCCGCACGGGAGTCGAATCAGTACAACTGATCTCGCGAGGATCGGGGTAACTCCCGGGGTACGCCCGAAATCGGGTGCGCACCCGACCGCACTACGCGAATTGGACAGCGCACGGCTCTCGGCTGTGCGCTGAGTATTCGGGGAGGCGGGACAGCACAACTGATTTCGTGAGGGTCGGGGTAACTCCCGGGGGACGCCCGAAATCGGGTGTGCACCTGACCGCACCACGCGAATGGAACAGCGCACGGCTCTAAGCCGTGCGCTGAATATCCGGAGAGGCGGGACCGCTAGTCTCTTTGGACACCCAGGGAGATGCCGCGGGACGCGAGCCACGGCAGGGGGTCGATCTTGTCGGAGCCGTTGAGCCAGACCTCGAAGTGGCAGTGCGGGCCGGTGGAGAAGCCGCGGTTGCCGATCGTGGCGATCTGATCGCCCGCCATGACGCGCTGGCCCTGCGAGACGGTGGCGGTATCGATGTGGCCGTAGATGGTCACGGTGCCGTCGTCGTGCAGCAGGCGAACCCACATGCCGAAACCCGACGCGGGACCGGCCTCGATGACCGTGCCGTCCGCCACCGCGTAGAGCGGCGTGCCGATCGGCGCGGCGATATCGACGCCGGTGTGCTGCACACCCCAGCGCTGACCGAAACCGGAGGTGTAGTTACCCGCAGCGAAGAACTTCGCGAAGATCGGGCGCAGTTTCGCGGCCTCGGCCTCGGCCAGATCCGCGGCGTACTGCGCGCCCTTGGCGAGGATGTCGTTGAACTGATCGATTCCGGCCGGGGCGCCCGAAGCGAGCACCTGCGGGGAACCGCTGGCCGCCTCGACCAGACCGCCGTCCAGGGTCTCGTTCGAGGAGATCTCCCGGACCTGCGCGGCCGCTTGGTAATCCACGGTTTCCACGGCGGGGGAGGACACCGAGTCCATCCCGGCCTGGCCGGCCGCCACGACCGCGCCGGCGGCCACGGCCACCACGGCGGCGCGGCCCTTGAGCGCGGCGGGCGGTGCGGGCAGTCGATGCGCGCCGGCGGCGCGGCGGCGGCCGCCGGAGCGGGTGGGCCGGGCGGCGGCGGAATCGTCTTCGGGCTCTTGCTGATCGACGCGCGCGCCGTCGCCGGAGAATTCGAGCCGGGCGCCGGAGGCGGTGCGGAAGCTGTAGACCGGGCGGTGTTCACCGGAGGGGGCCGGGTCGGCGTCGTCCCAGGCGGACTGCCGCTGCGGGGCCCATTCGCCCGCGTCGGGCGCGTTCCAGGTGTCGGCGGGCGCGCCCTGCCAGTCGGAATGCGGTTCGTCCCAGGCGGATTGGTCTGCGGCGCCGGAGTTCCAGGCGGACTGTTCGTCCCAGGCGGCGGCGTTCTCCCAGCGGGGCTGGGCGTTCCACTCCGATTGGGCGGCCTGCCAGGTGGGCTGCGGCTGCCGATCGGCGGGCTCACCCCAACTCTCGGCGGCGTTCCAGGAGTCGGCGCCGGAGTTCCAGGCGTTCGCACCGGAATTCCAGTCTCCGGCGGGGGCGGCCCAGGACTCCCGGGACCCCCAATCGCCGTGCGAGACCTGCGTGGGGGTGGGCTGTGGCGCCTCGTAAGCGTTGTCGGCGTCCTCGCGGTATCGATGGCCGTGTTTGGCCCGATGGCGCGTGGTGAAGGAATCCGCGCTCATCGGCGCTGGTCCGGGATGTGCCGCGATGCTGACGGAGTGCCTGCGGAGCGGAGCTCTACCTGCGGAGCGCTGTGCTGCGTCAAGCCTGCCGTCCTCCTGTCGTGACCGGGTTGTGACATCGACCGCATCGACGGTAACGAAACGATTGCGGGTCAGCAAGCGATGGACATGGTTCGACGCACCGGTGTGACATTCATCACTCTAGGTGGCGGAATTTCCTCACTGTGCCCGGGGTAACCCAGTGAGCCGCGGCCACTACATTTTGTAGTAGCCGATACCGGTCTCCGGGATTCGCGGGCCTTACCTGGCGGACCGTCAACAAGCTACCGGCGAGTAGCAATTTCGTGCGGTTTTACGGGAGCGGAGACAGCACCGTGACCTGCGCCACTTAGGCTGTATGCGGCTGATTTCGGCTCCGTTCGACTGATTAGAGTCCGACCCGACCCACTGGCCTCGAGCGATCTGCAAGCAGTCGCAAGGGCCGACCGCGGGACGCCAACACAGACGTTGTCACCACAACGCAGACGAGACGGTGAGTACATGGATCTCTTCGAATATCAGGCGAAGGAACTCTTCGTGAAGCACGGAGTGCCTTCGTCGGAGGGCCGCGTCGCGGACACGGCCGAGGAAGCGCGTGCGATCGCCGAAGAAATCGGCAAGCCGGTCATGATCAAGTCCCAGGTCAAGGTCGGCGGCCGCGGCAAGGCCGGTGGCGTGAAGTACGCCGCCACCGCCGACGACGCGTTCACCCACGCGACCAACATCCTGGGCCTGGACATCAAGGGTCACGTCACCAAGAAGGTCCTGGTCGCCGAGGCCAAGGACATCGCGGAGGAGTACTACATCTCCTTCCTGCTCGATCGTTCCAACCGCAGCTACCTGGCCATGTGCTCGGTCGAGGGCGGCATGGAGATCGAAGAGGTCGCCGCGAACACCCCCGAGCGCCTGGCCAAGGTGCCCGTCGACGCCGTCAAGGGCGTCGACCTCGCCTTCGCGCGCTCGATCGCCGAGCAGGGCCACCTGCCCGCCGACGTGCTCGACGCCGCGGCCGTGACCATCCAGAAGCTGTGGGAGGTCTTCATCGGTGAAGACGCCACCCTGGTCGAGGTCAACCCGCTGGTGCGCACCCCCGACAACGAGATCCTGGCCCTGGACGGCAAGGTCACCCTCGACGCGAACGCCGAGTTCCGCCACGCGGACCACGCGGCCTTCGCCGACATCGAGGCCACCGACCCGCTCGAGCTCAAGGCCAAGGAGAACGACCTCAACTACGTCAAGCTCGACGGTGAGGTCGGCATCATCGGCAACGGCGCCGGTCTGGTCATGTCGACCCTGGACGTCGTCGCCTACGCCGGTGAGAACCACAACGGCGTGAAGCCCGCCAACTTCCTCGACATCGGTGGCGGCGCCTCGGCCGCCGTCATGGCCGCCGGTCTCGACGTCATCCTGGGCGACGCCCAGGTCAAGTCCGTGTTCGTGAACGTCTTCGGCGGCATCACCGCCTGTGACGCGGTCGCGAACGGCATCGTGGGCGCGCTGGAGACCCTGGGCGCCGAGGCCAACAAGCCGCTGGTCGTCCGTCTCGACGGCAACAAGGTCGAAGAGGGCCGCAAGATCCTCGCCGACTTCAACCACCCCCTGGTCACCCTCGCCCAGACCATGGACGAAGGCGCCGACAAGGCCGCCGAGCTGGCTGCGGCCAAGTAAGGACACGAACCAACATGTCTATCTTCCTGAACAAGGACAACAAGGTCATCGTCCAGGGCATCACCGGCGGCGAGGGCACCAAGCACACCGCGCTGATGCTGAAGGCGGGCACCAACGTCGTCGGTGGCGTCAACGCCCGTAAGGCCGGCACCACCGTGTCGCACGTCGACGCCGACGGCAACACCGTCGAGCTGCCGGTGTTCGCGAGCGTCGCCGAGGCCATCGAGAAGACCGGGGCCGACACCTCGATCGCGTTCGTGCCGCCGGCCTTCTCAAAGGACGCCATCATCGAGGCCATCGACGCGGAGATCCCGCTGCTCGTGGTCATCACCGAGGGCATCCCGGTGCAGGACTCCGCCTACGCGTGGGCCTACAACGTCGAGAAGGGTCAGAAGACCCGGATCATCGGCCCGAACTGCCCCGGCATCATCACCCCGGGTGAGGCGCTGGTCGGTATCACCCCGGCCACCATCGCGGGCAAGGGCCCGATCGGCCTGGTCTCCAAGTCCGGCACCCTGACCTACCAGATGATGTACGAGCTGCGGGACTTCGGTTTCTCCACCGCCATCGGCATCGGCGGCGACCCGGTCATCGGCACCACCCACATCGACGCCATCGAGGCGTTCGAGAAGGATCCCGAGACCAAGCTCATCGTCATGATCGGCGAGATCGGCGGCGACGCCGAGGAGCGCGCGGCGGCCTACATCCAGGCCAACGTCACCAAGCCGGTCGTCGGCTACGTCGCGGGCTTCACCGCCCCCGAGGGCAAGACCATGGGCCACGCCGGCGCCATCGTCTCCGACGGCGCGGGCACCGCGCAGGGCAAGAAGGAGGCCCTCGAGGCCGCCGGCGTGAAGGTCGGCAAGACGCCGTCCGAGACCGCCGCCCTGGCGCGCGAAATCCTGGAGAAGGCGTCCATCACCGCCTGATCCCCGGATCGCACGAAGGCCGCCTTCCCCGGGGGGGAAGGCGGCCTTCGCCGTTCGCGCGTGCTCGCGGCGTCGCCGAATCGGTATGCCGAATCGGGATATTCGCGGCGGGCCGCGCGGCACTACGTGATGACCCCCGACGTCGAGTGCAGTAGCGTCGGTAAGAGTTCGTGAACGACTCGATAGGAGCGACGACATGTCATACCCGACCGGGGGCTCGGGATACAACGGGCCCGCGCCGACGCCTTCCAACGCACCAGGCTACGGCTCGCAGCCCACGGGCGGTCCCGCAGCAGGGTCGAGTACGACGGCGGCTTCGGCCAAGGGCCTGCCTTTCTTTCTGACCGTGGGCGTTGTCGCCCTCGGCGCCATCAACTTCCTGCTCGGCCTGCTGGATTTCGCGAAGGTGGACAAGTCCGCCCTCGCCGATTCCAGTGAGAACGACGCCTTCGGCGGCGGTCTGCTCAGCGCGGGCGGCTCGGCGCCGGTGGCGCTGCTGCTGCTGGCCGCGCTGATCGCCGGTTTCTCGTTGCTGCCCAAGCAGACCAAGCAGACCGGCATCGTCGCGGCGGCGTCGGTGGCCGGTTTCATCACGCTGCTGTTCCAGGTGTTCACGCTGTCGAGCTTCCTGGATCCGGCCGGCGCCGCCTGGGCGCTGCTGTTCCTGTCCCTGGTGCAGGCGGTCGTCGCCGTGCTCGCGCTGCTGTTCGAGCTGGGCGTGGTCAAGCCCCCGGCTCCGAAACCGGCTGCGCCGCAGGGCTTCGGCGGGCAGCCCGGCTTCGGCCAGGGCGGCTACGGTCAGCAGGGTTACGGCCAGCAGCAGGGTCAGCAGCCGGGCCAGCAGAGCTACGGCCAGCCCGGCCAGCAGTTCGGCCAGCCCGCGCAGCAGCAGGGTCAGCAGCCGGGCTACGGCACCGGCCCGCAGTACCAGCAGCCGGGGTACTCCCAGCAGCCCGCCGGATACGGCACCGGCTCCCAGCCGACCTACGGCCAGCAGCCGTCGTACGGCCAGCAGCCGGGTCAGCAGAGCTACGGCCAGCCGGGCCAGCAGTTCGGCCAGCCCGCGGGCAGCGCCGACGCGACCCAGCACTTCGGCGGCGCGAATCCGCGTCCGGCGCAGCCGTTCGGCGGCGAGCAGAACGCCGATCCGGCCGCCGATGCCACCCGCGCGTTCCGCCCGGGCCAGGACGACAAGTAGTCCGGTAGTAATTCGAACGACCAACGGCCCCCGGGGAAACCCGGGGGCCGTTGCCGTTTCGGCCGATGGACCGACGGAACCACTCGGCGCGCCTGAGTCTTCAGCGTGTCCGAAGCTGCCACGCTGGTTTTCCATGAGTGCTCCGAGAACTACCCTGGCTCGGGTGACCGATGAGGATGTGCGGGCTGTGCCGCGTGGTTCGGTCCGGCCGGGTGGGGGTTTCGGGGGCGGGTTCGGCTCGCTGACCCCGGAACGGGCCAGGGTGCTGTTGATCGTCGCCACGCGGGCTTCGAGCGTGACGCTGCTGATCGTTTTCGGGCTGGTGTTCGGGACGCTGGCGGCCGCGGGGAGCGGCTATTCGGGGGCCTCGGGCGCCATCGCGGCGAGCTGGCTTGCGGTGCATCAGGTTCCGCTGACGATCGGCAAGACCGCGATCGGGCTGTGGCCGCTGCTGCCGACCGGATTCCTGCTGTGGTTGGCCGCGCGCGACTGTGCCGCGGCCGCCGCGCAGTACGCCGATTCGGAGGATCGCGACGGGAACCATTGCACCCCGGTCGATCTGGCCTGGATCGCGGGCGCCGCGGTCGGCGGGCCGCTGCTGATCACCGCGATCTGCCTGGCGGTGGCCGATGACGCGGCGGCCGTGGTGCCGCTGCAACCGCCGAACACGCTGTCCGCGTTCGGCTGGGTGATCGGCCTGCACCTGCTGGCCGTGCTGTTCGGGGTCGGCGCCCGGCACTGGCGCGACTTCGCGGAGCTCGCGCCGATTCCGGTGCCGGACTGGGTGGTTCCGGGCGTCCGCGCGGGATTCCGCGCGGCCTGGCGGCTGGCGGCGGTGGCCGGTGTGGCCGTGCTGGTTTCGTTCCTGGTGCACTTCGCGTCGATCGGCGACACCTACGCGACGGCCGGAAACTTCGTCGGCGTACTGGGTTTGAGCCTGCTGTCGCTGGCGTATCTGCCCAACGCGGTCATCGACACGGTGAGCGTGCTGGTCGGCGGTGAGTTGCGCGTCGGCCCGGGTTCGCTGAGCCTGTTCGGCGTCGAGGGCGCGCCGGTTCCGGCGGTGCCGCTGGCCGCGGCGGTGCCTTCGGGTCCGGCGGCGGGCTGGTGGTTCGCGCTGTTGCTCGCCCCGGCGGCGGTGGCCGTGCTGTGCGGCCTGGATTGTGCTCGCAGCAGCGATGATCGGCCCGGCGCGCCCTGGGCGACGCTCACCGCGGCGGGCGTGGTGGCGGCGCTGTTCACCCTGGTCGCCCTGCCCGCCGGTGGTGAGCTGGGCACCTTCGGCTGGATCGGGCCGAGTACCGGGGTGTCGGCGGTACTGGTCGCGCTCTGGTTCGCGGCCGGCGGTTTCCTGGGTCTGTTCGGCGCGCGCTGGTTCGCGATTCCGGCGGCGGGCGCCGCGGGCGTCGCGGCCGCCGGTGCGGCGTACGACCCGGTCGCGGACGACGACTACGCGGACACCGACTACGCGGACGACGACTACGACGACGCCGAGTACGAGGACGACTACTACGAGGACTCCGAGTACGAGGACGATCGGTACGACGACGAGTACGCGGACGACGAGTACTACGACGACTACGAGACCCCGCGCGACACCGACGAGATCGACGGCGAACTCGTCGACGAACCGCTCGCGCTCGACGTCGAATCGCCGGCCGAATCCGAGGAGAACGCCGACATCGTCGACGCGGAAGTGGTAGAGGGAGACCTGCCGGACAAGTCGTAGGTGGGCGGTCGTTAGGCTCTGGGGTGGCGGTCACGCCCCCGCCGTCTCCATTTCCACCCCCGACACAGGGAGTAGTGCGCTGAGTTCCACGCCCGCCCAGCTGCTACCGCCGTCCGCGCCCGCGACCGTCGTCGTGCTCGCCTCCGGCACCGGCTCGCTATTGCGTTCGCTGCTTGAAGCGACCAGGGAGCCGGGGTATCCGGCCCGGATCGTCGCCGTCGGCGTGGATCGCGAATGCGCGGCCGCCGCGCACGCCGAGGAGTTCGACGTCTCCTCGTTCATGGTGGAGCCGGGCGATTTCGAGAATCGCGCGCAGTGGGATCAGGCGCTGACCGAGATCGTGGACGCCTTCCAGCCGGATCTGGTGGTCTCCGCCGGATTCATGCGGATCCTGGGCCCGGCGTTCCTGGCGCGCTTCGGCGGCCGGGTCATCAACACCCACCCCGCGCTGCTGCCGGCGTTCCCGGGCGCGCACGGGGTGCGGGACGCGCTGGCCTACGGGGTCCGGGTCACCGGTTCCACCGTGCACCTGGTCGACGCCGGTGTCGACACCGGCCCGATTCTCGCGCAGGAGCCGGTTCCGGTGCTGCCCTCGGACGACGAGGGTTCCCTGCACGAACGCATCAAGATCGTGGAGCGGCGGCTGCTGGCGGAGGTCGTCGCCGCCGTCGCGAACCGAGGCATTGTCTCCGATGGACGAAAGGCAGTTATCCCAGATGAGGTTCTCCGGTGAGTGAGCGCAAGCCCATCAAGCGGGCTCTCGTGAGCGTCTACGACAAGACCGGCCTGATCGAGCTGGCCACCGGCCTGCATCAGTCCGGCGTGGAGCTGGTCTCGACCGGTTCGACCGCGGGCAGGATCGCCGAGGCCGGTATCCCGGTCACCAAGGTGGAGGACCTGACCGGCTTTCCGGAGACCCTGGACGGCCGGGTCAAGACCCTGCACCCGCGCGTGCACGCGGGCATCCTGGCCGACACCCGCAAGAGCGAGCACGTCGACCAGCTCGCCGAGCTCGGTGTCGAGGCGTTCCAGCTCGTCGTGGTGAACCTGTACCCGTTCACCCAGACCGTGGCTTCGGGCGCGAGCATCGACGAGAGCGTCGAGCAGATCGATATCGGCGGGCCGTCGATGGTGCGCGCCGCGGCCAAGAATCACCCGTCGGTCGCGGTCGTGGTGGACACCGGCGCGTACGACGACGTGCTGAAGGCGGTGCAGGACGGCGGTTTCACCTTCGCGGAGCGAACCGCGCTGGCGGCCAAGGCTTTCCAGCACACCGCGTCCTACGACGTCGCCGTCGCCAGCTGGATGACCAGCGTGGCCGCGCCGTCCGCTGCCGCCGAGGATCCCGAAGCCGAAGCGCCGCAGCGCTTCCCGGAGTGGATCGGCGCGACCTGGACGCGTGACGATGTGCTGCGCTACGGCGAGAACCCGCATCAGGGCGCCGCGGCGTACAGCGCCGAGGCCGGCCCGGAAGGGCTGGCGCAGGCAACGCAGTTGCACGGCAAGGAGATGTCGTTCAACAACTACACCGACGCCGATGCCGCCTGGCGCGCCGCCTTCGATTTCGAGGCGCCCGCGGTGGCGGTCATCAAGCACGCCAACCCGTGCGGTATCGCGGTCGGCGCGGACATCGCCGAGGCGCACCGCCGGGCGCACGCCACCGACCCGGTGAGCGCGTACGGCGGCGTGATCGCGGCCAACCGCGAGGTGAGCGTGGAGATGGCCGAGCAGGTCGCCGAGATCTTCACCGAGGTCATCGTCGCCCCGGCGTACGCGCCCGGTGCGGTGGAAGTGTTGCAGCGCAAGAAGAACGTGCGCGTGCTGGTCGCGACCCCGCCGCAGCGGCAGGGCCCGGAGCTGCGTCCGATCAGCGGCGGTGTGCTGCTGCAGGAGCGCGACGTGCTCGACGCCGAGGGTGACGATCCGGCCAACTGGACCCTGGCGGCCGGCGCTCCCGCCGATGCCGCGACCCTGGCCGATCTCGAATTCGCCTGGCGCGCTTGCCGATCGGTGAAGTCCAACGCCATTCTGCTGGCGAACGACGGCGCGGCCGTCGGCGTGGGCATGGGGCAGGTCAACCGCGTGGACTCCTGCAAGCTGGCGGTGGACCGGGCGGGGGAGCGGGCCGCGGGCTCGGTCGCCGCGTCCGACGCGTTCTTCCCGTTCTCCGACGGCCCGGAGATCCTGGTCGCCGCGGGCGTGCGCGCCATCGTGCAGCCGGGTGGTTCGATTCGCGACAGCGACACCGTCGAACTGTGCAAGGCGGCGGGCGTGACCCTGTACTTGACGGGTGCACGGCACTTCGCGCACTGAGTTGTTTCCGGCCCCGGGCCGCGCGTATGCGTGGCGGTCCGGGGTCATTCGAGGCCGGTTGCGGTTCGTCCTGACGAATTCGCAACCGGCTCTTCGTTTTTCGGTGCCCTCCCGAGCTCGGGCGGTGTAACTACTTGACGCTGAGGACCGTTCGATCGCCCACCGGGGACTTCAGCTCGACTTCCAGGCTGCCGAAGACCATGATCATGGTGCACATCTTGCCGACGGCGTCGGGGCGGGTGCCCGAACGCAAAGCCACAGTGACTGTTTTGTCGGTTTCGGTGACGGTGGCGTCCACGCCGTAGCACTCGGGCGCGCCGGTCTGGAAGTTCACCGAGATCTTGTTGCCGTCCAGTCGAGTCCAGCTGTCGAACTCCAGGGGGTGCGGGTTCACGATGGCCGGATCGGCGGTGAACGGCCGGCCGATCTGGCCCGGTGACGCCTCGGCCGGGGTGGCCAGGCCGGCGCTGGTCGTGATGCCGGACTGTGGGCTGTCGTCGGCGTTTTCGGTGTTCCCGCAGGCTGCGACGCCGAGGCAGAGCAGCCCGGCGGCTGCGGAGGCGAGGAGGCGGCGTCCCCAATTCCCGTACATGGGCGCCAGCCTAACGGTCCGACCGGTCGGGGCGGATGTGACGGGGTGGCGAATATCCAGCGACAGTGAGCCAAATTATCCGATGACTCGGCGCGTATTCTCTGCGCGGTTCGTCGGGATAGCAGTAGCCTCGATGGCAGATGTGCGAATGCACTTACGCGCCATCGACTTATCTCATGATCTCCCCCTCCCGAAAGGACATGCCGTGGGCGACGCATTGAAAGTTGGCGAAGAACTTGGTCTCGGTCAGTCGCTCAAAGGCGGCGCTTACTCGCTGACCCTGCAAGAAGACGGCAACCTGGTGCTGACCGAGCCGGACGGCAACGTCGTCTGGGCCGCGGGCACCAACGGCAAGGGCGTCAAGCGCGCGGCGCTGCAGGACGACGGCAACTTCGTGCTCTACAAGGACGACGGCGCCGAATGGTCCACCGAGACCAACGGCAAGTCCGTGGACCGCCTGGTGGTGCAGCCCGACCGCAACGTCGTGCTCTACGGCTCCGAGGGCGCCGTCTGGTCCACCGGCACCAACACCGACAACCCGATCGTCGTCGAAGAGGAGACGGTGGCCGCCGCGGTCGACGCCCCGCCGCCGGCCGAGGCCCCGCCCGCCGCTCGCACCCACACCGTCGCCCCCGGCGAGACCCTGTGGGCCATCGCCGAGCAGTACTACGGCGACGGCAACCGCTACGGCGACATCGCCGCCGCCAGCGGCGTCGACAACCCGGATCTCATCCACCCCGGCCAGGTCCTGACCATCCCGTAAGGCGCACGCCCCACGGATATCCCGATGGCCCCGGTGCTCTCGCACCGGGGCCATCGTGCGGTCGCACCCGGCCCACCTCTTCCTCATACACAGCGCCCCTGATGCGAATGCATCAGGGGCGCTTGGTATTTCCCCCCTACCAGGGGCACGAGCCCTATCGGCTCGTGAACGGCAGCAACGCCATTTCGCGTGCGTTCTTCACCGCGATGGCGACCTGCCGCTGCTGCTGCGGGGTCAACCCCGTCACGCGGCGGCTGCGGATCTTGCCGCGGTCGGAGATGAACGTGCGGAGCAGGTTCACGTCCTTGTAGTCGACGTATTCCACGCCCGCGGCGATGAGGGGATTCTTCTTGGGCTTGCGGCCCTGTTCTGCGCGGGCCTTCTTCGAGGGTGCTCGCTTCACTGCCATGTCAGCGGTTCCTTCTCACGAGATCTTCGGTTTACCAGCTCGATTTGCGTACACCGGGCAGTTCACCCCGGTGAGCCATCTCTCGCACTCGAATTCGCGAGAGACCGAACTTCCGAAGGTGGCCACGCGGGCGTCCGTCCGCGGCGTCCCGATTGCGCAAGCGTACCGGACTGGCATCGCGCGGCAGCCGGCCCAGGGCGGACTGCGCCGCCGCCTTCTCCTCCGGCGAGAAGGAGGGCTTGCGGATGATCTCCTTGAGCTCCGCGCGGCGCTCGGCGTAGCGCGCGACGATCTCCCGGCGCACTTCGTTTTTCATGATCTTCGACTTCTTGGCCATGTCAGCGGTCCTCGCGGAAGTCGACGTGCCTGCGCACGACGGGGTCGTACTTGCGCAGCACCATGCGGTCGGGGTCGTTGCGCCGGTTCTTGCGGGTGACGTAGGTGTACCCGGTCCCGGCCGTGGACTTGAGCTTGATGATGGGCCGGAGTTCGGTCGATTTCGATGCCATCTGGTTCCTCTCAGATCTTCTGGCCCGCGGCGCGCAGCCGGGCCACGACCGCCTCGATGCCGTCGCGGTCGATGGTCTTGATGCCCTTGGCCGAGACGGTCAGCGTGACGCGCCGGCCTTCGCTGGGCAGGAAGTAGGTCTTGCGCTGGATGTTGGGATCCCAGCGCCGGTTGGTTCGCACGTGTGAGTGCGAGACGGACTTGCCGAAGCCCGGCTTACGCCCGGTGACCTGGCAGATGGCCGACATGGTCGCTCCCTTCGCGTCATACTGCCCCGGTTCTACATGCAGATGACAATCGTTTTCGACAACGGATCTATTCCAATGTACGCTGAGCCCTCGGTAAATGAAAATCGTTGTCGAAAGGGGTACGGCGGTGTCAGACACCGGTGCCATCAGCGGCCACCACACCCAGCCCGAGCGCGACCGCCGCACGCCCGTGCTCGTCCTCGCGGGACTGCCCGGCCGCGCCGCGGACGGGGTTCAGCGCGCGGCCCGGGCGCTGGGCGCCGAGCCCGGCACCATCGTGGTCCGCCACGACCTGAGCGAACTGCACGAGGGCGTCGTGCGCCGCATCGTCCGCCTGAACGGCCGCGAGGACATCTCGGTGCTCGAACTCGCGCACGGCTGCGTCTCGTGCACGCTGCGCATGGACCTGCTGCCGTACCTGTGTCAGCTCGCGACCCGCGATTCGGTCCGCCGCATCGTGCTCGCGCTGGATCCGGCCTTCGAGGCCGAGGCGGTGTGCCAGGCCATCCGGCACGTCGTGGTCAGCGACGTGGTGGGCCGGGTCGACGGCCCGGCCGGGCGCAACGTGCGCATCGAGTCCGTGCTCACCTGCCTGGACGCGGCGGACTGGCTCGCCGACGCCACCGGCGACGAGACCCTGGCCGAACGCGGGCACGCCACCGCCGACGACGATCGCACCATCGCGCAGCTCGCCGTCGGTCAGGTCGAATTCGCCGACGCCCTGCTGGCTTTCGACGGCGGAGTGGATCCGGTGGACCGGCTGCGCACCGCCGCGGTACTGGCCCGCCTGGCCCCGATGGCGCCGGTGAGCTGGCTGCCCGAGCCCGCGGCGCTGGACGCCGGCCCGTCCTCGGGCATGCTGCGCGCCGACGCCCTCTACGGCCTGCTGGACCGTGTTCCGGCCACCGCGCGCCGCGGCCACGGCTTCGACCCGCACGCCTCGCTGCTGCGCGGTGAGCCGCCGCTGGAACCGGACTGCGGGGTGGAGCTGCTCGAATTCGCCACCGACCGCCCCTTCCACCCCGAACGGCTGCACACGGCCATCGACGTCCTGCTGGAGGGCGTGGTGAGCGCGCGCGGCCGGGTCTGGCTCGCGACCCAGCCGGAGGAAGTGGTCTGGCTGGAGTCCGCGGGCGGCGGCCTGCGGGTCGGCGGCGCGGGAAAGTGGCTGGCCGCCATGACATCCGAGGAGATCGAACAGGTCGATCCGGAGCGCCGCATCATGGCCTCGATGCGCTGGCACGAGCACTTCGGCGACCGGCACACCGCGCTGGTGATCCTGGTGCACGACGCGGACGCCGAGGAGATCCGGCACGCCTTGCACTGGGCGCTGGTCGACGAGGACGAGCTGCGTCAGGTGCGCTTCGCGCCCGAGCGGGTCGCGGCCTGGGCGGACCCGTTCGGTGATCAGCACGAGGAGCCGTGCGACACAACCAGATCCACGCCGGTCTCCGGCGACGGCGGTTCCCGCCAGAACGAAAGGTGATGTGATGAAAGCAGGAATCCACCCCGACTACCACCCGGTGGTCTTCGAGGACTCGGGCACCGGAAAGCGTTTCATCACGCGTTCCACCGCCACCTCCGATCGCACCGTGGAGTGGGAGGACGGGCAGACCTACCCGCTGATCGTGGTCGACGTGACCGCTGATTCGCATCCGTTCTGGACCGGCGCGCAGCGCCTGCTCGATACCGCGGGCCGGGTCGAGAAGTTCGAGCGCCGGTTCGGTAAGCGGGTGCGCGGCGGCGGCGCCGGGAACCCGGCCGCCGCGGGCGCCGGAAAGGAGAGCTGACATGGCGGTTCCGAAGCGGCGGATGTCGCGATCCAATACCCGCAGCCGGCGTTCGCAGTGGAAGGCCACCGCGCCGGATCTGGTGCCGGTCACCGTTGCCGGTGTGGTGCACCGGGTTCCGCGCCGATTGGTGCGAGCGGTGACGCTCGGGCTGCTGGATCCCCGCGAGCTCTGACACCGCGCCGGTATCGGTGTCCCGGGCCGGACTTTGTGCGAGAGGATCTAAAAAGTCTTCTCAAAGTTGTGAATCCGTGCTGTTGCGACGGTATTCTCATGGCCGAGGGCGGGTTCTTCTGGTGACAGAAGAACCCGCTCATCGCCACTTTCGGGGCAGTTGAACCCCTTGCGCGCCGGAGAATTACCGGCAAACCAGCCAATTCGACTGATAATTACCGACATCCGGCACACGCTCAGTCGATCGGGCCGGGGCCGGCCGCAATTCGATCCTTCGAATCGTCACTTTGTCTGTTCTGTCCGCTTTGTGGGCTATCGCCCCATCCGGGCAGCGGTAGATCCGGCAGCAATTGCTCGAGCCGGGCCAACTGTTCGGCAACCGCGGTCGCCGGTCCCTCCAGCAGGGAGAACGGGAACGGCCAGTGATGCCCGGAGATCCGCGCGACCTCCTCGGAGAGGTCGGCGGTGGTGGCTTCCAGTTCGCTGATCTCGGTGCGTAATTCGTCGATCAGTGTGAGCGCGGCGGCCAGCGCGTCGACCAGTGTGCGGTGATTGCCCTGCGCGTCGTCACCCAGTTGCGGCCAGCCCGCCAGCCCGGGCCCGCGCAACTGGGTCTGGATGTCGCGCAGAATTTGGTCCTGTTCGGGCGTCAAGTCCTGTTCCTCCTGTTCGAAGTCCCACTGGCCGAAGTCGATTCGGTCGGTCTCGTTCACATCGCACTGCACGCCGTTGACGTAGACCTGCTCGCCGGTCTGCAACAGCTGCGCCCGCGGCTCGCGATTGCTGCCCGACCAGGCCACCGTCTGCCACGCCCAGTCCGCGACGCCGGCGTCCAGGGCCCTGGTCACGGGCCAATAGCCGCCGTAGATACCGACATTCGTGCTGCCGAGCACGGTCGCCGCGCCCTCGAGGTAGGCGTTGATCTGCCCCTGCTGCTGCGGTGTCGCGTCGAAATCGGCGGAGAAGTAGATGGGCCGATCCGTGCGCCCGCCGCAGCGCAGCACCTGCGCGAGCGCGGTCCGCGCGTCGGTGACGCCGGCGCCGTAGCCGTCCAGCATGCGCGCGGCCGTGGTCTCCCAGTTCGAGACGATCGAGACACCGTGTGCGCGTAGATCTTCGGCCTCGGCGGGGGTGAGCAGTTTGCCCGGCAGCGAGGCTCCGCCGCTGGAGAGATAGCGGACGACGAAATCGAACCCGGCGGCGCGAATCGCGCTCGCCCCGGGCCGACCCGCGGCGTAATCCAGCCCGAAACGCATGACACTCATCGTAATTCGAGCGTCGCACCGGGGCACGGCAATCCCGAAGTCCGTCCCGGACCCGGAAACGGGTCGGGCCGGGTCGCTGTCGGCGACCCGGCCCGGAAGTGCTCGTGCGGCACGCGATCAGTGCGGCAGCACGCTGCGCGGTCCCGACTGGCGCGAGGCCACCGCCAGCGACGGGCTGTGCGCGAGATCCTGATCCGCCGGAGCGGACTGCTGCCTGGCCTCACGCCGATCGGGCGCGACCAGGATCGCGGTGATCGGAATGGCCAGTGACAGTGAGCCGATGATGAAGAACGGTACGAAGAAGTTGAACAGCTCGTCGCCGTCGGGCATGACGGCCGACCCGTCCAGATGCGCGGTCAATCCGGTCAGCCCGGCGTAGTGCATACCGGTCACCATGATCGCGTAGGCGAGCGATCCGGCCAGCAGCACCGGCACCGACTGCGCCCACAGCATGAACCACAGCAGCAGTCCGGACATCAGCGCCGCGATGACGTACACCGCGATGATCGACACCAGCCCGCGGTCGATGGTGCCGCGAATCCGGATCGCCGACAGCAACAGCAGGTGCACGGTGCCGAGCCCGGCGGCCATGACCAGCGCGCCGACCGCGATGCGCCACCAGCTCAGGGTCTTGCCCGCGATGATCAGCGCCGCGAACACCACGAAACCGGACAGCGCCGAGAACAGCGTCGTCAGGGTGGTGTCGTAGCGGATCTGGCCACCCTTGACCTCGAAACCGAGCATGGAGACGAAGACCGACAGCGCCACACCGACGCCGCCGATGGAGCTGGCCGCGACGAACAGCCACACCAGGCGGAACCGCGCGGTCACCGATTTGGTGGACTGGCGAATACACGCCAGGCCACAGGCGGCACCGGCGACCGACACGATCAGTGTCAGGCCGATCACCCAGTAGCCCATAGAGAAATAGATCACCCTGAACCCCTGCTTTCGTGTCTCTCCGCGCGCTGATCGCTAGCCGCGGCGAGCAGTTTCGCGTTGCGCCGCCATCAGTCGTTCGATGGCGTACTCGGTGACGGCGGCCAGTGATCGCCGGACCTCGCCCGGGTCGCGGGCATCGATGTCGACGATCGGCACGCCCTCGCGGACGCTGAGCGCCTCGCGCAGTTCGGCGACCGGGAAACGCGGGGCGTCGGGGAAGCGGTTCACCGCGATGAGGAACGGCAGCGATTTGGCCTCGAAGAAGTCGACCGCCGCGAAGCTGTCCTCGATCCGGCGGGTGTCGACCAGCACCACCGCGCCGATGGCGCCCTTGATGAGGTCGTCCCACATGAACCAGAAGCGGCGCTGCCCGGGCGTGCCGAACAGGTAGAGCACCAGGTTGCCGGGCAGGATGATGCGCCCGAAATCCATGGCCACCGTGGTGGTTTCCTTGCCGGGCGTGGCGGCGAGATCGTCCACGCCGTCGGACACGGCGGTCACCATGGCCTCGGTGCGTAGCGGCACGATCTCGGAGACCGCGCCGACGAAGGTGGTCTTGCCCGCTCCGAAACCGCCCGCGACCACGATCTTGGTCGAGGCGACGGTCCGGAACTCCTCGCCCGGGCGGGGCGGATACTGCTGCGCTACAGCCTGGTTCGCTCCCGGGAACTGTGGTCCGCCAGTGGGGTACTGGGGCGCACCGCCGTAGCTCCCGCCGTCAAAGGGCGCGGAGTCCATGCAGGGTCCTCTCCATCAAAGATCGGCGCTCGTCGTAGGTCGCCTGGTCGCTCAGAGTCGAATGCACGCGAAGGGTCCCGGCGACGACGAGATCGCCGATCACGACCCGGATCATGCCCAATGGCCGCTGCAGGTGCGCCGCGATCTCGGCGACCGAGAGCCGGGCCGTGCCCAACCGCAGGATCTCGGTCCGGATGTCACCGGCGGGCCAATCGAAATGGGCGGTGAAGGACAGTGTTTCCACGACCGCCTCGAGCGGCAGATCAACCGCCGGCTCGGTGCGGCCGGAGGTCAATGCGTACGGGCGGACCCGGCTGGTGGGCCGGGCGCCGCCGCCCCCGTTTGAAATTGTCATGGTCGACCCATCACGCAGTGCGGGCCGTGGCCTGCACCACGGATCCGACCCGGTCCACCAGCAGTGCCATCTCGTAGCCGATGCGGCCGATGTCATGCTGCTTGTTCGCCAGTACCGCGAGATGCGAGCCGTTGCCGACGCTCATGACGAGCAGGTAGCCGCGCTGCATCTCCACGATGGACTGCATGACCTTGCCGCCGTCGAACAGCTGTGCCGCACCGGCGGACAGGCTGGCCAGACCGGCGGTGACGGCCGCGAGCTGCTCGCCGCGATCGGCGGGCAGATGCGGGCTGGTGGCCTGCAGCAGACCGTCGGCCGAGACCAGGACGGCGTGCGAGACGCCCGGCACCTCTCGGGTGAAGCGGGTGACCAGCCAGTTCAGATTCTCATCGGTCTGGGTGCGCTGGGTGTCGGTCATGCATGCCCTCCGTCGTTGTACTGCGAGTCGGCTCGCCCGGAGCGGACGCCGCTGAGATGCCTGGTCAGGCTGTTGCGGATCTCGTCGGGGTTACGCGCGCCGCCCTCGTCCTCCTGCGCCGCGGCGCCGGGCACGAGCTGTGCGCCGGGCCGCCGGATCGGCAGACCACCCTGGGTCTTGGAGCTGCTGGTGGGATTGGCCGCTTCCTCGGCCGCGGCCCAGCCCGCGTCGGCGTTGGACGTCCAGTCGGTACTCACCGGTGACTGCCCACCCGCCGCGGGCTCGACCAGCCATTCCGACACCATGCGCTGGTAGATCGGACTGCCGCCGCCGTTGCCCGCACCGGCGTTGCCGATGGGTTTGCGGTCCGTGACGGGGTTACCCGCGGTGAGGTTGCTCGCGCCCGGGTTCGTGACCGTGTTCGCACCATTGCCACCTGCTCCGACGCTGTTCGCGCCATTGCCGTTGGATCCGTTGCTCTTTCCGTTGGCGCCGTTCGTACCGGCGCCGTTGCCGATACCCGCGCCGCTGTTGCCGTTCGTGCCGTTGGCGCCCGCGGCGTTGCCGCCGACTGCACCGGCGTTGCCGCCGGGCCCGGCGGGAGCGGGCTCGGGCGCGTTGCCGAACGCGCTGTAGTCGCTGGTGAAGAAGTTGCCGTCACCGGCCGCGGAACCGCCGCCGAAACCGCCGCTGCCGCCGCCGAAGCCGTTGCCGGGCGCACCGAAACCGTTGGCGTCCCGCGAGACCGGCGGTACCGGTTCGGGCCGCGCGACCGGCGCGACGGGCTCGGGCCGCTGCGGCGCCTCGGGCGTCGCGGGCGCTTCGCCCCAGAAATCGACCCCGCGGGCCTGCGGCGCGACCGGCTCGGGCCGCTGTTCCGCGAAGGCGTCGGAGAAGCCGTCCCGGGACTGGTCGGCGGCGAAGCCGCCGCCGAAGACCGGCTGTTCACCGGTGTCGACGCCGGGTGTACGGCGTTGCGGCAGACCGGTACTGGTGACCCCGAACCGCGCGGGCGGATCGGCGGGCGGATTCGGTACCGGCGTGAGCCGCGGCGGCGTGATGACCGGCTGCGGGCCCGAGATCGGCGCGAACGGCGTGGCCGGCGCCAGCGGGGGCACCGGGGTGAGCGCCGCCGGCGCCATGGTCAGCGGCGCGCCGTGCTGCGGCGCCACCGGCAGCGCGGCGGTCACCGGGAACTGCCCGGTGTCGGTGCCGTTGTTGCGCTCGGGCGCGGGCGAGACCAGGGTGCCCGGCAGGTGCACGCTGGCGGTGATGCCCGGCTGCTGCACCATGGCCGAGGTCCGGCGCAGGCTCACGGTGATGTTGTGGCGCTTGGCCAGGCGGCCCACCACGAACAGGCCCATGCGGCGTGCGGTCTCGACGTTGACCTCGCCGCCGGAGGCGAGGCGATCGTTGATGGACTGCAGGTCTTCGGCGTTCATTCCGAGGCCGCGGTCGGTGATCTCGATGAGGTAGCCCCCGTCCACGGCGCGTGCCACCGAGACCGCCACGGGCGTGGACGGCGGCGAATACCGCAGTGCGTTGTCGATGAGCTCGGCGAGCAGATGTTCGATGTCGACCGCGGGTTCGCCCGCGACGATGCCGTCGGGCACGGTGCCGATCTCGACGCGCTGGTAGTCCTCCACCTGGGAGACCGAGGACCACAGCATGTCCGAGAGCGGAACCGGCGCGAGATGACCGCGGCGCAGCGCGGTTCCGGCCAGCACGAGCAGGTTGTCACCGTTGCGGCGCATGCGCGTCGCGAGGTGGTCGAGGCGGAACAGGCTCTGCAGCCGTTCGGAGTCGTCCTCGTCGCGTTCGAGTTCCTCGATCAGGCTGAGCTGCTGCTCGACCAGCGATTGGCTGCGCCGCGAGAGGGTTTCGAACATGTTGCCGATCTGCAGGCGCAGTCGCGCCTGCTCGGCGGCCAGGTGCAGCGCCTGGGTGTGGATGTCGTCGACGGCTCGGGCGAGCTGGCCGATCTCCTCGGTGGTGTGCACGTCGACCGGGGTGATCTCGGGGATCGCGCCGCCCGAGCGCACCACGTCGAGCTCGGCGGGCAGGTCGATGTGCGCGACCTGCAGGGCGTCGCGGCGCAGGCGGCGCACGGGGACGACCAGGGTGCGCGCGACCACGAGGGCGAGGGCCAGACCCGCGAGCAGCATGCCGATGACGATCGAGGTATCGCGCAACACGGTGTTGCGGGCTTCGGTGGTCAGCTCGGCGAGCTTGGTGGTCAGGGCCGTGCCGATCGCGTCGGTCTCCTTCTCGTACGCCGCGATACTCGTGGCGATGGAGGCCTGCATGGGCGGGAGACTGGCGGGATCCGGTGCGCCGGAGGCGAGAATGCCGATGCGCGCGCCGGCGGCGTCCTTGAGCGTGGCGTAGTTCTGCGCCTCGGCGGGCAGGATGCCCTTGTACACCTCGATCATGGTGATCTCGGCGCCGATCGCGGTGAGCAGCCGGATCTTCATCGCCGGGTTGGTGTCGATGGTGGGATCGATGAGCAGCGTGCGTTCCTGCGTGAGCAGGCGGGTCGAGGTCATGACCGTACCCATTTGCAGGAACAGCTGCTGCACGCGCAGATCGCTGAGCGACTGCGAATTGGTCAGCGCGGTCTGCACCTTGGCCGAGACCGCGCCCGCCTGTTCGGCGATCGTGGCGACCGAGCCGCTGCGCAGGCTGTTGCGCATCGTCTTGCCGATGGCGATGGACTCGGTGAGTCCCTGGATGACGTCGGCCTCGACCTTGGAGGAGCGCAGCAACGTCTCGAGGTCGGTGACGGTCTGATCGAACCGCACGGTCGCGGTGTCCAGTGCCGCGTCGCGGTCGGGGTTACCCCAACCGGAGATGGCCGAAATCGCGAGCTCCTGTGTGGCGCTCTCGAACTTGACTGTGGGTCCCATGACGGCAGCCTGCTCGGAACCGGCGGCCAGGTTGCTGATCGTCTGCAGCTCCGAGTTGATGCGCAGGACCGCGAAGGTCGACGCGAGCAACACCGGGAGCACCAATACGATGCCGACCTTGCGTGTGACGGGCCAGTTGGACAGGCTGAATTGCCAGGACCGGGGTGTCGCTTCCATCCCGCTTCCGTCGCCTCCGCTTTCAAGAGTTGACCCCGGGTCGTATGCGGTTGTACGGCGTTGGGGCCTGAACCCGCGCAGAACCAACTAGAGGTCTTTTTGTACGGCCTGCAACATACCGCGTGAGCTGGGTATCGGCAATTCGAGCAACTCGCTGTACATGCCTCCGAATGCAGCCGCGCGCAACGTCTTTCGCATTCCGAAATGAGCGGGTAGGGTGGCCGCGCGTAAGCTGTTTCTAAAAATCGCTGGTCACCCGCTCGGGTCGTCCGGCGTGTCGAAGGCGGCCTTCTCAGTCGCCTCTCAGTCGCTGTGGGCAGACTGGACCCCATGCGCATTCTGGTAGTCGACGACGACCGCGCGGTCCGGGAATCGCTACGTCGTTCATTGACCTTCAACGGCTACACCGTCGAGCTCGCCGTCGACGGTCTCGACGCCCTCGAGAAGACCGCCGGCCAGCGACCCGACGCTCTGGTCCTGGACGTGATGATGCCCCGCATGGACGGCCTCGAGGTGTGCCGCCGGCTTCGCAGCACGGGTGACGATCTGCCGATTCTCGTACTCACGGCACGGGATTCGGTTTCCGAACGGGTCGCGGGCCTGGACGCCGGCGCCGACGACTATCTGCCCAAGCCGTTCGCGCTCGAGGAATTGCTCGCGCGTTTGCGCGCGCTGCTGCGCCGCACCACGGTCGACAATTCCGAGGCCTCGGAGATGATGAGCTTCGCGGATCTGTCCCTGGATCCGGTGACCCGCGAAGTGTTGCGCGGTGATCGGCAGATCAGCCTGACGCGCACCGAATTCTCGCTGCTGGAAATGCTGATGGCCAATCCGCGCCGGGTGCTCACCCGCAGTCGCATTCTGGAAGAGGTGTGGGGCTACGACTTTCCGACCTCCGGCAACGCGCTCGAGGTGTACATCGGGTATCTGCGCCGCAAGACCGAAGCCGAGGGTGAGCCACGACTCATCCACACCGTGCGCGGCGTCGGGTACGTGCTGCGCGAGACCCCGCCGTAGGAGCCGGACCCGTGGCTAGATCAGTGCCGCGGCGGCCCGTGGTCGCCGGACTCGCACAGCGGCCGGACGCCGACATGCGCCCACCGACCCCGCTCACGCGGTCGGTGTCGCTGCGCTGGCGCGTCACGCTGCTGGCCGCGTCCGTGGTGGCCGTCGCCGTCGCCTTCACCTCCATCGCCGCCTACGCGATGGTGGCCCGTTCGCTGTACGCCGATGTGGATTCGCAGTTGCGCGCCCGCGCGTCGCTGATGATCGACAACAACTTCGACAGCCTCGGCTTCCAGTCGATCGTGCTGGCGGGGCTGTACTCCAGCGACGTCGGGGTGGCCCTGATCTTCCCGGACCTCTCGCCCTACGTGCCGCCGCAGACCACCAATCCGCCCGTGGGCAGCCAGGAATTGGCGGTCGCGCGCGGGGAGATCGGGTTCTCGCTGCGCACCGTCGACAATCAGCGGGTGCTGGCCCGGCGCACGCATTCCGGCTCCACCCTGGTCGTGTCGCAGCGCCTGCAGCCCACCCGCGAGGTGCTCGACAGGCTGGCGTGGCTGCTGTTCGTGGTCGGTGGCTGCGGGGTCATGCTCGCGGCCGCGGCCGGAACCGCGGTGGGCCGCACCGGATTGCGCCCCATCGCCCGGCTCACCGCGGCCACCGAACGCGTGGCCCGCACCGACGACCTCACCCCGATTCCGGTGACCGGTGACGACGAACTCGCCAGACTCACCGAGAGTTTCAACACCATGCTGCGGGCGCTGGCCGAATCCCGGGAGCGCCAGCGGCGGCTGGTGGCCGACGCGGGCCACGAGCTCAAGACCCCGCTCACCTCGCTGCGCACCAATATGGAACTGCTCATCGCCTCCTCCCGCCCGGGCGCACCGCGCATTCCGGACGAGGACATGGCCGAACTGCGCTCGGACGTGATGGCCCAGATCGAGGAGCTGTCCACCCTGGTGGGCGACCTCGTCGACCTGGCCCGCGAGGACGCCCCCGACACCGTCTACGAACAGGTCGACATCGGCGAGGTGGTGGAGCGCGCGCTGGAGCGGGCCCGGCGGCGGCGCAGCGGCATCGAATTCGACGCCCAGCTGCGGCCCTGGTTCGTCTACGGCCACGAGGCCGGACTCGAACGCGCCATCCTCAACGTGCTCGACAACGCCGCCAAATGGAGCCCGGCGGGCAGCAGCGTGCAGGTGGCCATGCGCGAGAACGGCCGCGGCCTGCTCGAGCTCACCGTCGACGACGCCGGCTCCGGCATTCCGCCGAACGAGCGCGAACTGGTCTTCGAGCGCTTCTACCGCACCACCGCCTCGCGGTCGATGCCCGGCTCCGGCCTGGGCCTGGCCATCGTGAAACAGGTGGTCACCAAGCACGGCGGCACCATCACGATCGACACGTCCGAGCGCGGCGGCGCCCTGATCCGTATCGTCCTACCCGGAGAAAGCGCACCGTTCGTGGGTACCGAAACCTAGCTCGCCACCGCGCCCGGGTCACGCCCGGCGGAAAGCTCCGGAAAAAGCAAGCACGGTCTCAGTCCGCTCTCAGTCGTCACCGCCAGGCTTGGCTACGAGACTCGAGGAGAAACGAGAAACATGACCGAGGATTCGAAGGACCCGCGGGGCAACGAGCCCACCCCCGGCGCCGACGCCGTGTCCACCCCCGGCGGCCAGGCTGTGCCGAACCCCGGCGGCCAGGCCGTGCCGAACCCCGGCGCTCCGGCCGCGCACGATCCCGCCGGGCCCGCCGCGTCGCACGCCGATCGCGCCGGCGAGCAGGCGTCCTCGGTTCCCGGCGCCCCCGCGCCCGGTCCCGGTGGCTTCGCCCCGCCGCGCGATCCCTACGCCCGTCCCGTCGAGGGCGGATACGACCGTCCGCAGCCGGGTTTCGGCCCCGGCGCCCACGGCGGTGCGGCTCCCGGCTTCCCCGGCGCGCCCGGTGGCCCGGGAACCGTTGCGGGACATACGGGTTCGTTCGCGGCCTTTCCGAACGGCCCGCACACCGGGCAGCAGTACACCGGCGCCGGCTACGCCGCCGCAGCGAACGGGCCTGCGACCGAACAACTTCCGGCGGGCGGATACGGCCCGGCGTATGCGGCGTCGGGGGCCGGATACGCCGCGGCCGGATCACATACCGAGCAGCTCTTCGGCGGTCCCGGCGGCCCGATCGGCCCCGGCGGCCCCGGTGCTCCCGGACAGCCCGGCGGGTATCCGGGCGGCCCGGCGCCGAAGAAGTCGATGCGCACCGGCCTGGTCGCCGGCGCGGTCGCGCTGGCGCTGTTCAGCGGCGGCATCGGCGGCGCGGTCGGCGCCCTCGCCACCCGTGCGGACGACGGCGGCACCACGATCACCAACGCGCTGGACGCCCCGCGCCAGGTGAACGAGGTGGCCAACGCCCCGGCCGGTTCGGTGCAGGCGGTCGCGCAGAAGGTGCTGCCCAGCGTCGTCATGATCCGGGTCGCGGGCAATCAGGCCGAGGGCGAGGGCTCGGGTGTCGTGCTCTCCACCGACGGCAAGATCCTCACCAACAACCACGTCGTGAGCGGCGCGGGTCCCAACGCGCGTATGGAGGTCGCCTTCAGCGACGGCAGCACCGCGCCCGCGACGCTGATCGGCGCGGATCCGGTCTCGGATCTGGCGGTCATCAAGGTCACCGACAAGAAGGGCCTGGTGCCCATCGAGCTGGGCGCCTCGTCGAACCTGCAGGTCGGTCAGTCCGTGGTGGCGATCGGTTCGCCGCTCGGCCTGGCGGGCACGGTGACCACCGGTATCGTCTCCGCGCTCAATCGCCCGGTGTCCACCAGCGGCGAGGCCAGCTCGCAGGGCGCGGTCATCAACGCCGTGCAGACCGACGCGGCCATCAACCCCGGCAACTCGGGCGGCGCGCTGGTCGACATGAACGGCAAGCTGATCGGCATCAACACCGCGATCGCCACCCTGGGCGTCTCGGAGTCGGCCGGCGGCCAAAGTGGTTCCATCGGACTCGGTTTCGCGATTCCGGTCGATCAGGCCCGGCGGGTGGCCGACGAGCTGATCAAGAACGGCCGGGCCACCTACGCGCAGATCGGCGTGAAGGTGCGCGGCCAGGACGACGTCAACGGCGCCCGGGTGCTCGAAGTGACCCCGGACGGCCCGGCGGCCAAGGCGGGCCTGCCCAACGGCGCGATCGTCACCAAACTCGATGACCAGGTGATCGATTCGGGCAACGCGCTCATCGCGGCGGTGCGCTCGCACCGGCCCGGCGACAAGGTCGAGGTGACCTACACCGACGAGCAGGGCAACAACCAGAAGACAGTCGAGCTCACCCTCGGCGAAGCAGCTGCGGAGGGCGGCCGATGATGCGACGTACAGGCGGCAGGAAATCCACCCCGGCGATCCGGGTCACCCCGGACGGCAATTGGGAGGTGTTGTCCGCCAATGGCGCAGTGCTCGATCGGGTGACGGTGCTCGAGGGCTTCGAGGGCGCGGCGCTGCTCGAAGGTGAGATGAACAAGACCGAGGCGATGTCCGCCCGGGGCGCTACGGTGAGCAGCATGGAAATCGATGCCGCTGTTGCGGGCCGTGCTCTTGTCGTGGTCGTCGACGACCGAACCGCACACGGCGGGGTGGATTCGCTGGGTCCGCTGGTGACCGAACTACTCACCGAGGCCGGGTTCCTGGTCGACGCCTCGGTCTCGGTGCAGGCCGACGAGGTCGAAATCCGCAACGCGCTCAACACGGCCGTCATCGGCGGCGTCGATCTGGTGATCTCGGTCGGCGGCACGGGCATGTCGCCCCGCGATGTGACCCCCGAGGCCACCGAGGAGGTGCTGGACCGGGTTCTGCCCGGTATCAGCGAGGCCCTGCGCGCCTCGGGCCTGGCCTCGGGCTCGCTGGACGCGGGTCTCTCGCGCGGGCTGGCCGGCGTCTCGGGCAGCACGCTGGTGGTGAACCTGCCGGGTTCGCGGGCCGCGATCCGCGACGGCATGGCCACCCTGGGCCCGCTCGCGAGCCGGGTCATCGACGAACTCTCCGGTTTGGCGGAATGAGTTCGACGTCCGACAGCAATACCGACGAACCCCGCCCGGCCGCGCGCCCGGCGGGGTCTCGCCGTTTGACGGCGGCCGATCGCGAGAAGCTGGCTCGTGTTTTCGGTGACGCACTCCCCGCGACCACCAACGACGAACGCACGCCCGAACCGGAATCCGGTTCCTCCGGCGACGATTGGCTGCGCGCGCAGGTTCCCCCGCATCACGGGTAATTCATTTTTCGCATAACTCTCGCCATTAGAGTTCGAGAGCACATCGCTATCGAGTTCGCTCGCGACGGAGTGTGTTCGTAATTCCGTCTTCGCTGCTCGGTGGCTCGAATCACGGTGTCCGTGATTCATTCCCGGATTCGCATGTCCGAATCTTGTTGCCATTCGGTTGCTGTTGTGGCTACCGTCTCGCGACGGTTGAGAAAGTCACCTGTCCAGCAGGTCCTATGCGGCTGCTCGGTTTTTGCTGGGTTCGCCGTGTGTGCGGGTGACGCAACCCCTTTCGGCCCCGGTCGGTCCGTACGACGGGCATCGGAGCCGCTGTCTCCGCGACACTCTGCCCGACGTCGGCCGGGCAGGGTCCGGCTGAGCTGTCCGCCCGGTGGGGCGGCGCAGGCGTCGGCGTGGCCGCGCCGGTCGGCGCCGTGATGACCGACGCGATCGCCGCGGTCACCCTCCGGGGACAGCCCTTCCGGCCTCGGCTGATTCATCCCGGCAAGCGGAACCCGAAGGGGTCCGGCGTGTTTAGCGCCGGGCCGCTTTTGCTATTCATAGCCTTCTCGACATATGAGCGGGAAGTCCTGCACGTCGCACCGGATCCTCTTCTCTCACACCTCAAAGGACACGCCGGTGATGTAAAGTGCCCTGCGTCGCATCACATTAAGAATTTGTTAGCAGTAACACAGCGGCAACAATGTGGCGACAAACTTACCTGGGTTCGCGAGGACCCAATTCAGCCTCGGTGGTCGAGGCTGACGCTAGAAACCTGATGAGGGGAAGTATGAGCGAGAACCGGACCAACGGTCTTCGTCGCGGTGCCCGTATTGCGGGTGCAGGCGCGGCGGCGGCCGTGGCCATGGGACTTTTTTCCACTGGCGCCGCAAATGCCGATACCTTCGTACCGTTGCCGGACGGTCAGAAGGTCGCTCCGAGTGGAGCTGTCACCATCACCCGTACGGGCGAGCGCGCCATCATTTCGCCGTCGCTGTCCGCCAATGGCGCGGGCCGCGTCGTGTGGGTCAGCGGCAATGCGACCGCCGAAGTCCTCGAGACGCCCGAGGGTGAAGTCGGCCCGAACAATGGCCCCGCCAACGGGAATGGGTCGAACAACTCTTCCACCCACGGTGCGTCGCAGCTGAGCACCGGCTACATCGTCGGCTGCCAGGTCAGCATCGGCGAGGACGCCATCTCCGCGGGCGTGTCCGCCGGCGTCTCGCTGAGCGACGGCTCCCTCGGTGGGTCCATCGGCATCAACCTCGGCCCGGGCGAGGTCAAGTTCGTCCAGATCGATTACAAGGACATCCTCAAGGCGGGCACCTACTCCGTCGAGTACCAGGATGCCGAAATCGGTATCGAGGGTTGCGCGGGTTACGCCCAGGCGCGGTCGTACACCGTCGTCGAGATCATCGGCGACCACTACTCGAAGACCACCCTCTACGGTCAGCCGTTCAGCCTCGGCTGATAGTGGTCCTCCCCGCCAAATACTTTCTCGCGCAAGCGAACTCATACCCTGAGGGAAAAAGAGCATGAACCTCCGTAAGACCGTGGCACGGATGGCCGCGACCGGCGCTGTCGCGACCGCCGCCCTGGGCCTTTTCTCCACCGGCGCCGCCAACGCCGATACCTTTGTGCCGCTGCCGGGCGGCGAAATCATCAAGACCCTGTCCGACGGCACCGTCGTCACCGTGAAGCTGGTCGGCGAGTCCGCCAACATCTCCGGTTCGATGGGCGCCACCCCTCTGCACCGCAACGCCTGGGTGTCGGCGTCGGCGCAGGTCGAGATCTCCGGTAACAACACCGATGTCGGCGGAAAGATCTTCCCCGGCTACCAGGTCGGTTGCCAGGTGAACATCGCCGGCGGCGGTGTGAGCGGCGACGCGTCGGCCGGTGTGACCTGGGAAGACGGCAGCCCGAGCGCGGCCGGTAACACCGGCGGCAACCTGACCCTGGGCCCCGGCCAGGCGAAGTCCTTCTACATCCTGGACATCGAAGAGGCCGACGACTTCGGTTCCGAGTCGCACAAGGTCCGCAACAAGTTCAGCGGTTCGAACGGTTCGGTCACCTGGGCCGACTCGACCATCGGCCTCAGCGGCTGCGGTGGCTACGCCCAGGCGCGTGCCTTCGTGAGCGTCGAGATCGAGACCGAGAACGTGGTCACCTGGATCACCCTGTGGGGCCAGCCCTTCAGCCTCGGCTGATCGGTCTCCTCTGATCCGAGTTTCTTCAGCTGAACGGGCCCGGCGCATTCGCGCCGGGCCCGTTCGCTGTCTCGGGGGAATTCGAGAATGCTTGCCGATACTCAGATTTCGTGCTTGCCGTGACCCGGTCCGCCCGCGCGATCCTCGGCGAGCAGATCCCGAATCTGCTGCAGCAGTTCGATTTCGGTGAGCGCGGTTTCGGTATTGCCCCAGCGTGCCTTGGCCCGGGTGGCCGGAACGACCAGCACGAAGTACAACAGCGTCGCGATGATGAGGAAGTTGAGCGCCGCGGTGATGATGGGCCCGATGGCCACGAACGTCGCCGGTTTGTCGGCGATCAATTGGAATCCGAGGCCGATCGGGTTGGTGCCGCCGAACACCGCCAGCAGCGGATTGATCACGCCCTCGCTGAATGCGGTGACGATGGCGACGAATGCGGTGCCGAGCACCACCGCTACCGCCAGGTCGACGACATTGCCGCGAAGCAGAAACTCCTTGAAACCCTTGAGCATTGCCGATAACTCCTCTGCGTGATGGGCGCGTTGCGGCGGCCCGGTTAGCGAGTGTCGGACGGCTGGTCCGGGTGATACGGATGGGGTATTGCGGTATCGGAATGCTAGTTCACGGGGCGTCCGGGGCACCGGAGGCGACGAACCAGGCGGGTCAGCGCACGACGACGGTGAGCGCGGTACGCAGCGAGGCCGCGGCGATGACGGTGGCGTGCCGGGCGTCCAGGGCCACCAGCACCAGTGGCTCGTCGCGCCCGCGCGGGGCCGATTCGACGGTGGTGGCGCCGCCGGCCACCAGCACCACCGCGGCGTCCGAGGCCAGCAGCCGGGCGGGCCGCCCGGCGCCGCCGGTCTCCTCCGCCGCCACCACGTCGACCCGGTCGCCGGGGCGCAGCACCGCGGCAACACCGTTGTCCGCCAGGCGAATCGGAACGATGCGGGCATCGGGGGAGCGGGCGGCCACCGCGGCCAGCCGGGGCCCGATCACCCGGAGGTCGGTGAGGATCTCGCCCGTCGTGACCCCGCCGCCGAGGGCGGATCCCACGATGGCGTCCGGGTCGCGCACCGCGCCCGCCGGTAGCCCGCCCGGATCGCGCGGAGCCCGCCGGATGTCGGTCGCGGCGAGGACGTGACCGGGCGGGAGTTCGCGCGCGGCCACCACGACCTCGGTGTACCGCCCGCCGGGATCGGCCCGGAGAGCGAGCGCCGCGGCCAGTGTGAGCAGGGCCACGGCGGCGATCCGGCGCAGCAGCACCCCGTCCGCCCAGAGCGGCAGCCAGAGATTGTCGGCCCATCCCGCGCGCCATCGATGCATGGGGAGAGCCTAGGAGCGGCCGACGCCGTCGCGGACCGGCGAAGGGCCCGCTGTGGATAACCGCGGGCCTGTGGAAAACCCTGTCCCGGAACCAGAAATCCCCGGCCGTCTGGAGCCGGGGATTCGGGAGAACGTGGTGTGGATCAGGCCGCGGAGGTGCTCGACGGCGTGGTGCTGCCGGTGCTGGTGCTCGCCGGCGCGCTGGGGGTGCTCGGCGCGCTCGTGCCGCTGTCACCGGAGGTCGAGGGCTTGGCCGGCTCGCTCGAGGTGGTGCCGTTGCGGCTGTCGGTGCGGTAGAAGCCGCTGCCCTTGAAGACGATGCCGACGGAGTTGAAGAGCTTGCGCAGCTTGCCGTTGCAGCGATCGCAGGTGGTCAGCGCGTCATCGGAGAAGGACTGCACGATGTCGAACTTGTTGTCGCACTCGGTGCACGCATACGAGTAAGTAGGCATCGCAAATCCTCCACGGTCTCCGTCGGTCTAGCACTCTACAGACGACAGTGCCAACACTGCCAATCGGGTGTCAATTCCCATTCGTGTCGCCCAGCCGCCGCAGTCCGCCGGACGGCGTGAGCGCCCAGCCCATGCGGTGGTCGTGCGCCTCTTCGGGGAGTTCGGCGACCACCTCGTCGTCGCGCACGACGGCCACGAGTCGCACGCCGGCCCGGCACGCGCCGAGGCTCCGATCGTAGTAACCGGCCCCCCGCCCCAGCCGCACCCCGCGCCGGTCCACCGCCACCGCGGGCACGAGCACCACCCGCGCCCGCCCGATCCCGTCGGCGACGATCGCCCCGCTCGGCTCCCGCAGTCCGAACCGCCCCCGCCGCAACGCCTCTTCCCCCGTGTATTCCGCCCACTCCAACGCCCCCGGCTCCCCGGTGACCGGCAACAACACCCGGGCCCCGCCCGCCCGCAACGCGTCCAGCATCCCCACCGCGCCCGGTTCGCTCCCCACCGGCACGTAGGCGCAGATCCACAGGTCCGCCGCGGTGGACCCGCCCGCGGCCGATCCGATCCGCTCGCCGTCGACCGGTTCGTCCGCCGCCCCCGGCCCGGCGGCTCCGCCGAGTCCGCGCCGTGCGAGTTCGAGCACCGCCGGCGCAGCGGCCGTCAGCGCGGCCGCCTCCCGAGCGCGCACCGTCCCGGGCACCTCGTCGCGGCCCGCGAGGATCTTCGCCCGCCACTCCTTCTTTCCCCACGCCCGCGCATCCACGCCCCCACGATAGGTGCGTGTCCGAGGCGGTCCTCAACGACTCGGCCACGGAAGGCGTGTTCGGCCGCGCACAAGGCGTCGCCCCGCTCCCGTTGCGCGACGGCACCGCACCGCCGGCCGCCACGGTCCGCCGGACGTGTGTCCGCGGGGACACCGTCCGGGCACTCACACTCCGGGATGTCACGAGGGGAGTCGTACCGTGTCCGGCGGACCACGTGCTGAGACCTGCGCCACTGCTTCGGAACTCGGCCGCCTTCACGATCCCGAGGTGGCATCGGGGCCGGTCGTGGCGGCGAGTGTTCGTGAGTCGGCGTGAGTTCGGTAGCGGCCGGCGCCGATCGGCGGCGGGGATCCTCGGCATTCGGTCATTTGACGCGGCTCCGGGCGGCCGGGCATCCACGGTGCGGATGGTGCCGAATCCCTGTCGATGGGCCGCGGATGAAATCGGCTGGGAGAGAGCTTTTTCCGTGCGCCGCGTGTGGGGTGTTCGTGTGTTTCGGTGGGGTTTTCGGCCGCGGTGGCGGGCCGGGTCGCGATGCCGTGCCGAATCGGTCGTCCGGTGGGCGACAGAGGCACTTCTCGTTTCTCGACTGTGTCATTTTGCACGGTTTGTGTCATCGTCCAGCGGTTATCGCATGACAAAGGCGTTCGGTGGGCTCGGTTGCTCCGGGACCCTTAGGCTCTCGTGGATATCGGGACGGTTCGTGGCCGCCCCGATGGGTGAGACGGATGGATAGGGTGAGTTCATGACGGCTATTGGCAGCGGGGCACAGGCGTGCTTCCGCACCGCGGTGGTGCCCGCGGCGGGGCTCGGTACGCGATTCCTGCCGGCGACCAAGACGGTGCCCAAGGAGCTGCTTCCCGTGGTGGACACCCCGGGCATCGAATTGGTCGCCGCGGAGGCCGCCGATTCCGGCGCCAACCGGCTGGTGATCGTGACCTCGCCCGGAAAAGACGGCGTGGTAGCGCATTTCGTCGAGGACCTGGTGCTGGAGGGCACGCTCGAGGAGCGCGGCAAGTTCCATCTGCTGGAGAAGGTGCGCAAGGCCCCCGGCCTGCTGGACGTGACCTCGGTGGTGCAGGAGGAGCCGCTCGGGCTGGGTCACGCGGTGGCGCAGGCGGAGTCGGCGCTGGACGCGGACGAGGACGCCGTCGCGGTCCTGCTCCCGGACGACCTGGTGCTGCCCAGCGGCGTGCTCACGGTCATGGCCCGCGTGCGCCGGACCTACGGCGGCTCGGTGCTGTGCGCGATCGACGTACCCAAGGATCAGGTCAGCGCGTACGGCGTCTTCGACGTGGAGCAGCTGCCCGGCGCGCCCGCCGACGTGCTCAAGGTCAACGGCATGGTGGAGAAGCCCGCCCTGGACGAGGCGCCCTCGACCTATGCCGCGGCCGGTCGATACCTGTTGGATCGGGCCATCTTCGACGCGCTGCGCCGGATCACCCCGGGCGCGGGCGGCGAACTGCAGCTCACCGATGCCATCGCGTTGCTGATCTCGGAGGGCCATCCCGTTCACGTCGTGGTGCACCGTGGGTCGCGGCACGATCTGGGCAACCCGGGCGGTTATCTTCGTGCAGCGGTCGATTTCGCTTTGGAACGCGAGGAATACGGTCCGGCGCTGCGGGAGTGGCTCGAGCATAGGCTCGGACCGGGCTGGAATCCGCAGCTCACCTCGTACGAGTGACATTGGCGGGGACGGTGTGGGCAGTGCGCGAGACCAGGGAAGGGCGGCATGCGCTCGGTTGAGGATCAGCAGATCAAGGTGACGGCCGCGGCCGTCGCCCCCCGGCCCGTCCGAGTCGCGATCTCGGAGGCCCAGGGCCTGCTGTGCGCCGAGGACGTGGTCACCGAGCGTCCGCTGCCCGGATTCGACCAGGCCGCCATCGACGGTTACGCGGTCCGCAGCGTGGATGTGGCCGCCGCCGGCGCGGACATTCGCGGCGAGGACGGCGAGCCCGTCGACCTGGTGCTGCCCGTGGTCGGTGAGGTCGCCGCCGGTTCGCGCCAGCCGATTCGGTTGCAGCCGCGCCAGACCGTGCGCGTGGACACCGGCGCCCCGCTGCCCACCCTCGCCGATGCCGTTCTGCCCCTGGACTTCACCGACGGCGGCCGCGCCAAGGTGAAGGTGTACGAGCCGGTGCGCTCGGGTGATTACGTGCGCCGCATCGGTGACGACGTGCAGCCCGGTGATCTCGCGGTGCGCGCGGGCACCATCATCGGCCCGGCCCAGGTCGGGCTGCTCGCCGCGGTCGGCCGCGACAAGGTGCTGGTGCATCCGCGCCCGCGGCTGTCCGTGCTCTCGGTCGGCGGCGAACTGGTCGACATCGATCGCACGCCGGGGCCGGGTCAGGTCTACGACGTGAACTCCTACGCGCTGGCCGCCGCCGCGCGGGACGCGGGCGCGGATGTGAACCGGGTCGGCATCGTCAGCGGTGACGCCAAGCGTTTGCGCGATGTGGTGGAGGGGCAGCTCGTTCGCTCGGAGGTCGTGGTGATCGCGGGTGCGGTCGGCGGCTGGGCCTCGGAGCAGGTGCGCGAGGCGCTGGAGGGCCTGGGCGAGCTGGAGATCACCCGCGTCGCCATGCACCCGGGGTCGGTGCAGGGCTTCGGCCTGCTCGGCCGCGACGAGGTGCCCACCTTCCTGCTGCCGTCCAATCCCGTTGGCGCGCTTGTGGTTTTCGAGGTCATGGTGCGGCCGCTGATCCGCATCGCGCTCGGCCGCCGCCAGCCCATGCGGCGGGTGGTCCGGGCGCGCACGATCCTGCCGATCGCCTCCATTCCCGGTCGCCGGGGCTATCTGCGCGCGCAGCTGATGCGTGACGAGCAGACCGGTGACTACCTGGTGCAGCCGCTCGGCGGTCCCAACGGCGCCTCCTCGCATCTGCTGGCCACCATGGCCGAGGCCAACAGCCTGATCGTGATCGATCCGGATGTCACCGAGGTGCGCACCGGTGACGAGGTTCGGGTCGCTTTCCTCGCGCAGCGAGGCTGAGGCGTGGACATGAACGTCTTCCGGGCCACCCAGCATCCGGGCTGGCCCGCGCATCTGGGCCCGGTGCGGGTGGCCGCGGGTCAGGTGACGCTGCGGCCCATCCGGTTACGCGATGCCGCTTCGTGGTCCCGCATCCGCACCCGTGACCGCGAGTACCTGGAGCAGTGGGAGCCGACCGGCCGCGGGGCGTGGGAGGCGCGCAATCACGCCGGGAACTGGCCGTCGCTGTGGTCGAGCCTGAAGGCCGAAGCCCGTCGGGGCGCGATGATTCCGCTGGTCATCGAGGTCAACGGCACCTTCGCGGGGCAGTTGACGATCGGCAATATCGTGCGCGGCGCGCTGCGTTCGGCCTGGATCGGCTACTGGGTCGCCAAGGATCTGAGCGGCCAGGGCGTGGCGACCGCCGCGCTGGCGCTGGGGCTCGATCACTGTTTCAGCGAGGTGGGACTGCATCGGGTCGAGGCGACCGTGCGCCCGGAAAACCTTGCCAGCCAGGCGGTATTGCGCAACGTGGGCTTCCGCGAGGAGGGACTGCTCACGCGCTACCTCGACGTGGACGGCGGCTGGCGTGATCACCTGCTGGTGGCGATGACCGTCGAGGAGGTCTCGGGCACCGTGGTGGACAGGCTGATTCGCGCGGGGCGGGTCGCTCAGCAGTAGCTCGCGGTTGCGTACGGCCCCTAACTTGTGTGACTACTGTGGCGGGTGTTGACGGCGCGCCTGCGGGCCATTCCTGAGGTGTCGAATTAGCCTACGGACGTCGGTGGTGCGCCCTCGCATCGTCGATGAGTGCCACGGTGCACGTCGAAGGGACAATGGGCCAGGCGGGGACGGAGGTGAGCGCATGCCGAATTCGATCTTGTGGATCGGTCTGGTCGTGCTCTGGATTTTCGTCGTTTTCCCCATGCTGACCTCCCGGCATCCGCGCATTCGCCAGCACACCGACGCCGCGCTGTCGACGCGGGTGCTGCATCGCGGGGATGCCAAGCCCCGCACCAGAAAAGGTCCGGCCACCGGACACGAGACCGATCCGGACTACGTACCGGTTCGCAGGAAGCATCACCACAGCGATGATCCGGAGGATCGGATGACCAGATCGGACGACAGCACCACAGCTGGATCGGACGACGAGGATTTCGACACCGACCGTGACTCGGCGACAGCGGTGACAGCGCCGAGTGGCGATGCCGTCGAAAAGCCCGCATCCGAGCAGGATCCGGCAGACAATGACCTCGACGCCGCGGAGCAGGAGCACCCGCGCGCCGAAAACGAGCACGAGACAGCGGAATCCGAGGACGTGGCCGCCGAATTCGACGACCGGGACGAGTACGCGGACGAGCGCGCCCCCGAGGCGGGCGACGAGTCCGAGTACGACGACGTGGAGCCCCGGCCGCGTGGTCGCGCCGACACCATGCGCACCCGGGCCGAGACCGCGCGGTCCCGGGTGCCCGCGCTCCGCGATCCCGACCCCGAGCCCGACCGGGACGAATCCGATTCCGACGACCCGGATTTCGTGCCCTCCCGGCGCGGGCGCGGCGGCTACGACCCCGAGGCCGACGCGATCGCCCGCGCGGCGCGCTACACCTTCCGCCAGCGCGCGGTCCTCGGTCTGCTGCTCGCCACCCTGGCGCTCGCGGCGGCCGGCCTGGCCGTCTCCTCGAGCCTGTGGGGCCTGGCCGGTCTGTCCGGCGCCGTCCTGGTGGCCTACCTGGCCTACCTGCGCCGCCAGGTTCGGATCGAGGAGGACATCCGCAGGCGCCGCATGTCCCGCCTGGACCGCTCCCGCGACCAGGACGACGAGGAGGAGTTCGACCGCGAACCCGAACGCCCCCGCCCCGACCGCGATACGACCCGCACCCAGCTCCGCCGCGCGGTCCTGGTCGAACCCGATGACGAGGATCCCGTCTTCGAGAACCTCGAGCTCTTCGACGCCGCCACCGCCCGCGCGGTCCGCGCCCGCGCCTCCGGCAACCGCGTCCGCCACGCCGCCGTAGGCGAGTAACCGAACTCCGGCCCGGCCCCGGTTGGCACCAGCCAGCCGGGGCCGGGCTGTGTTGGGGGTCGTGTGGACACCCTCCGGGCCGCATTCGGATCGGGGTCGATACGTATGCGGACCTGTCAGGTAGTCTGAGAAGTTAGCAATGAAAACTGTTGTGGCACAATAGATTTCAGTTAGGCCAAGCATAGGGGCATCGGCCTGCTGATTCAGGCGTCTCAACCTCGTCCGTGACATGAGCAAGGGCTCGGCCGTAGCCGAGCCCTTGCTTCAGGGTAATTCGCTAGTTCTGTTCCGCGGCGGCCGCGGCATCGCGCTCCGCCGCGGGGATCTGCTGCTCGATCAACTCGGCCAGGCCGCGGAGTTTGGCGGCGAAGTCGCGGGCGGCCAGGGGATCCCGGCTCGAACCCTTGACCAGGCGGCGGGTGAGGACCGCGAGGCGGGACTCGGCGGTGCTGAAGACGTTCGCGTTGCGCGGGGGCAGGCCGATCGGATCGCCGCGCAGCCAGGCCCGCAGGCGCTCGACGGCCTCGGCCTCGTCGTAGTGGGCGGGCAGCACGGTCAGGGCCTCGCGGAGCTTGTTGGCGGTGACCTTCATATCCGCGGCGAGGGTGGTGTACACCGTGACCGCCGCGTCCTCGCCGTGCGCGGCGGCGATCGGGAGCAGCTCGCGGATCTGGCCCTCGTTGATGGACGGCGCCACCGGGTGCAGCCGGGCCGCCAGCGGCCACGCGCGAATCAGCTTGTGCGCGTAGGAGCGCTGCATGTCCCAGCGCTTCTCCACGTAGTCGTCGAAGTTGGCGTGGGCGGCCCGGTAGAGCCGCCCGTCCCGCACGATCTGCAGGGCGCGTCCCGCTGTCCAGAACGCCACCCGCAGCGCGTCGATGGAGCTTTCGCAGACCTCGAGCTGCGCGAGCTCGCCACTGCTGAGCGGCCCCTCGCCGGCCTCGGGTAGCTCCATGGTGAGCACGCTCGCGTCCGCGGGCTCGCGGGCGGCGGCACCGGTGGGTGCGGCAACCGGGGCCGGCGCGGCGTCGGCTGCCGCCTCGGCGGCCGCGGCGTCCCGGGTCTCGATCGGCGGCGTCGCCGGTCGCGGCGCCGGCCGGGTACGCGGTCCGACGACGATGTCCGACGCGATCGTCGACGCGGCGACCCGGTCCTCGAGTACGGGCCGTCGCGAATGCGCCCGGGCGGCGGCGGGTTTGGCGGCCGCGCCCGGTTCCGTTCCGCGCGCCGCGGCGGTTTTCGCCGGCTGCGCCGCGGCAACCTTGCCCGTGTGCGGTGCGGCGGTTTTCGCCGGCTGCGGTGCGACCGTTTTCGCCGGCTGCGCGGCGGCCGGTTCCACCGGTCGCGCCGGAATGGGTTCCATCGGCCGGGTCGCGCCGCTCATCCCGCGCCACTGCGCGTCGCGCAGCGGGGAGACCGGCGGGGTGTGCTCGGCCTCGTCCGAGAGCGGGTTGCGCGCTGGGACGGCGATCCCGCCGCCGATGGTGCTCTTGCGTCGCTGGGGTGGCATCAGGCGGAAACCTCCAGTGCGGTCCGGTTGTTCAGGTCGTCGGTCAGGTACGGCGCGATCAGTTCGTCGCCGACCTGCCGGTACTCGCCGAGATCGGCGAGCGGGTTCTCCGCGCCGTCGCCGACCTCACCGTCGGCGGCCTCGCGATACCACTTCCACGCGCTCACACAGGACTCGAAGACGTCGTACCCCGCGCCCTCGAGATTGCCCCGCTGCGTGCGGTATTCGGTGGAGACGTTGACGCCGTTCTTCATGGTCACCGGGACCTTGGTCATGAGCACCCGGACCCGAATGGCGCGATCGTTGCCTGCGGCCGCCTCCTCGGCGGCCTTGTAGGTGCTGGGCACGCGCTTGACCTCGGAGGGGCTCACGCTGGTGATCAGCACCAGTTCATCGGTCTCGGGCACCGCGGCCTTGAAGATCTCGGCGGATTCCCCGCCGGCGTCCACGATGATGACGTCGTATTTCGAGGAGTTGTCGGTAATGCAGTCATCGACGTGCCGCGACGGAAAAGCGATGAGTTCGAAGGGAACGGTGATGTTCTCCTTACGCAGCCGCCGGTACCAGGAGTATCCGGTCTGACTCAACGGGTCCGCGTCGATCACCAGCACCCGCAGTTCGTATACCGTCGCGAAATAGGCGGCCAGAAAGAAGGCCGAGGTGGTTTTGCCGACGCCACCCTTGAGATTTCCCAGGGTCACCACGAGGGGCTCGGGAAGGGCGGGCCGCACAATGGATTCGGTCATGAAAGATCCTCCGGTCCATGGGGAGGGCATGTGTGTACAGCGGTCGCACCGTGCGTGTTTCAGTTTCACACGCTGGTGTTTCACCAGTAGCGGACGCGCCCGGGGTTCGCCGAATTGGCACGAAAAACGACTGTGTCCAATTGGATACAGTTCCGATTCCACGAATTGGCCCGGGCCGCAGAGCGGCATCCGCCCACCGTGTCCGCGCGATGGCAGACTGTTCCGAGTCAGCCGATATTCCACTCCCTGTCTCACTCCGTCCGGAACGATTCCGAGGTGCGAAATGACCAATTGGCAATCAATGGCGATGGCGGTCGCGACGCTCGCCTGCGCGGGTGTTTCGGTGGCCGCGGCGCCCGCCCAGGCCGCACCGGTCTGCCCGGGTGCGGGACAGCCCACGTTCACCGTGGCGACCGTGGGTGGTGCGCTCGAAGGGCTCACGGTCGATGCCCGCGGCCGGGCGTTCACCACCGATCTGGTGACCGGCAGGGTGTTTCGCATCGACGCCCCGGGCGCGCCCGCGGTGCCGATCGCCACGGTGCCCAGCGGCGGCGCGGGTGCGCTGGCCTGGACCCCGGACGGGCGGCTGCTCGTCGGCTACGGCGCGGACGCCCGCGTGGTGGCCGGTGACAGCCTGCGGCACGCGGGCATCGTGACGGTCGATCCCGATACCGGCGCCACGGCCCCGTACGCCTCCGGTCTGAGCGCGGCCAACGGCATGGACGTCTCTGCGGACGGAATCGTGTACGCCACCAACGATTTCGCGACCCTGGTGGGCCGGGTCTATCCGGACGGCGTGGTGCAGCCGGATTGGGCCGTGCTGCCCAGCGCCAACGGCGCGGTGCTGAGCGCCGATGACCAGTTCCTCTATGTCTCGCGGACTTTCGCGGCGCCCGGCGTCAGTCGCATTCCGGTCGCGGCGCCCTGGGCCCCGCAGTCGCTGCTGGATCTGGGTGGAGCCGACTACTTCGCGGCGCCGGACGGTTTGACCCTGGACGCCGCCGATCGGCCGGTGGTGCCGCTCAATCCCGCGGGTCAGGTGGTGCGGATCGATGCACCCGGTCAGTTCTGTGTCCTGGGCACGGGCGGTGCGCTGACCAGCGTGGTGAGCTACGGCCGTGGCGACCGAGGGTTCTCGGCCGGGCGGCTGTTCGGCGCGACCTTCACGGGCGTGATCTACGAGATTCCCGGCGGGTTCGATCCCGGCGCCCGGACGGCGACACCGTAGCGGAGCGGACCTCGGGCCGGGACCGTCGCGTCCCGGCCCCGTCGTATGTTCAGGAGAGATCGAACGCTACTTTGCATTCGCAACCGGGACAATCGCGTAATGCGCACGAAAAGCGGATAACACGAGGGTAATACGAGTGTAAGGTGACGGTCCGGTTCAGCCCCCTACGCACGAGGCCGCGCTTGTGTTGCAATAGGAAGGGCGGTTTCGACGAGCTTTCCCGACGGGCTCCCCCCGGGTGCGGTACGGCGGTGCCGAGCGTCTCCGCCAGCGGCCGCAACTGATGAAGGAGGTGTCCCGATGCCCGGAGGACGACTCACCCCGGACGACCGTCGGCGTATCGCAACGGGTTTGACGCAGGGGCTCGGCTACGCGGAGATCGCGCGCCGGCTCGGCCGCCCCACCTCCACGGTCAGCCGGGAGGTGACGCGCAACGGCGGGCCGGGCCACTATCGCGCCGATCTGGCGCACGCCGCCACCGTCGTGCGTTCCCGCCGCCGCGTGATCCGCCCCAAGCCGGTCGACAAGCCGGGCGGCGCCGACGAATACGGCCGCGATCCGGACGTGGTCGCGGATTTCAGGGATCGTTTCGCCGAGCTGTTCGTCCGCTCGGGAATTCCCAAAATGGCTGCCGCCGTGCTGGCCTGCCTCTACGCGGCGGACTCGGGCAGCGTCACCGCCGCCGAGCTGGTCCGCCGGCTCCGGGTGAGCCCCGCGACGATCTCCGCCGCGGTCGGCGATCTCGAAGGCCGCGAACTCATTCGCCGCGAACGTGACCCCGGCTCCCGTCGCGATCGCTACGTCATCGACGAATCCGGCTGGTACCGAACCACTCTCGCCGCGGTGCGGGCCAACGAGCAGCTCGCCGCGACCGCGCGGGCCGGGGCGGGGACGCTGGGCGCGGAGACGCCGGCCGGATCCAGGCTGCTCGGTATGGGGGAGTACCTGGAGAAGGTCGGGCTGGACATCACCCGCGCGGCCGAACGCTGGCGGGTCGAACTCACCCGCTGAATCACGCGTATGCCCTCGTGGAGCGTCGGCCGATACCCCCTTCCTTTCGGCCGGCGCTCCATTTTTTCTGCCCGAGCTCCAAGTCGCGCGCGTCGGCCATAGACATACATACGGTATGTATGTAAAAGTTGTCGGGTACCGACGCATTGGAGACGAACCATGGCAACCAGTACATCCCTCGGACCCGCCCGCGAGATCGACCTGCCCGGCGGCCGGATCCGCTACCACGACACCGGCGACGGGCCGCCGGTCGTATTCGTGCACGGCCTGCTCGTCAACGCCGATCTGTGGCGCAAGGTCGTGCCCGCCGTCGCGGCCGCCGGCCACCGGTGCCTGGCGCCGGACCTGCCCTTCGGATCGCACGAGATCCCGCTGCCCGATGCCGATCTCACGCCCACCGGGATCGCGGATCTGATCGCCGCCTTCCTCGAACGGCTCGACCTCACCGACGTGACGATCGTGGCCAACGACACCGGCGGCGCCATCACCCAGGTGCTGCTGACGCGTGATCGCTCACGGATCGGCCGGGTCGTGCTGGCCGCGGTGGACACCTACGCCAACTTCCCGCCGCAGCCGTTCAAGGGGCTGCCGTATCTGGCGCGGGTGCCCGGCTCGATCCGCCCGCTCACCGAGGCGCTGCGGTGGCGGGCGCTGCATCGGCTGCCGCTGGTGCTGGGCTGGGTATCCAAACGGCCCGTGCCGCCGGAGATCGCCGACTCCTACCTGCTGCCCAGCCGGCGTTCCGCGGGCATCCGCCGGGATCTGCGCCGGGTGCTGCGAACGCTGAACAAGAGCTACACCCTGGCCGCGGCGTCCCGCTTCGCGGAGGTGAAGCTGCCGGTGCTGCTGGTCTGGGCACGCGAGGACAAGCTCTTCCCGCGCGCCGACGCCGAACGCCTGGTCCGCGACCTGCCCGATGCCACCCTCACGGTGATCGACGACTCCTACACCTTCCTGCCCGAGGACCAGCCCGAGTTGCTCACCAGGTCGATTCTGGAGTTCACTCGGCTGCATGCCACGTCGTAGCCAGGAGGATCGCTCGCGCGCCACCCGGGCCGCGCTCGAGGAGGCCGGTCGCCGGCTCTTCACCGAGCGCGGCTTCGCGCATACCTCGGGCGCGGATCTGGTCGCGGCCGCCGGCGTCACCCGGGGTGCGCTGCACCATCACTACGGGGACAAGCGCGGATTGTTCCTGGCGGTGCTGGAGCAGATCGAGACCGAGGCCATGGCCGAGATCGAAACCGCCATGGCGGCGGGCGATCCCGCGGACGTACTGGGCGGCATGGCGGTCGGCGTCGGCCTGTTCATGGAGATCTGCACCCGGCCCGCCATGGTGCGGATAGCGCTCATCGACGCCCCGACCGTGCTCGGCTGGCAGGGCTGGCGCGAGTTCGAGAACGCGCACGGGCTCGGGCTGATCACCACCCAGCTCGAACGCGCCCGGGAGACCGGGCTCGTCGGCGACGTGCCCGTGCAGGTGCTGGCGCAACTGCTGCTCAGCGCGCTGAGCGAGGCGTCGCTGATCGTCGCCCACGCGGCCGACCCGGACACCGCGCGGGCGCAGGCCCAGCACTCGATCATGCTGTTGATCGCGGGAATCCTGCGCACCTGACCGCGGCGGGTCAGCTCCGCGCGTGCTTGCTCAGGAACTCGTGCGCGGCGTCGAACACCGCGGCCGGAGCTTCCAATTGTGGCCAATGGCCGATGTTCTCGAGACTCACCACGTCCGGATTCGGGATCACCTCGCGGTAGCGCGCGGCCATGTGCGCCCCCGAATTGGGATCGAGCGGGCCGTTGATCAGCCGCAGCGGGGCCTCGGTCGCCAGCAGCGCCGAGACCCAGCGATCGCGGAATCGCTTGCGCTCGGCGATGAATCGGCCGACCAGGTGCGAGACGAAGCGCCCGCGGTTGTAGTACAGCACCTGCAGCAGAGTCCGCATGTCGTCGTCGGTGGGCTTGGTGTCCGGGCCGAACATCTCGCGGGTCGCCGCGGTGACGATGGAGTCGGTCATGAGCGGGCCGAGGACGTAACCCAGTGGTGAGGTGAGCAGTCGCTGCACCAATCGGGGGCGGTAGACCTCGACGAACAGTCCGCCGTTGAGGAAGACCACCGCGTCGAGGGCCGGTACCGGGGCCTGCTCGGTGCGCCGGGCCAGAAGTTCCTGCGCCACACTGACTCCCAGGTCGTGCGCCAGCAGCAGGGTGTGGTCCACGCCCAGGTGCGCGAGCAGGGCGTCGTGCATGTCGGCGTGTTCCAGGACGCTGTACTCGTGCCGAATCGGCTTGTCCGAGAAACCCATTCCCAGCATGTCCGGTGCGATGACGTCGTAGTGCGCGGTCAGCTCCGGCCAGATGCGGTGCCAGTCGTAGGAGTTGTACGGGTAGCCGTGCACCAGGAGCAGGGTGGGACCGCTGCCCTCCCGGATGTAGAAGATCCGGTGACCGTCGTGCTCGAAATACGCGCCGCGCTCGATCCAGTCCACGAGTTCGGGTCTCATACGCGATCTCCTGCCGCACTGCGAAGTGTCGAATGCCCCGATCCTGCCCGATGCGAGGTCGGCACCGCGAGAGCACGGGTGCCCGCCGCCCACTTTCAATCAGTGATTGAACCGTCGATTGAAACGTGTTCTACTAACCGGGTGGTGCGAGTGAACGATGATCTGTCCACGCGGCAGAAACTGCTGGCCGTCGCCGAGCGGCTGCTGCTGGAATCCGGCTACGACGCGGTGTCCGTGCGGGCGGTGAACGCCGCCGCGGGCATGAATCCGGCCTCGGTGCACTACCACTTCGGCTCCAAGGAGGCGCTGGTCGCGGCCCTGCTCGAGGACCGGCTCGCGCCGATCTGGCGGCAGCAGCTCGACGCGGTGAGCGAACGCCGGGCGCGCGGCTGGATGCCCGCGATCGCGGAACTGGTGGACGTGGTGGTGGACCCGTTGGCCGAACTCGCCACCGATCCGGTCGGGCGGCTGCGGCTGCATCTGCTGGCGCGGGTGGTGCTCGGCGGTCGCGAACAGGCGTGGAGCGCCAAATGGTTCGCGCTCGAACCGTGGGCCGACCTGCTCTGCGCCGTCCGCCCCGAACTCTCCGAACGCGCCGCCGCGGGGCGCTGGGGCCTGGCCTTCACGCTGGTCCTCGAGTACTTCGGCGATCCGCTCTCGGTCGCGCCGCGCACCCGCCAGGTTCCCGTGGACACCTTGAAATCCTTTGTAGTGGCAGGACTTACACACTGATGACAGAGCTCTTCGCACCCGCCCGGCTGGGCCCGGTGCTGCTGCCCAACCGCATCATCAAGGCCGCGACCTTCGAGGGCGCCACCCCGCACGCGCTGGTCACCCCCGAACTCATCGACTTCCACGTCCGGCACGCGCGCGGCGGCGTCGGCATGACCACGGTCGCCTACTGCGCGGTGCTCCCGGAGGGCCGCACGGACCGGCATCAGATCTGGATGCGGCCCGAAGCCGTTGCGGGCCTGCGGGAATTGACCGACGCCGTCCACGAGGCGGGGGCCGCGGTGTCGGCGCAGCTCGGTCACGCCGGGCCGGTCGCCAATGCCGCCTCGAATCGCCTGCCCGCCTACGCGCCGCACCGCATCCCGAGTCCGCTCGGGATGCGCCTGATGCGCCGCGCCGACGCCGCCGACCTGCGGCGGGTGGTCGCGGCCCACGCGGACGCGGCGCTGCTGGCGATCGAGGCCGGATTCGACGCGGTGGAAATACATTTCGGGCACAACTACCTGGTGAGCTCGTTCCTGAGTCCGCGCCTGAATCGCCGGCGCGACGAGTACGGCGGGTCCATCGCCAATCGGGCGCGGCTCGCGCTGGATATCGCCCGCGCGGTGCGGGACGCGGTCGGTGATCGCATCGCGGTGACCGCCAAGCTCGGGATGGACGACGGCGTGCCCGGCGGCTTCGGCCTCGACGACGCCGTGCAGGTGGCGCAGTGGCTCGAGGCGGACGGCAGCGTCGACGCCCTGGAGCTGACCGCGGGCAGTTCCCTGCTCAACCCCATGTACATCTTCACCGGCGAGGCGCCGCGCCGGGAGTTCGCGGCCGCCTTCCCGCCGCCGATGAGCTGGGGTCTGCGTCTGGCGGGCAGGCAGTTCCTGCGCGAGTACCCCTTCCGGGAGGCGTACCTGCTGGACCGCGCCCGCCGCGTACGGGCCGAGACCCGGCTCCCGCTCATCCTGCTCGGCGGCATCACGCGCCGCGAGACGATGGAAAGTGCTCTCGCCGAGGGCTTCTCGTTCGTGGCGATGGCCCGCGCCCTGCTGCGCGAGCCCGATCTCCCCGCCCGCCTGCGCGCCGAGCCGGGAACCCCGTCCCTGTGCATCCACTGCAACAAATGCATGCCGACCATCTATTCGGGCACCCATTGTTTTCTGGCGGCCCAGCCCTGATGGCGACGGCCGGGCGGGCGGGGGATCGGGAACGGCGATAGATTGGCTCGTTCCGGTTTCCTACGCGAAAGGGGTCACTCCCATGTCGATCGCCGCCAACAAGGTCGTGTCCATCGAGTACACCCTGACCGATGACGAGGGCGAGGTCATCGACACGTCCGTCGGGGACGCGCCCCTGGAGTACCTGCACGGCGCGGAGAACATCGTGCCCGGACTCGAGCGCGCGCTCGAGGGCAAGGCCAGCGGGGACGAGGTGAAGGTCGTCGTGGAGCCGGAGGACGGCTACGGGGAGTACCTGGCCGAGCTGGTGAGCACCGTGGACCGTAGCGCCATCGAGGGCGTGGACGAGATCGAGGTCGGCATGGAACTCGCCGCCGAGTCGCCGGACGGGGAGATGGAGATACTCACCGTGCGCGAGGTGTCCGGTGACGAGGTGACCCTCGACGCGAACCACCCGCTGGCCGGCCAGCGCCTGACCTTCCAGGTCCGCGTGGTCGACATCCGCGACGCCAGCGCCGACGAGCTCGCCCACGGCCACCCGCACGGGGACGACGACCACCACCACTGATCGATCCGGGCAGCCCGGCGGGATGGCCGGGATGCCGAACGCGTCCTCCGGCGGGCCCCGCGTCTCGAAGGCGGGCGCGTCTCAGAGGCGGCGGGCGCGCGCCAGCCACGCGGACAGATCCACCCGGCCGTCGCGCTGTTCCAGGTGTGCGGCGGCCTCGGCGACCCCGGGCGTGACCCGGCCGCGATAACGCGCGGGACTGAGGTCCTCCAATTCCCAGCCCGCGCCGAAGGATTCGCGGATGACCGCCGCGCCGATGCGCGGGCCGAAGCCCGGTTCGGCGTCCGAGAGCGCGAGGACGTGCACCAGCCCGCCCGGTCGGCACACGGCGTGCAGGGCGGCCACGTATTCCGCCCGCGCCTCGGGCTCGGTGCCGAACACGTGGAACAGCGCGCTGTCGACGACGGTGTCGAACACCCCTGCCTCCCCGGCCTCGCCGCCCAGGCGCAACGCGTCGGCGACCTCGAAACGCGCCCCGGGCACGCCCTGTTCGGCCGCGTTGCGCCGGGCCCATTCCACCGCGCTCGGTGCGAGGTCGATGCCGAGCGCGTCGTATCCGAGCCGGGTCAGCAGGATGGTGTGCTCCCCGGCCCCGGTCCCCGGGTCGAGCACCCTGCCCTTGATCAGCCCCGTCCGCTCCAGCTCGACGATCGCGGGCTGCGGTTCGCCGATGATCCACGGCGCGGTGTCGGTGTCGTACGCGGAGTTCCAGAATTCGGCAGAACGAGTCATGGCTCCACCATCGCCCCTGAACCACGGTTGAGGTCAACCCCCGCGGGTCAGAGCGGGCCGAAGAAGCCGATCACCCGCGCGATGCGTCCCTCGGCGTCCACCTCGACGAGATCCAGGCTGTTCGGCAGGCGCGTGCCGTCGGCTTCGACCACGCGCCAGGCGAACCGGGCGAATCCGTGGTGTTCGTCGACCCGGCTCGTGCGGATGACGATCGCGCCCGGCCGGTGCGCCAGGATCGAATCGATATGGGCCAGCAGCTCTTCGATGCCGGTGACGTGCACCCGGGGGTCGGTGTAGGTGCCGCCCGCGGCCCACACCGTCTCCAATATCTTGCGCCGCCGCGCCGGGTCCGGGTCGCTCCACGCGGTGCAGTAGTCGTCCACCAGCTGTTCGAGAGTTGAAGAGGGCTCGCTCATTTCGACATCCTCACGATACTCGACGGTTCCCCTCCCAGTGTCCCACTCGCGCCTTGACCTGAACATATATTCAGGTTTTAGGTTCGTGATCAGCACCTGCGGAACCCGAAGGAGAGTGTCATGACCACGCCCCAACTCACCGACGCCGAACTGGCCGGCCAGCCCGCCGCCTACTGGACCGGCATCGCCTACGAGGCCCTCATCGCCTTCACCCGCGCCCGGCTGGCCGAACGCGGCCTCACCCAGCCCCAGTACTGGCTCCTGCGCAACCTCTCGAAGCACGACCTCTGGCCGGACGGCGCCGGCCGCACCGTCCCCGAACTGCGCCGGGCGATGAGCGCCTACCTCCGCGCCGAAGACGACCTCGAGGCCGACTCAGCGGTCCTGCTCGACCGCGGCCTGCTGACGCGCGACGCGGATCGGCGCCTCTGGATAACCGAGTCCGGCGATCGGGCCCGGGCCGACATCAGCGCCCACGCCCCGGCCGTCCGCGCGGCGATCCACGAGGGCATCGACGACGCCGATTACGTTGCCGCGCTGAAGGTCCTGCACCGCATGATCCGCAACGCCGGCGGCACCGTCTGATCCGCCCCGGCGGCCGGCACCCCGGTCGCCGGCGCGGCCGCGCGAATTGCTCAGGCGGGGAACAGGATCTTGGCCAGCAGCCCGGTCAGCGTCGCGCGCTCGGCGGGGGAGAGCGCGGCGAAGGTCTCGTCCAGGAAGGCCGGAACCGACCGCTCGGCGACGGCGAGGGCGCGGCGGCCCGGGTCGGTGATCGTCACGGCGTAGGCGCGCCGATCGAACGGATCGCGTTCGCGCCGAACGTAACCGGACTGCTCCAGGCTGTCGGCGATGCCGACCATGACGCTGCGGTCTATCCGCAGCTCGGCACTCAGGGCCTGCTGGGAGGCGGGTCCGGTGGCGGCGAGCATTTTGAGCACCAGGTGCCCGCCCACCCCCAGTTCGTTGTCCGCGGCGGCGGTTTCGGCGGCCCGCGCGACCAGTGCGGAAGCGCGGCACAGTGCGATATCCGGCCGCTCCGTCACCAGTTCGGGCAGGTATGGGGTGCGCGCGGGGGTATCGGTCCTGGCCATGGTCGCAGTCTAGCCGAATGATCTGTGCGCAGATCATTTGACGGCAGACGATCTGCCCTCGTATCGTGCATATCGTCTTGATGCAGATGATTTGTTGGCAGATGAATATGAGGCATGCGATGTCGTTGCACCTGTCCGCCGATGAGGTCCTGTCCACCACCCGGGCGGTGCGTCGCCGGCTCGACCTCACCCGCCCCGTTCCGCGCGCGGTGATCGAGGAGTGCGTCGATATCGCGACCCAGGCCCCGACCGGGCGCAATCGCCAGCGCTGGCACTTTCTGGTGGTCACCGACCGGGAGCAGCGGGCCGCGGTGGCCGACATCTACCGCAGGGCGGTGCGCGTCGCCGAAGGAACGCCGCTGACCGCTCGCGACCTGGAACGCATGAACGCGCACGGTTCGTGGCCCCGGATCGCCGAGGGCGTGGACCACCTCTATCGGAACATCCATCGGGTGCCCGCCATCGTGATCCCCGCGGTCGAAGGCCGCACCGACCGCGCGTCGGTGACCGAGCAGGCCGGGACCTGGGGATCCATCCTGCCCGCGGTCTGGAGCTTCATGCTCGCCGCCCGCGCCCGCGGCCTCGGCACCGTCTGGACCACCGCGCAGGCGCCGCTGGAACGGGAGCTCGCGCGAGTGCTCGGCGTCGACCACGACCGGATCATGCTCGCGGCCTTCATCCCGCTGGCCTACACCGTCGGCACCGATTTCCGTCCCGCGCAGCGCGTTTCCCGGGCCGAGGTCCTGCACTGGAATACCTGGTGACACTCCGCGGCGCCGCGGCATCCGCCGAACGCGTTGCGCCACTGCGGCGTCCCCGGAAACCGCCTCGGAAAGCAACAATGCCCCCGACCGGAAACCGGTGGGAGCATCGCTGTCACGGCAATTCGAGGTGCAGCGTGGTGATCAGGCGGAGCGAGTGTGCCTTACGCGCATCAGCGCGAAGCCCAGTGGCAACTCGTCGCAGGCGGTGATCTCCAATCCGGCCGCGCCCAGCAGTTCCCGGAACTGCGTCGTGGTGCGTTCGCGGCCGCCGACATTGCAGAGCATGTGCAGATCCCAGGCCGGCACCAGCGACCGTGAATCATCCTCGGGCAGCAGCCTTTCGATGATGTACAGCTGCGCGTCGGCGGACATCGCCGCGGCGCAGCGGCGCAGGATCTCGTGGCACTGCGCGTCGGCCCAATCGTGCAGCACCCGCGAGAGCAGGTAGATGTCGCCTCCCGGCGGTACCTCGGTGCCGAAGAAATCACCCGCGACCAGATCGCAGCGGTCGGCGACCTCCGCCCGCTCGAAGGTGACGCGCGCACGGTCGAGCGTGCTCTCGCGTTCGAAAAGCACCGCGCGCAGTTCGGGATTCACGGTGAGCACCCGCGCGAGCAGCTCGCCGTTGCCGCCGCCCACGTCGACCACCGTGTGCGCGCCCTCGGTGTCGATCAGGTGCCCGACCCGGCCGAAGATCGCCGCACTGGCGGCCATCGCGCCGTCGAACAGCGCCGCCCGCTCGCTGTCGGCGGCGAAGTACTCGAAGTGGTGCAGCCCGAAATGCTCGTCGAACGCGGTCCGCCCGGTGCGCACCGCGAAGTCGAGCGCCCCGAACGATTCGTAGAACGCCCCGCCGTACAACCTCGCCAGCGCGTGCAGCGAATGTTCCCGTTCATTCGCCAGCAGCGCACCGGTATCGGTGAGCGCGAACCCCGGCCCGGCGGTCTCGACGACCTCGAGATCGCGCAGGTATCGCAGGAGGCGGCCGAGCGCGTCGGAGTCGGTGCCGGTCAGGGCGGCCAACTCGGGGACGGGGAGCCCGGGGGCGGCGGCGAGCCGGTCCGCGATGCCGAGTTCGGCGGTGACCGCCAGTGCCTGCGTGGTCCACGCCCCGGTCAGCAGGCGCAGCAGTCGATGGCCCGACTCGGCCGTCTCGCCGAGGTGGGTGGCGAGCACCTCCGGATGTGCTCCCTCGACATGTAATTCGAGCCGCCGGTAGGACTGTTCGCGCCCGCTCGTACCCGCGAAGTACAGAATGGTCGCGTCCTCGTGTGGGTTGTAACCGCCGCCGTCCGAGCGCAGCTTGCCGCGACCGGTCAGCAGGGCGCGCAGGCCGTTGAGCGTGATGTCGTCGATGCGGCCGGTCGCCAGTGCGAGGTGCGATTCGGCGGCCTCGGCCCGCTCGGCCGCCGCCACCTGATCGTGCTCGCCCATGAGCACGAAAACCTCGATCTCGCAAGGATGTCCGTCGGCAGCGGTGATCTCGGCCCGCACGATGCGGACCGGCAGCCGGGCGTCCCGGACGCCGTGCCGCACGGCTAGTCTGCGCCGCACCACGGTGCTGGGCCCGTCCGCGATCGGGACGAGCCCGTGCGCGGCGAACAGCTCGTCGAGTTCTGCCGCGTCCCCGGGGAAAACGAGAACCGCCGTATGGGCGAATCTGCAATGTCCCGCCACCGCAGCGTGTTCGGCCGCGCTGAGTTCGGGAAGCATTTCGGCCAGTACCGCGGCGGTGTCATGGGTTCTGACGAATCGCACAGCGGCGCCGAAGCGTTCGCTGTCGGTCGAATCCATCCGGGACGGTACTGCCAGCGAACGGGTCACACATCCTCCTGTGTCACATGCCGACGTAGTTCTCCGCGAAGAAATCCTGATGTGTTCTCGAGCCGGCCAGGCTGTGCAGCCGGGCCCGTTGCAGCTCGCGCTCGAAACCGGGATTGGGCCCGGTGGGCGGATGCAGCAGTCCGATCATCCAGTGCGAGAACTCGTGCGCCCGCCGGATCCGCGGCACGCAGTCGTCCGAATAGCGTTGCAGCGCCGAATCATCGGCCGCGCGCAACGCCGAGATCAGGGCGCGCGCCAGAGTCCGGGCGCCCAAGATCGCGAGATTGGCGCCCTTGGCGGCGGACGGGCTGATCGAGGAGGCCGCGTCGCCCACCAGGAACAGTCGCCCCTGCTGGATGGGATCGAGGATCTCCGAGCGCAGCCGGACCAGCCCCCGCTCGATGATCGGCCCTTCGCGCAGGGCCCCGTAGCGCTGTGCGCCCAGCCGGGTGGACAGCGACTCCCAGATGCGTTGCTCACTCCACTGATTCGGCTCCTCGTCCGGTGCGCACTGCAGGTAGTAGCGGGTGACCTCGGGGCTGCGCGGCATGTGGCCGGCGAAGCCGTCGGGGTGCACGCCGTAGATGACGGTGTCCGAAGAGGGCGGCGCCTCGGCCAGCAGGGCGAGCCAGGTGATGCCGTACTCGCAGGTGGATCGCGGCGTGGTCAGGGTGGCGCGGGCGAGGCCGCGCGCGCCGTCGCAGCCCGCGAGATACCGCGCGGCGAAGTGCTGTTCGCCGTCGGCGGCCGAACGCGCTCGCACCCGCGGCCGATCCCCGTCGTGGTCGAGAATCGCCTCGGCGGTCGTGTCGCAACGCAGTTCTCCACCGCGTCGCAGATATTCTGCTACCAGATCGGTGACAAGATGCTGTTGCGGATACACCGTGTGCACCTCCCGTCGTCCGAGTTGCCCGTAGGCCAGCTCGAAACGGTCGGTCGGGCTGCGGAATTCGCAGGTCTCATGGGTGCGCCCGCGCGCCCGGAGGCCGGAGTCCAGACCGTGGGCGCCCAGCACCGCGACACTGGCGGGCGCCAGGAACCCTGCCCGCGCCCGCTGCTCGATGTGCGTCCGGCTGCCCCGCTCCAGGATCACGGTGGTGACTCCGGCGGCCTGCAGGATATTGCCGAGAACCAGACCGGCCGGCCCGGCGCCGAGGATGAGGACCTCGGTCGTGTGATCGCTCCGCCCCACAGACATGGGATCGGAGCCTAGATCAACTTGTGCCGTGGAGACGTGCTGTGTCGTGCCGCGTGTCGCGGCGTGATTCCGCCCGCCTACCTGCGAAGAATCCCGACCGCACGGTTCGTGGTGCTGACCGGCGGGGCTGTTCCGGACCGGCGTCGGCAGCGGCGCAATACACTTCGAATGTTCTCGTTTCGTTCAGGCATGCGCCATGTCTCGACCCTCTCGAGAGGGGTAACGACCGAAATGATCACCACCGGATTCGCCGCCACGTTCGCGGCCGTCGTCACACTCACCGCGGGTCTGCTCGTCGCGGGCTCGGAAACCGCCGCCGCGTACGGCCCGGCCTCGTGCGCGCCGGGAGATCCGCTGCGGCCCACCGCCGAACTGTTCGGCACCTGGAACACCGACACCATCACCGACCCCGCCGATCCCCGGATGAACGACCCCCTCACCCAGTTCGAGGTGGAGGTGAACCTCACCGCCGCAATGGAACTCGGCCTCACAGTGCATTCCGAGCCCGTCGACGGCGTGTTCTGGTCGCAGGAATCGCGGGGCATCACCTACGAACCCGCCCGCCGGTTCGAGCTGGCGTGCACCGGGCGCGACAACCTGTGCTGGATCGCCGACGACCTGAAGGTGCGCTACCGGCAGGAAGCGGTGCTCGGCATCGAGTTCCTGCCCGCCGATCACGAACGCGCGGACGGCTTCCTGGTCCGGGTGCCGGGCGTGGACACGGCGCGATTCCACGACGCGCTGCTCGCCGATCCGGTGGCGCGCGAACGACTCGGCGGCGGTTCCGTCACCGAGGACGGCACGCTCATCCTGGTCGCGGATCGAGGCGATCTCGAGGTGGCGCGCTCGCTGGTCGAAAGCCTGGGCGCGCAATGGGATTCGGATGCCGTGCGGTACGGCGACCGTCAGCTCGTCACCGGCTACTGCTTCCCCGGCGTCTACTTCTGACCGTGCCGTGCGGGCCGGGGATCACCCCCGGCCCGCGAGAATGCCGTGTCCGCGTTTACTGTCCGTCCTTGCGCCGCACCATCTCCGCGATCCAGCTGGGCGCGAACGGTGAGGTGCAGTTCGGCGGGGTCGGGTAGTCCTTCAGCACTTCGAGTCGCTCACCGATGTCGATCGCGCGCGCTCGCAGCTCCGGGCACTCGATCCCGATCTGCGCCAGGCAGTGGTTCATGGACCACTGCAGGCGCTCCGGCGCGTCCTTCATCTCCGCCTCGATGACGTCGAGCAGCCCCGGGAGGTCCAGTCCCTCGGGCCGTTTCGCCACCCGCTCGACCGTGAGGGCCCAGCCCGCGCTCGCCACGATCGGGTCCGGATCGGCGAGCCAGGCCACCCGCAGGTCCTCCGCGTGCGGGCTCTTCTGCACCACGTAGCTCACCAGCCACCCGTGGACCTTGGGCGTCCGCGCCGCGCGCAGCATGGTGTCCAGTTCGTCGCGGTCGAACGCCTTCGGCCGGGAGATCAGGATGCTCAGCAGCCGCGCCGCGCTGTCGCCGGTGGCCCACAGCTCGCGGGCCAGCTCCGGCTGGGTCTTCAGGCGTTTGGCAACCGCCCGGAGCTTGGTCAGATTCACGCCGTGATCGTCACCGTGGCGTTCGTTGACCGCCCGGACCTTGGGTTCGTCGAGCGCTCGCAACTCGGCCATGAGCTCGTCCACCGTCGCCTCGGGCATCACGGGCCTCCTGTTCGTCGTGCGCGGACGGGTTCAGCCTACGAGCCACCGCCGGTGACCCGGGCCCACGCCCACCGGGACCCCGAGAATGGGGGCCTGTCCGCGCTGACGATTCGCGGTCGTCTCGATACAGTGATGCGGTTTGATCTGGATTAGGAGAAGCGCGCCCATGGGATTCCGGCCCCGCCGATTGCTGTCGCGTCCTGAAATCATCGCGGCGCTGTCGCTCTCCGGCGTACTCACTCTGGGCGCGGTCCTGGTGCCGCCCGCGACGGCCGCTCCGACCCGGCCGTGGGCCCCGCCGCCCGTGAACGAGTGCGGCGAAACCGGATTCGACCCCCTCGCCCGGCAGCCGGAGCCCGGATCGGTGCAGCCGGCGCCGGACATCAAGATCCCGGTCCCGGTGCCGCAGCTGGTCCCGGTCCAGATTCCGGGCCCGAAACCCGATGCCACCCGCATCGATTCGGTGGCGCTGCCCTCGGATCCGTGCGCCGACCCGTGTCCGGATGTCCGATCCGATGCCCCCGCGAACCCGGCCGTCGACCCCGGCAGCGGGAGTGGGGCGAGTCTGCCCCGCGTGGAGATTCAGCCCGATCCCGAGCCCATCCCCATTCCGATTCCCGGCGGGGAGGGGCCCGAACCGCAGGCCCCGCCCGTCGCCGACCGGCAGCCCGACGCCCCCGCCCCCGCGGCGGCGCCGGTGGCCGCGCCGCAGGTGGAGTCCGTGCGGCTGGTCAACCAGGTCACCGGGCACGGGTCGCCCAACCGCACCGATACGCGCTGGTCGGTGGACGGCACCGATCTCGGCCTGATGTGGGAGACCCGGCCCGGCCAGGTCGCCGTCGTGTTCGGCGACACCTTCGGTGAGGGCTGGAAGCCGACCGGTGCGGGCACCGACCAGCAGGACTGGCGCAGCAACGTCATCGGCTACAGCAGCAATACGGACCTGTCCAACGGCCTGATCCTGGACGATTTCGTCCAGGACAGCCGCTGCCACGCGACCGAGATCCTGGACAGTCGCAAGATCAAGAACTTCGAGCACACCACGATCCCCACCTCGGGCTTCGCCGTCGGCGATCGCCAGTACCTCACGTACATGTCGATCAGTCGCTGGAGCAAGATTCCGGGCATGTGGTGGACCAACCACGGCGGCATCGCCTGGTCCGACGACAACGGCCGCACCTGGACCAAGTCGCAATGGGCGCGCTGGGACAACCTGTTCGGCGCGGGCCGCTTCCAGGTGGCGACGATGGTGCCGCACGGCGACTACGTCTACATGTTCGGCACGCCGAACGGCCGCTTCGGCACGATCGGCCTCGGCCGGGTCCCCGCGGATCAGGTACTGAACAAGTCCGCCTACCAGTACTGGATCGGCGACACCTGGGTCGCGGCCGACGGCGCGAACGAGTTGCTCGCCACCCCACTGGTTTCCGGCACCGCCAGCGAGCTCTCCATCCGCTACGACCGCGAGTCCGCGCAATGGCAGATGGTCTACCTGGACTCGGCGACCCAGCACATAGTCCTGCGCACCGCCGCCGAGCCCCAGGGTGCCTGGTCGAACCCGGTCCCCCTGCTGAGCACCGAGGACTACCCGACCGCCTACGGCGGCTTCCTGCACCCCTGGTCGACCGCGAAGGACCTCTACTTCACGATGTCCGCTTGGAACAGCTATAACGTCTACCTGATGCACGCGACCCTGAAGTGACAAGAGGGGCCCACGCGGCCACGGAGCTATCCCGTTGCGGTGATGAAGATTTCGTGGAGGAATCGCGCTGATTCGCCGCGGTGGGTGGATTCGACCGGCCAGGTCTCGTCATGATCGGCGGGTGAGCGCGAAGGCCGTCCCCGAGTCCCGGACCCGACCATCGGGGCCGCGCGGGATCGTCGAGGGCGCGGGGTGGTGGTCGGCGTATGCCGCTCTGCTGGTGTCGATTCCGATAGCGGACTACCTGTTCGTGCGCGGCGACGTTCGCTCGTTTCCCCTGGTGGGGAAGCCGTTCACCGCGGCGGTGGCGATAGGGCTGGCGGCTGGTGCGGTGACAGCGGTCTGGCACGCGGCCCGGCGCATCGAGTCGCTGGCACTGAAACTGTTCGTCGCGCTGATACTTTCCTTCGTCGCCGTGGTCGCGGGTGTTGCCGCATCCAGCACCTCGCTGGCGGATCCGCGCGTCAACTTCGTCATACAGAAGCCCAGATTCGTGATGCTGACCGCGATGCTGGATCGCGGCGACTTCCGGGACACCAGGGGCTATTACGGTGACCTTCTCCCACCCCACCTCGCGTCGCTCTCGATCACCGGTCAGGTTTCGGGCCGTGTATGCCAGGACCAACGGCTGTACTTCATCCCGCAATGGGTGGGGATACCCGACGATGCCGGCGGCTACCTATACATTCCGGGCACGCTGGATCGGAACCGCCCGTGCATGGTGGATCTCTACGGTCGCTCGGTCGACGTCAACGACGCCAGGGCAATCGGCGAGGGGTGGTGGTGGATCTAGTCCGTCTCAGCGGACCGGTGGGAGTTGCCGCGGTGCAGTAGTTTTCGGACCGCGTAGGCCAGTGCGCCGAGAGCGACCACCGCGGTGCCGGACAGGACCGCGGGGGTGGGAAGGGTGCAGGCCAGGACCAGGCAGCCCAGGAGACCGAGGGCGGGAACCGCTCTGGGCGGGCGGTTCTCGGCGCGGGTGAGGGTCCAGGCGGCGGCGTTGGCCACGGCGTAGTAGAGGAGGACGCCGAAACTCGAGAAGCCGATCGCGGTGCGGAGGTCGACGGTCGCGGCGGCCACGGCTACCAGCAGGCCCACCGCCAGCTCGGCCCGGTGGGGGACCGCGAACCGGGGGTGGACCGCGGCCAGGGAATGGGGGAGGAAGCGGTCGCGGGCCATGGCCAGGGTCGTGCGGGAGACTCCGAGGATCAGGGCCAGGAGGGTGCCGAGGGCGGCCAGGACCGCGCCGGCCCGCACGACCGGGGCCAGCCAGGACGCGCCCGCGGCGTGCACCACGTCGGTCAGTGGGGCGGTCGCGGCCGAAAGGCCCTGCGGGCCCAGCACACTCAGGGCGGCGACGATCACCGAGGTGTACACCCCCAGCGTGATGCCCAGGGCCAGGGGCACGGCCCGGGGGATCGTGCGCGCGGGATCGCGAACCTCCTCGCCGAGCGTGGCTATGCGGGCGTATCCCGCGAAGGCGAAGAACAGCAGACCCGCCGCCTGTAGAACGCCGAGGAGGGTCGTGCCGGAACCGGCCGTCGGACGTTCGGGGTCCACCGCGCCGGCGGCGAACGCCGTCACCACCACCGCGGCCAGGACCGCCAGCACGACCGCCACGATGACCCGGGCCGCCAGCGCCGACTTCTCGACTCCGCGATAGTTCAGCGCCGTCAGCGCGAGCACCGCGGCGACCGCGACCTGGTGCGCGTGGTCCGGCCAGGCGTAGGCGCCGACCGTCAGGGCCATCGCCGCGCAGGACGCGGTCTTGCCGACCACGAAACACCAGCCGGCCAGGTATCCCCAGAACTCGCCGAGCCGCTCGCGCCCGTACACGTACGCCCCGCCCGAGACCGGATACCGCGCCGCCAGCCGCGCCGACGAGGTGGCGTTGCAGTACGCCACCACCGCCGCGATCGCGAGCCCGAGCAGCAGCCCCGAGCCCGCGGCCCGCGCCGCGGGCCCCAGCGCGGCGAAGATGCCCGCCCCGATCATCGAGCCGAGTCCGATGACGACCGCGTCGGTCAGGCCGAGGCTGCGGCGCAGTTCGCCGCGCGCGGGCGGCGGTGCGGTACCGGGAACCATGTCACGAGTCTCGCCGACTCCGGCCAACCATGCGCGACGAGTCGGGCCCCCGCCCGGGATGTCCCGGTCGGGGGCCCGTTCGCAGACTGTCCGCTAGGGCGTGAGCCGCACGGTCCACAGACCGTTGCAACCCGGCATCGCCCGCCAGTGCGGATCCCAGAACCAGGTCTTCTCGCCCGGGGCGACGATCGTCCACGAGCCGTCCGGCGACAGCAGCGCCGCACCGCCCGGCACGTCGGTCGGCGTGACCGGCACGTCGGTGCCCACCCACATCGGGCCGATCGACGGATAGTCGAACGACACCTCCACCTCGTAGCCGAGCCGATTGTCCACCGACAGACAGGTATTGGGCTGCGCGTGCGCGGCTCCCGCCCCCGCGACAACGCCGACCGCGGCGACGGCGACCGCCGACAACGCGATCGCCGAACGTGCAATGAGTTTCACGATTCCCCCGTGCCTAGAATTGATCTCGCGTATGAAGCGAGATGTACTGCGGCGCAAGTATTCCTGACCCGCATCCGGCGTCGCAACCGAGAATCCCGGGATTCAGGGCGGGCCCGCCTCGCCCAGGTCGAAACGGATTCCGGCGCGCAGCATCGTGGTGGCCGACAGCCCGATCAGATCCCGGAAGGTCTCGCTGAAGTGCGACGGCGTCGCGAAGCCGGCGTCGATGGCGGACCGGGTGAGATCGGCGCCGGTGATCGCGCCGCGCACGGCGCGGGCCATGCGATTCCAGCGCTGATACCCGCGGAAACTGGTGCCGTACTGCTCGGCGAACAGCCGCAGGAAGTGCGTGGTGGACAGTCCGAGTTCCGCGGCGACCCGGTCGGCGCGGAAGGTGCGGGCCGGGTCGGCCCGAATCGCGGCCGCCACCACCTCGATGCGCGGATCGGCGGGCGTGGGCGCACCCGCGATCGCCAGCGCGTAGATGTGCTCGGGCACGGGCCGCTCGGCGGCGCACAACCGGATCAGCTCCCGCTCGCGACGGTGCGACAGTCCGAACGGCCCTGCGGCGCCGGTCATCTCGTCGGCGATGGCTCCGGCCGGTATCCCCGCGGGCTCGACGAACAGCGCCAGGATCCAGCCCGCGGTGGCCACGATGCGGTGCGGTGTGCGCGCGGGGGCGAACGAGCTGCGGGTGTGGATCACCCCCTGTGCACCGGTGTGCAATTCCAGCGGTGCGTCCAATCCGATGCTCAGCATGGCGACGGCGGGCGCGTGCGGATCCACCCCGAGATCCGGTCCTATATATCCGATATGCCCGGGTCTCATCCACGCCGTCGGCGTGCGCGCCGCGGCGCCGGCAACCGGTTCGATCCGCACTCCCGCCAGGGTAGCGCCACCCCGCCCGGCCGTGGCGACGCACGGGCATCTGCTCCGCGTCCGAGCAAAACACCCACGCGGCGCGGCCCGAGGTCCGATAGTCGAGGTGCCACTACCAACGCTTTGCCACCTGATGATCCGCACGGCGGGAGAAGCACGATGACAAGCCTTGATAATGCCCGGACCGGTGAGAGCGCGCCCGAGGCGGGCGCGGCGCCGGATCTGCTCGGGGAGATCCCACCCGGAATCCTGAACGGGCCCAGCGGGCTCGGCACGCAACTCGCCCGGCGCTTCTCGCCGCGGCCGCCGGGTGCGGACCCGGACCCGGAATCACCAACCGGCACAGCGACTTCCGGAGATCACTGTGCACCCGGTGCGCAACGCCTGGGCGAGAGCGCTTTTCGCGTACCCCTGCGCCGGCTCACCGCCGATGTCGAACCGTATCGCCTGGTCGAGTGGGGCGACGGATCCGGCCCGCCGCTGTACTGCGCACCGGTCGCGCGGATCGACGATCGCCTCGCCGCGGAGGTGGACGACCGCCTCGCCGCGTGGGCGGCGTCGATCGGCTGCACCGAGGACGAGGTCGGCAAGCTGCGCAGCACCGGATACGGGCGGCTGGTCACCATGACCCACACCGATTCCGAGGATCCGGACCGGCTGCTGGTCGCCGCGCAGATGAACACCGCGTGGTGGATGGCCGACGACTACTACGCCGACGATTCGGCGCTCGGGGCGGAACCGACCAGGCTCCCGCAGCGCCTCACCCTGGCCATGGCGGCCCTGGATCCGGTCCCGGACGCGGGGGAGTTCAGCGCACCCCTGAACGAGGTGCTGCGCGAGGACAAGGTGCTGCGCGCCTTCGGCTCGGCGGTCGCCCACCTGCGCAGGCACGCCACCGCCGACCAGGTGCAGCGCGCCTGCTACGCCACGTTCTCGATGTTCGTGTCCTGGACCGCGTACGCCGCGTGGCGGCACACGGGCCAATCACCCACGGCCTGGGAGTATCTCGCGGCCCGCCAGCACGACAGCTTCTACACCTCGATGACCCTGATCGACCCGGTAGCGGGCTACGAACTGCCGGCCCACCTGTTCTACGACGAGCGGGTCCGCCGCGCCGCCTTCCAGGCCGGGACGATCGCCGTGCTGGTGAACGACCTGATGTCGGTGAAGAAGGACGCCGCCGACGAGAATCCCGTCTGCAACATGGTCCTGCAGATAGCCGCCGACCGCGCCTGTTCGGTGGCCGAAGCGGTGGCGGCGACGGTGGACCTGCACAACCGGATGGTCCGCGACTTCGAGGCCGGCCACCTCGCCCTGCGCGCGGTCCCGTCCCCGGAGCTCCAGCTCTTCCTGCACGGGGTCCGCAACTGGATGGGCGGCTCCTTCGAGTGGCACAACACCAACCCCCGCTACCGGTGATCCGGCCCGAGTTCCCCACGGCGCGGCCGCGGGGAACTCGGGCGCCGGGCGACGCTGTCCCCGAGGGCTACTCCCCGGTCAGATAGCGGATCAGATCCCGGGGCAGACCGTGGATGCGGGCGCCCGGCTCAGCGCACGGGGCGGGTGGTGGCGTTGGGATCCTGCCAGTGGCCCAGGTCGAAGTAGAGGGTGGTCATCGTGTTCCACATCGACGACCACGGCTGCTTCGGCCCGCTGCACTTCCAGACCGCGACCATGCGGTCGATGCCGGGGATGCCCATGGGGTCGTCGTGTTCCGCGACGCGCTCGACCTGATCGAACCGCGCGCGCAGATCGGCCTCGGCGGTGTTGAGCCCGAAGTAGATCACTGTCGTCGCCGAGTCCGGCGGCGGGCCGAAGAAGCCGAAACCCCGGCTGGGACTGTAGACGTCGGGCAGATCGTGCTTGCCGCCGAACTCCTCGACGGCCCCGGCCTGCCAGTAGCCCTGCGAGACGATGACCGCGGTGTCCTTCTCCTGCGGGGTCAGCGTGTCGTAACCGTCGGCGACGGTGTCCACCAGCGTCGTCCAGTTCGTGGTGCCGAACAGGCCCGACCGCACGCCCAGGTCGATGGCGTCCTCGGTCTGGGTGCGCCACGACGGTGGCAGCGGCAGCATGGTCAGCGCGAGCACGTAGGTCAGCACCGAGAACGCGACGATCGGAACCAGCAGCACGTTCATCCATCGCCTGCGGTCGAACTGCCACAGCGCGACCGCGCCGATCGCGAACATCGCGGGGAAGAACCCGGTCGGGTAGTAGGGCCGTCCGTGCGTGGCGATCACGAAGGTCGTCATGATCACCAGCGCCACCACGACGAAGCGGTAGGGCCGCAGCGACTCCTGCTTCCACACGCCCCACAGCGCGAAGCCGATCAGGACCGAGCCGAGCATGCCGGCCAGCGCCAGCCACTGCGGCATGAAGCCCAGCGGGCCGAAGCCGGTGGCGTCCTGCTCCGCGCCGATGATCGAGCCCATGGCCAGCTGCGGCCAGTTGTTCTGCGACTGCCAGTACAGGATCGGCACCAGGGACGCGGCCAGGATCGCGGTGGCGCCCCACAGCGCGGGGCGGCGCAGGATCTCGCGCGGGCCGCACAGGATCACGCCCAGGCCCAGGCAGCCCCACACCAGCGGAACCATCCACTTGACCTGCATGTCCAGTGCGGCAACCAGTCCGGCGGCCACGATCAGCCAATCCTGGCGGACACGCACCCAGCGAATGAACAGCCAGGTGATCACGGCGGTGAGGGTGGCGTCGAAGGCGAACGTGCTCAGCGCGACCTGGGTGGTGATCAGGCTGGTGGTCGCGTAGGTGAAGGCCGCGGCGAGCTGGACGCGGCGGTTACCCCGCAGCTCGTAGGCGATGAGGGCCGAGACGATGATCGCCCCGACGCACATCACGACCGCCGGGAAGCGCAGCGCGATCGTCGATCCCGGCGCGGCCAGATCCGCGAGCCAGGCGAAGAACGGCACCACCACGCCCTGATCGGCGTAGGTGTAGTCGAGCCGGCGGCCGGCCGAGAGGAAGTAGAGCTCGTCGCCGAAGAAGTCGTAGCGGCCCGCCGTCACGGTCAGCACCACCGCGGAGAGCGTCGCGACGAGCGCGACCTCGCGGAATGCGAACCGCGGGTGGGGAGCCGGAATTGCTTCCGGCTCGGTATGAACCGCAAGTACGGCTGTCATGTACTTCCCCTTGCAACTTTCCGATCGACGCGCTCGACGTCACCTGTGCAGGTGGCGTCACCCTCTGTTCGCTGGTGAACCGATTCCTCCCGGCAGCGAACAATCTAAGCGCTCGGCGCTCGCGGTCCTGTCGGATTGCGCAGTTTTGCGAAACGTTAGTGCTTATCACTAGGGTGCGCAAATGCTCCGGAGGTAACGGCAATAGCGGATTGCTTTCAATTGGTAGCGAAACCCGGGCCGATCAATGTGACCGGGGTCATGAGTAGCGTCCGAGATCAATGCCTCTGCTAAATTCCGCCCTGATCAGCAATGATTTGGCAATGCGCGCCGTCGGCGCGGCGGTGGCCCGAATGCGGCTGGTGGACAGGATGAATCGCCTCGCGGGGTGTGGTGAAGAACGCACTCGGACACCCGCGTGCCGGCTCGGCGGCAACCCCTGGAAGATTCAAGCCCAGGAAACCGGGAATCCCCCTACTCGCCAGTATCTATTCACCTCCGGGGAATTGCGTGTACCGCCTTGCCGGAGCGATGTGGAACCGACCGTTCCCGTTCCGTGATCTGCAAGGTTTCAGACCGAGCCCAAGGTTTTGGGGGCTTGCCCGATCAATTGCCGCGCAAATGCGGGCAAGGCGAATTCGGCGACGGTCTTATCTTCAACGGGTCGCCGCGAGTGAGAAGAGAAGCGGATCAACGCACTTGGCGGACTCGAACGTACACGCCGCTACCGCGCCGCCGGCGCACCGGCCGATACGGTGACCGATACGGCCGTCACCCCGCCCCGTGCATCGCCGATGGCCCCCACCCGTTGTCCGTTCCGCCGAGATCATCCGCGGCCACTCCCACGACGGCGGATTCCCCCCGAACCTACGGGAGAGCCCCGACATCTCCAAAACCATTGAGTTCACGGTGATTTCATCCCCCCTCCGGCGGAACAGCACGGCGCGCAACCCTGTTCCCCGGGTATGACTCTCGGAATCGCACTCGCCGCCACCGACACGGACAACTACGTGGACGCCATCGTGGCCCGATCCAGAACGGTGCGCGAACTCGGCGTCGGCGCGGTCTGGTTCGGCCAGCGCATGGACTACGACTCGCCCGCGCTGGCCGCGATCGTCGGCCGCGAGGTGCCCGGCCTGCAGGTCGGCACCTCGGCCATCCCGGTCATCGGACGCCATCCCCTGGTCGTGTCCGCACAGGCCCAGACCGCGCAGGCCGCTACGCACGGGCGCTACCACCTGGGTCTCGCGGTGGGCTCGACGCTGGTGTCCGGCGCCTTCGGCGCCCCGTTCGACCGTCCCATCGCCCTGCTGCGCGAGTTCCTGACCGCGCTCACCCGCCTCCTCGACAACGACCCGGCCGGCTTCGTCGGCGAATCACTCACCGCCACACCGTCGTTGCCGACCGCCGTCCCCGGTGCCGCCCCGCGGGTCCCGGTGCTGGTCGCGGCCATGGGCCCGCAGGCCCTGCGCGTCACCGGCGAGCTGGCCGACGGCATCCTCCCGTATCTGGCCGGGCCCGGCACCCTGGCCGAGCACATCGTCCCGGCTCTCACCCGCGCCGCGGCCGGACCCCAGCGGGTGGTCGCCTTCGTACCGGCCGTCGTCACCGCCGATCCGGAGGGCGTCCGCGCCGCCGCGATCGACAAACTGTCCTTCTACGAACAGGTTCCGTCCTACCGCCGGGTGATCGAACTGGAAGGCGCTTCTCGCGCAGCCGAACTCGCCCTCATCGGCGATGAGGAGACGGTCGCCGCCGGAATCCAGCGCTACTACGACGCGGGCGCGACCGAGGTGGTACTCACGAGCACCGATCTCGGCACTCCCGAGGACGAACGCCGCACCTGGGCCCTGGCGGGCAGTCTCACCGCAGACCGCGCCCCGGCCACGGCGTAGATCGCCGGGACCTCGGCCGATGTGGCGGATTGTCGAAGGGCCCGCGAACCACCGGTCGGGTCGTGTTCCAGGTGGCCGCCGTGCCGCCGCGCAGCTGAGCGGTCCTGGACGATCACCGTGGTCCGCACGCCCACATAGGATTTCGGCCCACGCAGGATTTCGCGACGCCGACGAACTCGGCCGCCGATCGCTTCCCCTTCGAGCGGCCGAGCTGTCAGACGTCGGGGATGTCATCACCGTCGATGGCGATTTCGACGGCAAAACGGGTGTCGCCCAGCGTCTTACGGATTCGATCGGTGATGCGGTCGACGTCGGTGCGCTCGGCCGCGGGCAGCGGCGCGCCCACCGACTCGCGGGCGCGGGCCGCCGTGCCGAGCAGGCGGGCCGCCAGCTCGGGGCGGCCCGCGAGGGCGTGCGCCCCGGCGAGACCCTCCAGCGCGAGGGCGACGGCCCGGGGATCGGCGCCGGCGCGGGCGACGGCGAGCCCCTCGCGGTGGCGCGCGAGCGCCGTCGCGGCGTCGCCGAGTTGTTCGGCGAGGAAACCCGATTCGGCGAGCAGCAGCGCGGGTCCGGGGCCGAACTCGACCGCGCGGTGCCAGGCCAGGGTTCGGTCCAGGAGTTCGGCGGCGAGCTCGGCATCGCCGGAGCGGCGCGCTCCCAGGGCTAGCCCGATGTCGGCGTGCACCTCGCCCGCGGTGTAGCCGTGCTCGGTGGCGAGGGCGCGGGCCTCGCGGTGGAGTTCGGCGGCCCGGGCGAAGTCTCCGGTCAGCAGGGCGACCCGGCCCAGGCCGGTGATGCGGTCCGAGGCATCGGAGGAGAAGCCGAGCTCCCGGGCCAGGCGCAGGCCCTTGCTGTGCAGTTCCGTTGCGGTCGCGTAGTTTCCGGCGATGCTCGCCAGCGCCGCGAGCGGATAGGTGGTCTGCAGCCTGCCCCAATCATCGCCGAGTTCGGTGAACAGGGCGTGCGCCTGTTCCGCTCGATCGCGAGCGGCCGCCAGGTCGCCGCGCAGGAGCGCCTGGGTCGATCCGGTGCTCAGCGCGGCGGCGACGGTCCATCGATCGCCGGCCGCTCGGGCGGTCCGCAGCGCGCGGTCGATCGTCGTCTCGCTGCGGGCGAGGTCCACGCCGGACTCGAGTAGCGCGTGACCGAAGAACCATTCCGCGCGGGCGTCGGCGGCCGCCGGCGGCGCGGACGCCGCGGCGACGGGCCGTTCGCCCTCCGCGCCGGTCAGCACCGCGAAGCCGTTGTGCCAGTGCGTGATCCGGCTGTGCAGCGCGGAGTCTGCGGTAGCGTCGCTCGTTCGCAGCACCTCGGCGAGCATGCGCCGGGCCTCCCGCAGTCTGCCGCGCAGGAACCAGTACCAGGTGGAATCGAGGGCGAGCGCGAGCGCGGTGCCGGGCGCGCCGTGCCGGACGGCGAACTCCAGGGCCGCACGGAGATCGGCGTTCTCGGGATCACGGCGGGCCGACCAGGTCCGCTGCCCGGGCCCGTGCAGCTCGGCGGCGGACCGCGCGGCCAGATCCTCGTGGAAGGACAGATGCCGCCGCCGGAGTACCTCCGCGCCGCCCGCCTCGTCGAGGCGGGTACGGGCATAGGCCGCAATGGATTCGGGCAGTCGATACCGCGCCCCGTCGGTGACGACAACCGACGAATCCACCAGCCGGATCAGCGCGCCCAGCACATCCAGGTCCCGATCGCAGACCGCCTCGGCCGCGTCGAGCGTGCAGCCGTCGGCGAAGACCGCGAGACTGCGCAGCACCGTCCGCTCGTCCGGGCCCAGCAGCTCCCAACTCCAGTCGATCATGGCCCAGAGGCTGCGCTGGCGTTGTGGCACAGCGCGATTGCCGCCGGACAGCAGCCGGAACCTGTCGTCGAGGCGGTCGAGCAGGGCATCGACACCCAGGGCGCGCACGCGCGTGGCGGCCAGTTCCAGCGCGAGCGGAACGCGGTCCAGGCGACGGCAGATCGCCGCGATGGTCTCCGCGGGGGTGGCGGTGAACCCGGGTGCGGCGGCGGTGGCGCGCAGGACGAACAGCCGCTCGGCATCGGACTGCGACAGCGGCGGCACGGTCCACACGGCTTCGCCGGCCAGCCCGAGTGGTTCGCGGCTCGTGGCCAGGATTCGCAGCCCGGGCGCGGCGGCCAGCAGGAGACGTGTTGCCGCGGCGGCGGATTCGATGACGTGCTCGCAGTTGTCCAGAATCAGTAGCAGATTTCGCGGGCGCAGGGCCTCCTCCAGGCTCGCCTGCCTCTCCTCCCGAAGGCCCAGTGCCGCACCGATCTGTTCGAGGACGCCGGCGGATCCGGCGAGGCCGACCAGGTGCACCCCGTCGGGGTGGTCATCGGTCGTGAGCCGGGCGATCTCCTGTGCCAGACGGGTTTTGCCGACGCCGCCGAGGCCGGTCAGCGTCACCAGCCGGTGCCGGCCGAGGAGTTCGAGCACGGCGGGCAGCGCGTCCCGCCTGCCGATGAGATCGGTGAGCGGTGCGCCGGGCGAGGTCGCCGGCGGGGACGGCGCCGGACCCGGTGAACGCGTGCCCGCCGGTTCGGCGCGCAGGGACTCGTCGTGGGACAGGATCGCCCGGTGCAGGCCGGTCAGCTCCGGTCCGGGATCAACGCCCAACTCCTCGGCCAGCAGATTCCGCACCTCGGTGTAGACGGCGAGCGCCTCGGATTGCCGCCCCGCCCGGTACAGGGCGGTGATCTGCAAGGCGCGCAAGCGTTCTCGCAGGGGATGGCGGCCCGCGAGGTCGCCGAGCTCGGCCACGAGCGCGTGGTGCTCGCCCAGCTCCAGGCGGGTCTCGGCCAGCAGTTCCGCGGCCGTGAGGTGCTGCTCGGTCAACCGCGCGGTCGCCGCCCGCGCGAAATCCGGATCGCCGATCCCGGTGAACGGCTCGCCCCGCCACAACCCCAGCGCCCGGGTCAACAGATCGGCCCGGGCCCGCGGATCCGATGCCCGGGCGGCGGCCTCGGCCAGCTCGCCGAACTGCCCGGCGTCCACGTCCGCCGGGCCGACCCGCAACAGGTACCCCGGTGCGGCGGACTCCACCAGCTGCTCGGCCCCCGGCTCCGCGGCTCCCAGCGCCCGCCGCAACCGCGAGACCTTGGTCTGCAGCGCGCCGTTCGCGTGCCGCGGCAGCCGCTCACCCCACAGCCCGTCGATCAGCCGATACCGGCCGCCCCGCCTCGATCAAGAGCGCGGCCAGCAGCGCCCGGACCTTCGCCTCCGGGATCTCGACGTCGAGCCCCGCGGCGGTCCGGGCGGTGATGGGCCCCAGCACCGAGAAGTACATGCGGGCACGGTAGCCGGACAATTCCGGCGTACCGGCCCCGCCTCCGCAGATGTGCCGCTGACCGGCGGCCGGGGTCGCCCGGGATGCCGACTTTGCGGGTGCGGGTGGCCCGGGGTTCCGACTGGCCGGGCTGCCGGCCGATCGCGTCGCGGTGCCGAACCACGGGCGGATCGCCGAACTCGGCACGTTGCTCGACTGTGTCGCTCACCCCCGGCCTTCCCGAACCACTCGTTTCTCGGCCGACAGCGGACCGACAGGGTTCCGACAGCGCCCGCGGGCACAGTGAGAACACGGCGCCGCACCACCCGGTCCGGCGGCAGCAGCAGAGGAGCCCGTCATGTCGTTCGAGAACACCACCGAGCAGTCCGCCGTCACGGTGATCGGCCTGGGCCAGTTGGGAACCCGCGTCGCGCAGGCGTTCCTTGCCGCCGGCTTCGCGACCACGGTGTGGAACCGCTCCGCCGGGAAGGCCGACGCCCTCGTCACCCAGGGCGCGAGCCGCGCGACCACCCTCGACGCGGCCGTCACCGCCGCACCGCTGGTCGTCGTGGTCCTGCCCGACTACGCCACCGTGCACGACCTGCTCGCCCCGGTGGCCGAGCGACTCCGGGGCCGCGCCCTGGTGAACCTGACCTCCGGCACGTCCCCGGAAGCCCTCGACGCCGCGGCCTGGGCGGCGGAGCACGAGATCGCCTACCTCGACGCCGCCGCCATGAGCGGCACCCGCCTGATCGGCCGCCCCGACGCCCTGTTCCTCTTCGGCGGCCCGCGCCCGGCCTTCGACACCCACGAAGCGGTGCTGCGGAGCCTGGGCAATGCCGTGCACCTGGGCGCGGACCCGGCCCTGACGCCGCTCTACGACACCGCCCTGTTCGGCCAGATCTGGGGCGCGCTCGCCGGCTTCTACCACTCGCTGGCCCTGGTCGGCACCGCCGGCGTCGACCCGACCGTCTTCGCCGACGTCGCCACCACCCACCTGTCCGCGTTCGTCATTCCCCTGATCACCGAACACGCCCGCCAGGCGCGCGAGGGCGTGTTCCTCGCCGACGACGGCACCGTCGACATCCACCGGGCGGCGATGGAACACCTCATCCACACCAGTGCGGCGCAGGGGATCGGTACGGAGGTTCCCGCCCTCTTCCGATCGCTGCTGTCCGGGGCAGCGGCCGCGGGTCACGGTGACGGCGGGGTCGCCACGGTGGTCGAGACGATCGCCGCGGGCGCCCGCTGAACCCGCTCGCACCGGTCGGCCCGCTGCTCACCGCCGGTTTCGCCGCCCGTGTCACACTTGCCCGCCGTACGTCGTCAACTCTGCGAAACCGATTACGGCACCGGCCGAGTGAGCGAGGACAGAGCAATGGGAATCGAAGATCTGCGCGGTGTGACTCGCGGCGGCGTGCTGCTGCCGGGCGACCCGGGGTTCGAGGCGGCGGCGCGGCCGTGGAACGTGGCGGTGGCCCAGCCGGTGTCGGCGGTCGTCACCGTCGCCGACGCCCAGGACGTGGCCGACGTGGTGAAGTTCGCGGGCGGCGCCGGCCGCCAGGTGGTCACGCAGACCACCGGGCACGGCGCGACCGGCGGGATCGAGGACGCGATCCTGCTGCGCACCGCCGCCCTGGATCACATCGAGATCGACGCCGAGCGCGGGGTGGCGCGCGTCGGCGCCGGTGTGCAGTGGGGTGCGGTGCAGGCCGCCGCCGCCGCGCACGGACTGACCGGACTCGCCGGGAGCAATCCCGTTGTCGGCGTTCCCGGTTACACCCTCGGCGGCGGCTTCGGCTGGTTCGCCCGCAAGTACGGCTGGGCCTCGGACGCGGTGCGCGCCTTCGAGATCGCCGACGCCGCGGGCGGGCGGGCCCGGATCACCGCCGACTCCGACCCCGACCTGTTCTGGGCATTGCGCGGCGGCGGCGGCGATTTCGCGATCGTCACCGAGATCGAGTTCGATCTCTTCCCGGTTCCGGAGATCTACGGCGGCCGCGTCATGTGGTCCGCGGACAACACCGCCGCGGCCTTCGACCTGTTCACCGAACTCACCACCGACGCGCCCGCCGAACTCTCGGTGTGGTTGCAGCGCTACCAGATTCCCGGCGCGGCACCCACCGTCGCCATCGACTTCGCCTACCTCGGCGACCCCGCCGAAGGCCGCGACCTCACCCGGCGACTCGACTCGCTCGACGGTGTCATCGCCGACACCCGCGGCGCGCTCACCCCCGCGCAGATCGGCCGGATCACCGCCGAGCCCGCCGATCCGAGCCCCTCCCTCTCGCGCGGCGAACTCCTCACCGACCTCGGCGACGCGGTGGTCGAGACCCTCGTGGCCGCGCCCACGGCGCCGCTGCTCAATATCCAGATCCGCGGTCTGGGCGGCGCTCTCACCCGTTCGGGACCCGATGACGGCGCGCGCGGTCCCATCGCCGAGCCCTACGCCCTCTACCTCCTGGGCCTGGGACTTCCGCACCTGCTCGACGACATCCGCACCCGGTTCGCCGATATCACCGACGCCCTCGGCGATCACATCACCGGCGCCAAGCCCTACACCTTCCTGGCTCCCGGCGAATCCGCCGCCGCGGCCTTCACCCCCGAGACGCTCGCCCGTCTCCGGCAGATCAAGCGAGCACGCGATCCCCACAACGTGATTCGCGCGAACTTCCCGGTCAACGACTGACCGCTCCGGTTCCGCAGCGCACCGCCCCGCCGGCGAAATATCCGGCGGGGCGGTGCTTCTCGCGTGGCGCTCGCGGCTCAGGCGCGGCGCAGCGCCAGCACGGGAATGGTCCGGATGCCCGCGGTCTTCTCTTCGTACCCCGCGAAACCCGGGTAGCGGCGGGCCTGTTCGGCGTAGATGCGGTCCCGATCCGCCCCGGTGATCTCGGTGACGGCGACCGGGTAGCGCTCGGTCCCGACCTCCACCTCCCCGGTGCCCGCGGTGGTGAGGTTGTAGTACCAGTCCGGGTTGGTCGGCGCCCCGGCCTTGGACGCGAAGACATAGATGACCGCGTCGTCGTCCGCGTCGGCCAGATACATCATGGGGCTCACCAGTTCTCGCCCGGACTTACGCCCGCGGTTGTGGACCAGCACCATGGGCGCCCCCTGGAAAGGCCCGCCCACCCGGCCCTGGTTCTCCCGGAATTCGGCAATGATTTCGCTGTTCCAGTCACGAGGTTCGCTCATGCCACGGATTCTTCCGGTGCGCACGGCCGCGCGCACGGATCTCCCGGCGGCTCGCGGTCGCACGGCGTTTCCGGTACCGGTTGAACCCGCCGCGCCCGCACACCGTACTTCCCCAGCGGGCCGGACATCTGCGCTCCGGCCACCGAGCACCGCTCGTGGACCCTCCCGCGTCCGGTCCGGAAACCCGGTCACCCACGGCGGACCAGCGCGAACCCGCCCCGGCCGAGCCGATTCGCTGTCCCCGAATCGCTTGCCGCGGAAAAGTTCTCGGCAGCGGTTGACGGGAGGATCGCCGCACCACGGAGGGGAGTTCGAGTCATGAACAGCGCACAACCGGTGATCCTGACCTGCTTCTACGCCACCATGGCGGCGTTGAACGGGTATCTGGTCGTCCAGATCCTCCGCCGCGCGGTTCCGCCGAATCCCGCGCCACCCGATCGGCCCCTCGACCTGTCGTCATCCGCGGACTGGGGTACCGCTCAGCGCTGGATCGTCCCCAACCGCCTGACGGCGGCCGGGCTCTATCTCGCCGCCATCGCGATCGTTCTCGGGTCCTTGCTCACCGGCACGGCCCGGGACGGCTCGGCGCTCCTCGCGCTGGCGCCGGTCGTGGCGGATCTGATCCTGTACGCATCGTCCTATCTGGTGGTGCGCGCGCGGCTCAACTCGCACCGTCGCCGCTAGCGGAATCCGTTGACGCCGGACCGATTCGGGGTGCGGTGAGCAGCGCGCGGGCCGTGGCGGATCCGTCCAGCACCCGGGTCACGCGCTCGGTGATCCGCCAGCCTTCGGGCGTGCGGGCGAGCCGAAACCGGTTGGCTCCGGCCCGCCACACGAAGAACTCACCGTCGCGGTGCCGGATCAGGAGCGATTCGCAGACGGCCGCGGCGACGTCACCGTCCAGGGTGACCGTCGCCGGTCCGAGGAAATGCGCCGACCCGGTCGCGATCAGCGATTGGTGGGCGGCCGAATCGACCATGGCGCGCACATCGTCCCGGCTCCGCATATGCCAGCCCTCGACGTCGTATTCACCGTCCTCGGTCCACAGCGCGGCGACCGGCTCGGCGACCCCGGCGTCCACGAGCGGACCGTAGGAGGCGATCAGTCGCGTGATGGCCAGTTCGTCCTCGAGCCGCGACAGGCGACTCTCGAGCGCGGCCAGACGTGCTTCGGTCATGAGAGTCCTTCTGCTACAGGAGATGACGGTCGACGAGCGCGCGCAGCGCGGCGAGCTGCTCGCAGTAGTGCCCGGCGTCGGTCGCGCGTACCGAACAGGTCAGATGGGTGGCGCCCACCTCGCGCAGCGCCGTCAGCCGGCGCAGCGAATCCACCTCGTCGCCTTGGGGATCCAGCGGAGCGCCCGGTGCGAGCACGAGGTCGAAATCCGGCGGCACCGTGACCGTGGCCAGCAGATCCGCGATCTGTTCGGCTCGCAGCCCGAACGGCACCCACCCGGTACCCAGGGTCACCGCCCGGCGCAGGGACCGGCGGGTGCGCCCGCCCACCCAGATCGGCACCGTGGTGCGCACGGCGTGCGGCTCCAGCACGAAGTCCTCGACCTCGCGCCGCCCCCAGGCCCGCCGCAGCCGTGTCAGCGCCGCGTCGCCCAGGGCGCCGCGGTCTTCCCAGGCCGCACCGAGCAGCGCGAATTCCTCGGCGAGCGAGCCGACGCCGACACCCAGCACCACCCGGCCGCCGCTGAGCCGGTCGAGCGTGCCGTAGCTCTTGGCCAGCGCCAGCGGATGGTGGTAGCCCAGCACCAGCACCGAGGTGGCCAGCCTGATCCGGCGGGTGTGCGCCGCCAGATAGGACAGGGTGGCGAGCGGATCCCAGTAGGTCGCTCCCCGCACCGCGGCGGCCGCGGCGGGCACGCCGACGTGGTCGGAGCAGGTGAGATGGTCGAAGCCGAGTTCGTCCGCGGCCCTGGCGATCCGGGTCAGTTCCTCGGGTCCGGCCGTGCGCTCCCAGGGCGACGCGATCCCGGGCACCTGGACGACGATGGGAGTCGAGAGCCCGAGTCGCAGTGTCATCGCGTCACCTGCTCCGGCAAGCCCATGAGCCGCCGCATGCCCCGGTCGGCGCGGGACACCGCCGCCGCCCGATCCGGGTCGTTGCGTAGCGCGGCCCCCGCCTCGTTTCCGGGCATGATGTGGACTGGTCCGTGGCCCAGCCGCGAGAGTCCTTCGCGCGCCGCGTCATCGGGTTCCGACACGGTCATGCCGGGTGCGTCGAAGTCGAGTCCGACCCGTTCCATGGCGGGCGTGCGGGTCACGCCCAGCACCAGTTCCAGTACGTCCACCCCGAACTCGCCGAGTTCGAGCCACAGGCTTTCGGTGAAGATCCGCCCGAACGCCTTCGCGCCGCCGTACACGGCGTGATGGCGCGAGCCCAGATATCCGGCGAGCGATCCGACCCGCAGAATCCCGCCCCGGCCGCGCGCTTTCATGGCGCCGCCGAAGTGGTGGATCAGTGCGAGCGGGACGGTGATGTTCAGATCTATGACCCGTTGGAACTCGGCCGGATCCCCGTCCACGAACGGCGCGCTGTGGGTGTTCGCCCCCGCGTTGAGCACGAGCAGCCCGACTTCCAGGCCGGCGGCCGCGGCGATGATCTCTCCGACCGCGCCGTCCGCCGTCAGATCGAGTGCGAGCGTGCGCACTTCGACCCCCAGCGCACGGCATTCCGCGGCCGTCGCGGCGAGCGGCTCGGCCCGCCGCGCGACCAGCAGCAGTGCGATTCCGGCGGCCGCGAGCTCCACAGCGAACGATCGGCCGACCCCTTCCGATCCGCCGGTGACGACCGCCCACGGCCCATAACGCCGCGAATCCACCTCGTGCATCGTGACTTCCTCACCTGTGAGTTCGAACCGGGCCGCCTCCAGTTCTACAAACTTCCGCCCGAAAAAACTAGAGTCAATTCTAGTTATCGGGCATAGGGTGGACCGATGCCCCGCATTCCCGACCCCCGCACCCCGGGCCGCGTCTCGACGGTCCGGCAGGTCGAGCGCCGCCGCGCGATCCTGCGCGCGGCCGCCCGCCTGGGTGCGGAACACGGCCTCGAACGGGTCCAGATGAGCGAGGTAGCCCAGTCCGCGGGCGTAGCCCTGGGCACCCTGTACCGCTATTACCCGTCGAAGAGCCACCTGTTCGCGGCGGTGCTGGAGGCCGCGGTGGATAACCTGCCGCAGCCGTCCCCCGTTCCCGGCGATCCGGTCGGCGGTGCCACCGAGTTCCTGGCCCACGCGATCGGCGAGCTCCTCCACCGCCCCCGCCTGGCCCGCGCGATGCTGGTGTCGATGAACGCGGTCCGCGCGGAAGACCTTGCCCCCCACCCGGATCCCGCCGCCCCGCCCCCCGCCGCCGACCCCCCGATGCCCGCCCGAATCCTCGCCGCCGCCGGCAAGACCGATCCGACCGACGAGGACCGCCGCCTGGCCCGCCTCCTGGAACAGTGCGTCTACGGCATCCTGACCTGGGCCGTCGCCGGTCGCCTCACCGCGGAACAGGCCCGCTCGGACACCCGCAGGGCGTGCGAGCTCCTGCTGGCACCCTGGGATGAACAGCGGTGATCGCCGCCGTACAGCCGCGAACCGCCTCGGGATTACCCCCGGGACCGAAATGACAAGAGCCGCAGATCAATGATCTGCGGCTCTCATGGAGTGGAGCTAAGGGGAATCGAACCCCTGACCTTCTCGATGCGAACGAGACGCGCTACCAACTGCGCTATAGCCCCAGCCGCTCGCCGTTTCCGGCTTGCGAGGGGAAACTTTAGCAGGTCGGTCGGCCGGTCAACGAATCGGCAGGTTACGGCCGGTTTCCGGACCTGCGACGCGGTGGACTTCGGACTCGGGTCGGCGCGCTTTCTCGGATCGGGTCTCGTGGGGTCATGGGGGCGAGCGTCCGGGACCGGGCAGGGGAGTCTCGGGAGATCCGAGTGTCATGGCCGACGGGTGGCGCGGACCGCGAGTGCGTCGAGTGTCAGGGGTGGGTGGTTCGGAGTGCGGGCAGGCCGAGTGCCGGGCGAGTCGGTGGTTCGGATCGTGGGGCAGGCCGAGTGCCCGGAGCGAGATGGTGGTTCGGATCGAGTGCGAGCCGAGTGCCGTAGCGAGACGGGCGATAGGGATCGCGGGTGCGGGTGGCCGGGGTGTGCCCGCGGGTGCGGCTTTCGGAAATCGGGGTGAGCCAATGGCGTGAATGAGTCAGGCGCGGGCCGGACCGTGCGGCGAATTCGATGGGCGTCGTTGGGGATGGGGTGTGGATAAGTGTGGAGAGTTTCGGGAGGGGGTGGAAATGGTTCGGGCTCAGGTGATTCCGGGGGCAAATGGGGGCGAATGGAAACTGGTCGGTCTGGGTTGTCCGGATGGGTTCGCCTGGGGGAGTGACCGATTGCGCCACGAGAGCGAGTCGGTCGATCGGTGTGCGGGGCGATACGGGGGTTGGAATTCGTTCGGGGCGTATAGAACTGCCGTGTGTCCCGCCGGTCCGAAGCATGCATCGTGGGGCGTTCGGATTGCGGGCGCGCGGGGCTCTCGGGGATATCCAGGCGCGGGGCAAAAGTGAAATATCCGAATTTCAGGGGCTTGGCGTTCGAGAGCCCGTGTGCTGGGCGCGATCTAGTGTGCGATCGGCTCGGTGTACGACTCCAGCACGCGCAGGAACAGGTCCAGGCGATAGGCGCGTAGCTCGGCGCTGTCCGGCTCTAGCAGGCACTGCACCAGGGTGCCGTCGTGGACCGCGATCAGGGCGCGGCCCAGGGCGGCCGGATCGGTGACCCGGCGGCCCGCTCGTTCTAGCAAAGAACTGACCACCGGGGTCAGGGCGGCGCTGATGGCGGCCTCGCGGGCGACCATCAGCCGGCGCAGCGGCGGGGTGCGCAGGGCGTGCGCGGTGAACTCCGAGGTGATGCGAAACCACTTGTCGTCCACCGGAACCGCGTCGAGCACGTGCTCCATCACCGCGCGCGGGTCGGTGACCGCCAGGTCCGCGTCCAGCACCGCGCGGACCTGGTCGAGCATCGCCGCGGAGCGCTGCTCCCACATCGCCAGGAACAACTCCTCGAGGGAGGTGAAATTGGAGTAGAACGCCCCGCGGGTGAAGCCGGCGCGCTCGCAGATCTGCTCGACGGTGCACCGGCCGAGCCCGTCGTCGGCGAAGGCGTCGAAGGCCGCGTCCAGCAGCCGCTGACGAGTCTGCGATCGCCGCCGCTTCGTCGGCGCTGTGGTCTCCGCGCCCCCCGGCGCACTATCGGCCCTGCTCACGACCGCATCGTACCGGTGCGCCACGCCCGGTGAACGAGCGCCGGAGCTCAGCGCGTCACGGCCCGGCGGCCCGGCTCGCGTCGCGTGCCGCGGTCAGCACCTCTTCGAGCATCGCGGGCGTGAGCCGCCCCGTGAAGGTGTTCTGCTGGCTCGGGTGATAGCACCCGAACAGGTGCACCGGCGCCCGGTCCGGCCGGGCGCCACCCAGCTCGTAGTGCACGGCGTGCCCGAAGCGCGGCTTGGGTTTCGGTACCGCCCAGCCGGATTCGGTCAGCGCGGGCAGCAGTGCCTGCCAGCCCCACCCGCCCAGCACGACGATCGAGCGCAGGGTGGGAGCGAGCAGGCCCAGCTCGGTGACCAGCCAGTGCCGGCAGTTGTCGCGTTCGCCGGGCGTCGGCTTGTTGTCCGGCGGCGCGCAGTGCACCGGCGCGGTGACCCGGGTCCCGAGCAGTCGCAGACCGTCGCCGGGATGGGTGCTGGTGGGCTGGTTGCTCATTCCGGCCGCGTACATGGCCGCGATGAGCACGTCGCCCGCGCGATCCCCGGTGAACATGCGCCCGGTTCGATTGCCCCCGTGCGCCGCCGGCGCCAGGCCGACGACCAGCACCTCGGCGTCGTCCGGGCCGAGGCCGGGAACCGGTTTCCCCCAGTAATTCTCGTCACGGAAGGCCGCGCGTTTCTCCCGCGCCACCAGCTCCCGCCACTCGACCAGACGCGGGCAGGCACGACACGCCGTGAGCCGGTTGTCCAGCTCGGCAATTGTGTGGCACACGAGAGTGACCCAAGCACATCCGCGTTCCGACCGGGCAGCAGCCGTCCGGCGTGGCGAAGATGGATACTGTTAGCCGGTAGCGGGGTGTTTGCGACAGGAAGGATCCGGGTCGGATGGCGGATATCGGCGACCTCGGCAACGCCGTCGGCGAGGCCCAGACGATCGGAAACCTGCTGGGCGTGTTCGCATTCGGAGTGTCGGGCGCGCTGCTGGCGGTGCGCCGGAACTTCGACGTGGTCGGCATCCTCGTCCTGGCCGTGTGCACCGCCACCGGCGGCGGCATCCTGCGGGACCTGATCATCGGCCGGACGCCGCCCGCGGCGTTCGTGCACCTGAGCTACGGCGCCACCGCGCTGCTGGCCGCGGCGGTCATCTTCTTCTGGCATCCACCGCGCCGGCTGATCCGCAAGCCCCTGCTGATCACCGACGCCGTCGGGCTCGGCCTGTTCTGTGTGACCGGCACCGTCACCGCCTTCGAGGCCGGGCTCTCGGCCACCGCGTCCGCGGCCCTGGGCGTGGTCACCGCGGTCGGTGGCGGCGTGATCCGGGACGTGCTCGCCGGCGTCACCCCCAGCGTGCTCAGCGACGGCGAGTTGTATGCGGTGCCCGCGCTGCTCGGCTCGGTCGCGACCGCGCTGCTGCTGCACTACGGCCAATACACGTCCTGGACAGGCGGTTTGGCGGGGGTGGGTGCGGTGACCCTGCGGCTGCTGGCATTGTGGCGGCACTGGCGCGCACCACTGGCCCGCCCGCATCGCCGTCGCGAGGCGGCGTGAGCGGGGCGGTCGTGTCGCCCGAGTACCCCGACCGTGGTTGATAGCATGGCGAAAGTTGGCCGCCGGGCTGTGCATCACACCCAGAGAGAGTTCCTACCAATGCGGTTTGAGATCGTCGAACGGGACGAGACGTGGGTCGCCGGGCTGCCGGTGCGCAGCCCCAAACGGGCCCTCGGCGAACTGCGCGATTCCGATCTCGAGGTGGCCTGGGCCGCGGTGCTGCACCAGGAACTGGGCGGCCCGCTGGCCTCGGCGTACATCGACTACGCGGCCGACCTGAACACCTACAACACCCAGATCGTCGGCTACCAGTGCGACTCGTTCGACGAGGTCACCCGCGGTCACATCGTGGCCCGGCTGCCGCGCGGCACCTACGCCCGCTTCTCCTCGGTCGGCAGTTTCCCGCAGGTCATGACGGATCTGTGGACGCAGATCGCCTTCGCCGAGGAGCACAAGTACATCCGGCGCACCCACACCGGCGATTTCGAGACCTACCCGCACGCGTACAAGATCGAGCTGTACCTGGCGGTGGAGCCCTCGTGACCTATTCCATAGTGGTTCGGCCCGGCGGCGTGTACGGCGGGCTCGTGGTGCCGCGGGTGCGGCCGTCGTTCAAGGTCAGCAACAGCGACCTCATCGAGTTCCTGCGCGATCGGTTGCGCGATCGTGATGGTGATCCTCGTCCCCTCGCCACGGTCTACGTGCCCGATCCGGCCGGGAATTACAACGTTGTCGTCGCCTACGAGTACCGCACGGCCGACGACGCGCCCGCCGGCGATGTTCTGATCCGAGTACCCAAGGGCGTGTACGCCCGATTCCAGCCCAACGGCGACTATCACGACCCCGCCGAGGACGTATGGGCGCAGGTAGACGACGCGACGGCGTCGGCGGAGATCACCCGCGCCTACCGCGAGGAGATCGAGATCTGGTCCGGCCCCGCCGAGTTGGAGCTCTTCATCTCCATCCTGATCTGATTGCTGATTGTTAGCTAATTGAGAACCAACCGGTCTTGTCATTGGGTTACATGACTGATAGCAATGGTTTGACCAGGGGTGATTTCTAGACGTCCATTCGGGTTTCGGGAGATTTGCCGGACGTCTGGACAATTTCTTGCGGCTGGCGGATACTCCCTAGGTGCCTGTACCGGGTGCGGTTGATACATGACCGTATCGGTCAGGGGCTCGGTAGTAGCGCGGGGGCCCGCGCAGCAACGGAGTAGGGAACTGTATGGCTGTGGAAGTAGTCGCAGTCGTCCCGTCGGATTTGGGCGATGAGGACTTGCTGCGATTCCAGGATGCGTCCTCGGGGTGCACCTTCTGGATAGGTACACCGCAGGCGCATCCCGGGCTGTGGCGCCGGAACATGGCGGGTGCGCTGCGCGCTTACCGTCGCTATGGAGTCGAAGCCGCACTCGATTACGACAAAACTGCCGATGGTCGTTCCAGTGCGCTGTTCGTCACCGCAATCGACGCTTTCGGTGAAGTGGTCGCGGGCCTGCGAGTTCAGGGCCCTTACACCCATGTGGACGAGGTCAACGCGCTTTCCGCCTGGTCCGGACATCCCGGAGAAACCGCACTGCGTAAACGGGTTGCCGATCGGATACCGCAAGGTGTCGTCGAGGTGAAAGCTGTGTGGGCGGACCGGGCCCTGGATCGCGCGCAGCGCCGGGCGCTCGGCGCGGCCCTGGACCGGTGCGTTGTGCACGTCACCAACCTGCTGGACGCTCGGTACGGCTTCGTCACAGCCGGCGAGCACGCCGCGTCGGGTTATCGCACCAGCGGGGCGCGCTCGGACTGGTGGATTCCGGCGGTACCGTTTCCCGACCAGCGTTATCGGACTATTCCACTGTGGTGGGACATGGAGTCCTACCGGTCAGTAGCTGATGAGTCGCAGCTTGTCCTGATCGATGCGGAACACATAGCCCTGTCGGCCGGCGGTGACGCACTGACGGCCGATCTGTCCGGTATCGGAGGAACCGCCTAAATATGAATCCCGACAATGCCGCGGTTGTCTCCTATCGACCGCAGTTTTTCGATGAATCCGATGCCGCGGACGCGCGCCGGCTCGCCGAATTGCGCGCCGATTCCGCCATCGAATTCATCGACTTACGGGATTCGCTCCGCGTCGAATTCTCCGAATTGGTAGCACCGCCCGAATTGTCGGAAGGGCCGGAAGCGGATCGCTGGGTTTTCTATCCCTGGCGCAATTCGGTGATCGGCCTACCCGGGCCGGAATTGCTACGCACGGTTCGATTGGATCGCAACCGCAACAAACTGACGCGCGCCGAACAACAAACGCTCGTGAAACAGACGATCGGAGTGGTCGGCCAAAGCGTCGGACACGCGATTGCGCATACGCTCGCCATGGAAGGTAGCTGCGGCCGCATCAAACTGGCCGACTTCGACACCATCGAGCTGGCGAACCTGAACCGAATTCCCGGCTCGCTCTTCGACATCGGCGTGAACAAGTCGGTGGTGACCGCGCGCAGGATTGCTGAGATCGATCCCTACCTGCCGGTCGAGGTCTTCACCGACGGACTGACCGACGCCAACGTCGACGACTTCTTCCGGGGTCTCACCATCGTGGTCGAGGAGTGCGACTCGCTCGATATCAAGCTCGCGGTCCGCGAAGCCGCACGGCGCTACGAGATTCCGCTGCTGATGGAGACCAGCGACCGCGGCCTGCTCGACATCGAGCGCTACGACCTCGAACCCACGCGCGAGCCCTTTCACGGTCTGCTCGGCGGCGTCGGCCGGTCGGATCTGCGCGGACTCACCACGCGCGAGAAGGCGCCCTACGTGGTGCGCATTCTCGACGCCTTCGGGCTGTCGGATCGATTCGCCGCCAGCCTCGTCGAAATCGACCAAACCCTGGACAGCTGGCCGCAACTCGCGGGCGACGTGCAACTCGGCGGCGCGACGGTGGCCGCGGCCGTCCGGCGCATCGGACTCGGCGGCGAGCTGCCCTCGGGCCGCACCCGGGTGGATCTGAGCACGAGCCTGGACGCGATCGCCGAGCCCCCGCCGGTGGCCGAGCTGACCTGGCCCGAACAGCCCGCCCTCACCGTGCCGCGGACCGATGTGGACGCCGTGCTCGCGTGCGCCCAGCTCGCGCCCTCCGGCGGCAACGTGCAGCCCTGGAAGCTGCGCCGCGAGCCCGCGGCCGTGGTCATCGAACTCGATCCGGCCCGCTCCTCGGGCATGGACATCGGCTACCGCGGCAGCGCGGTCGCGGTCGGCGCGGCGCTGTACAACGCGCGGGCCGCAGCCGCCGCGCGCGGACTGCTCGGCGAATCGGAACTGCGCACCGGCGCGCCCGGGCGGCACAGCATCGATCGCGCGCCGCTGACCGCCGTGCTGCACTTCAGCGACTGGAGCGAACCGGAGCTGGCCCGCGCGTACCCGGACCTGCTGACCCGCGTCACCAATCGGAACCTGGGCACCGGCGAACCGGTTGATCCGGGCGTACTGCACCAGCTGGCGACCACCGCCGCGAAAGCCGACGGCGGCCTGCGCTGGATCTCGGACGCGGACGACCTGGAGACCGCCGCCGTCCTGCTGGCCGCCTCGGACCAGTACCGCTACCTGACCCCGGTCCTGCACGCGGAGATGTTCTCCGAGCTCCGCTGGCCCGCCGACGACCTGCGTACGGGCCTGGACCTGCGCACCATGGAGCTGGCCCCCGACGAGTTCGCCAAGCTCGACATCGCGCGCCGCGCCGATGTGATGGATCGAATTCGGGAATGGAACGGCGGTGTCGCGCTGGGCGAGCCGACCCTCGATCGGGTGCGCTCGGCCTCGGCCCTGGCCGCGGTCACCTTCCCCACCCCATCCCTGGGTGATCCGGCCGAATTGATCGCCTACGCCCGCGCCGGGGAGACCCTGCAGCGGGTCTGGATCGAGGCGCAGCGACACGGGCTGACGGTGCAACCGGTGTCACCGGTGTTCCTGTTCGCCCGACAAACCGAGGATCTACGCACGGTTTCCCCGGAGTTCGCCGATACACTAACGTCACTTCAAGGCCGTTTCCTGGACCTGTTGGGAGTGCCCGAGCACGAGACCGTGGCGTTGGTACTTCGCCTGAGCTATGCGGCGGAGGTCACGGCCCGGAGCCGGCGGCTCCCGATACCGGGTGCGGAAAGCCGCTGATGGGATCGGAGACAAGGTGCCTCGGCAGACGCTCGACTCACTGGTAACGCAGGTTGCCTCCGAGTTGATGGGTGTCGACGCCACCACGATGGTGGCGGCGAGTGAGCGGGTGCTGTCCTGGCTTGTCACTCATTTCGATGTCGACTTCAGCTACCTACGGCACACCGATCGGGAGCGCCGCGCCTCCATCCTGATCGCGGAGTGGCCGCGACGCACCGTGAACATCGATCCGGATCCGCTGCGCGTCACCTACTTCGAGAGCGCGGACTCGGTGTTCGCCCGGCTCGAACACGCCACCGAGCCGCTGATCGTGCGGCCCATTCCCGAGCACGCGGACTATCAGCAGACCATTCACCTGTCCTCGGGCATCCCGCAGGTGTCCATGGCCGCGGTGCCGCTGGTCTCGCGCGACGAGTCGACCGGCGTGCTCGGTTTCGTCAAAGAGGGCGATCGCGAGTGGAGCACGCGAGAACTCAATGTGCTCAAGGCGATCGCCGCGCTCTTCGCCCAGTTGCAGGCGCGCGTGGTGGCCGAGGAGCGGTTGCGCTACATCGCGATGCACGACGACCTGACCGGGCTGGCCAATCGCCGGGCGCTGCTCGAGCACATGGAGGACAGGCTGCGCGCGGGCAGTCCCGGGCCGGTGGCGGCGTTCTTCCTGGATCTGGATCGGCTCAAGGCGCTCAACGACTTCCTGGGCCACACCGCCGGGGACAACTTCATTCGCACCCTGGCCACGCGGTTACGCGATCACCTCGATCGCGGCGACATGATCGCCCGCCTGGGCGGCGACGAGTTCGTCATCGTCCCGGCCAAGCCGATGGACGCCGTGGCCGCCGATCTCGAGGCCACCCGGATACAGCAGCTCATCGCGCGCCGGGTCACCGTCGGCGGGGAGACCGTCAGCCGGGGCGCGAGTGTCGGTGTGGCCGTGGGTATTCCGGGAGAGACCACCGTCGCGGACGTGCTGCGCCGCGCCGATCACGCGCTGCTGTCGGCCAAATCCAGCGGCGGCAACGGCGTCGCGGTGTTCACCGACGCCATGCGCGCGCAGTTCGAGTTGCAGGACGACGTGGAGCTCAACCTGCGCGGCGCGGTCTCGGACGGCTCACTGCTGCTGCACTATCAGCCCGAGGTGGATCTGCGCACCGGCCGGGTGGTGGCCCTCGAAGCGCTGGTGCGCTGGCAGCATCCCACCCGCGGGCTGCTGCCCCCGGGCGCGTTCGTCGGCGTCGCCGAGGCCACGAACCTCGCGGGTGAGCTGGGGCGCTGGGTGATTCGCTCGGCGTGCGAGCAGTTCGCGCAGTGGCGCAAGCACGGTCTGGCCTCGAACGTGGTCATCCGCATCAACGTGTCGCCGGTGCAGCTGGTGAGCCTGGACTTCGTGGAGACCATGGAGGGCATCCTGCGGCGCTTCGGCATCGACGGCAGCTCGGTCTGTCTCGAGATCACCGAACACGTGGTGGTGCAGGATCTGGCGCGCACCCAGGTCACCCTGCGCGGGCTCAAGCGGATGGGGGTGCAGATCGCCATCGACGACTTCGGCACCGGGTACTCCTCGCTCTCGCATCTCAAGGCGCTGCCGGTGGACGCGGTCAAGATCGACCGCGGTTTCGTGCAGCGGCTCGGTGCCAGCGCCGACGATCTGGCCATCGTCAAATCCATTGTGGGACTGGCCGGTTCCTTCGGTCTCGGAGTGGTCGGCGAAGGGGTGGAGACCACCGTCGCCGCCCGGACCCTGGTGGCGCTGGGCTGCTATCGGGCACAGGGCTTCCTGATCGCGCGGCCGATGCCGGCCGACGAGGTCGCCGAGCATCTGGCGGCCGGGCGGATCGCGCTCGACCTGGATCTTCCGGGTTCCGGCCGCCCCGGCACGCCCTAGAAATTGGGGGCGCGCTCCGGGCGCCGATGCTCGCGGGAGCGCGCTACCGCGTAGTAGCGTGCGGGGAATAACAGGGGCAATCCATCGAGGGATGTGGGAACGGCGTGCGTGATCGAAGCTTCAGCGGCAAGAAGACTCTGATTACCGGGGCCGCCAGCGGCATCGGCCGGGCAACGGCCACCGCGGCCGCGAGCCGGGGGGCGCGGCTGGTGCTCACCGACGTGAACGCCGAGGGCCTCGACTCGACCGTGGCGCTCATTCGCGCGCAGGGCGGCGTCGTGGAGTACGCGCAGGCCCTGGACGTCAGCGACTACGACGCGGTCACCGCCTTCGCGGGGCAGGTGCACGAGCACATCGGCGAGGCGCTGGACGTGGTCATGAACGTCGCGGGCGTCTCGGTGTGGGGGACCGTGGAGAACCTCGAGCACAAGCACTGGAAGCGCATGGTGGACGTGAACCTCATGGGCCCCATCCACGTGATCGAGAACTTCGTGCCGCCCATGGTCGCGGCCGGTCGGGGCGGGTCGCTGGTCAACGTGTCCTCGGCGGCCGGGCTGCTGGCGCTGCCCTGGCACGCGGCGTACAGCGCGAGCAAGTTCGGCCTGCGCGGGGTCTCGGACGTGCTGCGGTTCGATCTGGAGCGGCACGACATCTCCGTGCACCTGGTGGTGCCGGGCGCGGTGGACACCCCGCTGGTGCACAGCGTCGACATCGTCGGCGTCGACCGTGAGGATCCGCGAATTCAGGCGTGGATCGGTCGTTTTCGCCGGCACGCCAAATCGCCGGAGGAAGTCGCCAAGTCGATTCTGCGCGGGGTCGAGAAGAACCGCTACCTGGTGCACACCCAGTTCGACATCCGCTTCGGCTACTGGTGGGCGCGCAAGTTCGCCTGGCCGTACGAGTTCGCCATGCGCAAGGCGAACAGCCTGTTCACGACGTTTCTGCCACGGGGCTGACGCAGCCCGCCTGCCGGTCGTCGACGACGCAGGACTCGCTCGCGGGTTCGTTCACGTGCACGTCCAGCACGCGCGCGCCCGGGCCGTCCTCGCCCATGTGGTCGTGCGCGTTGACGATCTTGCAGGTGCCCAGTGACAGACAGCCGCAGCCGATGCAGCCAGTGAGGCTGTCGCGCAGGCGAATCAGCTGTTCGATGCGCTCGTCGAGATCGCTGCGCCAGGCGGTGGACAGCGCCTCCCAGTCGCGGCGGGTGGGGGTGCGGCCGTCGGGCAGGCGGTCCAGCGCGCCGCGGATCTCCCCGAGCGGAATTCCGACACGCTGTGAGATGCGGATGAAGGCCAGCCGGCGCAGGGTTTCCCGGGGGTAGCGGCGCTGGTTGCCGCTGGTTCGACGGGCTGTGATCAAACCCTCACGTTCGTAGAAATGCAAGGCGGACACCGCAACTCCGGCGCGTTGTGCCAGCTGGCCCGGTGTCAACTCCTTCGCCTGCCACGGGGTGGTCTGCATAGCTGAAGGTTAGTGGAGGTTTTTACCGGCGTCGAATTGCATGCCATCTCTGTCCCGGGCAACTACCGTCAGATCATGGGAATCAAGGCTGCGCCCCCGGCGCGACCGCTTTCCGTGACCTCGGAGGTCGGCGCGCTGCACACGGTGCTCCTGCATCGACCCGGCGACGAGCTGCGCCGTCTCACCCCGCGCAACAACGACCAACTGCTCTTCGACGCCATCCCCTGGGTGGAGCGGGCGCAGCAGGAGCACGACACCTTCGCCGAGGTGTTGCGCGGGCGCGGCGTCGAGGTGTTGCTGCTGGCCGACCTGCTGACCCAGACCCTCGGCGTCAGCGGCGCCGCGCGCATCCAGGGCATCTCCGGGGCCGTCGACGCGCGCCGGCTCGGGCACGCGCTCGCCGACGAACTGGCCGCCTACCTGCGCACGGTACCCGCGCCGGAGCTCGCGCAGCTCCTGATGTCCGGGATGACCTTCGACGAGCTGCCGTTCGGGAACACCACCTCGCTGGTGCGGCGCATGCACCACGGGCACGATTTCGTCATCGATCCGCTGCCGAACCTGCTGTTCACCCGCGATTCCTCGTTCTGGGTCGGGCGGCGGGTCGCGATCACCTCCCTCGCGCTGCCCGCGCGGGCGCGCGAGACGTCGCTGACCGATCTCATCTACGCCTTCCACCCCCGCTTCCTCGGGGTCCGCCGGGCCTACGAATCGCATACCGCGCCCATCGAGGGCGGGGACGTGCTGTTGCTGGCCAAGGGCGTGGTGGCGGTGGGGGTGGGCGAGCGCACCACCCCGGCGGGCGCGGAAGCGCTGGCGCGCAGTCTCTTCGAGGACGATCTGGCGCACACCGTGCTGGTGGTGCCGATCGCCCAGACCCGGGCGACCATGCACCTGGACACCGTCTGCACCATGGTCGACGTGGACGCGGTGGTCATGTACCCGGCGGTCCAGGATTCGCTGTGCGCGTTCACCATTCGCAAGGAGGCGGACGGGTCGGTGAACATGCTGGGCCCGGATCCCTTCCTGCCCGCCGCCGCGAAGGCCATGGGTATCGCGAAACTGCGCGTCATCGACACCGGTCTCGACGGGGTCACCGCCGAGCGCGAACAATGGGACGACGGCAACAACACCCTCGCCCTGGCGCCCGGCGTGGTGATCGCCTACGAACGCAACGAGATGACCAACGCTCGCCTGGTCGACGCCGGCATCGAAGTGCTGCCCATACCGGGATCCGAACTGGGCTCCGGCCGGGGCGGACCTCGGTGCCTGTCCTGCCCGCTGTCGCGTGACGAGGTGTGAGAAGACATGCTCGACATACCGGTCGACCACCATTCGACGGTTCCGCCGTACGAGCAACTGCGCCAGGGCATCGTGGCCCGGGTGCGATCCGGGGAACTGGCAGCCGGGACCAAGATACCGACGGTCCGCGCGCTGGCGGCGCACCTGAAGCTGGCCCCCAACACGGTGGCCCGCGCCTACCGCGAGCTGGAACAGGACGGTGTGCTCGAAACCCGGGGCAGGCTGGGCTCTTTCATCGCGTCCTCGGGTGATCCGACGCGCGATGTCGCCGGCCGGGCGGCGACCGAGTACGTGGCGGTCATCCGCAGGCTCGGGCTCGACGACGAGGCTGCGGTGCGGTATCTGCGCGCGGCGCTGGGGGAGAGCCGGGGGTAGCGCGAGCCGATCGGCCGGCGGCGTATCGGGGCGTGGCGGCCGACGGACCGCGGGTCAGCGCCAGCTGTCCAGCCAGAGCCGGTCGTGCCAGTCGGCGGGCGTGATCGGCATGCCGGTGAGAATCGGCCACAGCCAGATGAAGTTCGCGATCACCAGCGCCAGGTAGATGCACACCAGCAGCAGCCCGAGACCTTGGCGTTCGCTGGGCGGGGTGAACTGCTGCCAGTGCGGCGAGCCGGAGAGCCTGCGGCCGCTCGCCGGGGCGTGCCCGAGGATGTCGCCCAGTGCCAGTGCCACGCCCATCACCAGGAAGGGCGCCAGCGGCAGCGCGTAGAAGAAGTACATCTGCCGGTCCAGGGTCAGGAACCAGGGCAGCAGGCCCGCGCCGTAGCCGACGAGGATCGCGCCGTAGCGCCAGTCGCGGCGCACGATGCTGCGCCACAGCGCCCAGGCGAGCATGGGCAGGGCCACCCACCACAGCGCGGGCGTGCCGATCAGCATGACGGCCTTCACGCATTGCGATGCGTCGCAACCGGTCACGTTGGTGTCGGCGTAGTAGTAGAGCATGGGGCGCAGGCCCATGGGCCAGGTCCACGGCTTGGACTCCCACGGGTGGTGGTTGCCCGCGGAGTTGGTGAGCTCCTTGTGGAAGGTCAGTACCTCGCCGCCGTAGAACCACAGTGACCGCAGCGCCGCGGGCACCCAGGAGAACATGCCGTCGTTGCCGACGCGGACCCCGACCGCGTACCGGTCGTAGCCGGACTCGTTGGCGAACCAGGCCCAGAAGGTCATGAGGTACACCGTGATCGGCACGATGGCCAGGGCGTAGAAGGCCGGTCCGAGATCGCGGACGGCGGTGCCCGCCCAGGGGCGGCGGACGCGGTAGCCGCGGCGCGCGGACAGGTCGAACGCCAGGCTCAGGGCCGCGAAGGCGACCACGAAGTAGATGCCGGACCATTTGGTGCCGCAGGCGAGCCCGAGCAGGACGCCCGCGCCGAACCGCCACCAGCGCACGCCGAACCGCGGCCCGTAGTCGCTGTCGTCCAAGCGGCCCTCGGCGGCGACCAGGGCGATGCGCGCGCGTATCTCGTCGCGGTCGACGATGAGGCAGCCGAAGGCCGCGACCACGAACACCGTCTGGAAGATGTCGAGCATGCCCAGGCGCGAGGAGACGAAGGTGACGCCGTCGACGATGAGCAGGATGCCCGCGAACGCCCCGATCAGGGTGGACCGGGTCATGCGCCGGGTAATGCGAATCACCAAGAGCACCAGGATGGTTCCGCACACCGCGGCGGTGAAGCGCCAGCCCCAGCCGTTGTAGCCGAAGATGGCCTCGCCGATGGCGATCATCTGTTTGCCGACCGGCGGGTGCACGACCAGGCCGTAGCCGGGATTGTCCTCGGTGCCGCCGCCGGTCAGCACCTGCCAGCCCTGCGGGGCGTAGTGCTTCTCGTCGAAGACCGGGGTCTTGGCGTCGGTGGGGTAGCCCAGCATGATGAAGCGGGTCAGCGCGGCCACCGTGGTCAGCACGATAGTGACCACCCAGCCACGGGCCCAGTCGGTGGGCCCGTATTCGGCTGACGGTCGTAGTGGCGCGGGACTCGACAACGCCACCTCCGCCTCACTCGCTGGCGGTCGCGCCTCGGTCACCTGGGTCACGCCCCCGATGTTATGCGGTCGACACCCGGCCGGTCGCGCCCCGGTGAGTCCGGCGGTGCGCCGGCACGGGCGGTTCGCCACGCGCCGCCGGTCGACCGCCGCGGTGGCGCACGGCCGCCCGGGCGGTACGGCGGCCCGCCGTATGCTGGGCGAGCGCCGCGATTCGGGCGCTGCCCGCCGCCGTTCGCGTGGCGGCCCAGGACATCGACGAACGGGAGTGCGATGAGTGCCGAGCCGATCCGAGCCGGACGGCTGGTGCTCGCCGCCACGCCCATGGGCGACATCGGTGACGCCTCGCAGCGGCTGCGGGACGCGCTGGGCTCCGCGGAGATCGTCGCCGCCGAGGACACCCGCCGGACGCGGTCGCTGGCCAAGGCGCTGGAGGTGGAGATCACCGGGCGGGTCGTGAGCTTCTACGACCACGTCGAGACCGCGCGCATCCCCATGCTGCTCGAGGAGATCGAGTCCGGCCGCACGGTGCTGCTGGTGACCGACGCGGGCATGCCGTCGGTGAGCGATCCCGGCTACCGCATGGTCGCGGCGTGCGTGGAGCGCGACCTGCCCATCACCTGTCTGCCCGGCCCGTCGGCGGTGACCACCGCGCTGGCGCTGTCCGGGCTGCCGGTGGAGCGCTTCTGCTTCGACGGCTTCGCCCCGCGCAAGTCCGGCCAGCGCAAGGAGTGGCTGCGCACCCTGGCGACGGAGTCCCGCGCCTGCGCCTTCTTCGAGGCCCCGCACCGCCTGGCCGACTGCCTGGCCGACGCGGTGGAGGTGCTCGGCCCCGAGCGGCGCGGCGCGGTCTGCCGCGAGCTCACCAAGACCTACGAGGAGGTCGTGCGCGGCACCCTGGCCGAGCTCGCGGCCTGGGCGGTCGAGGGCGCGCGCGGCGAGATCACGGTGGTTCTGGAAGGCGCGCAACCGGTTTCGATAGACCCGGCCGACCTGGTGGACTGCGTGGAGGCTCTGGCCGCCGCCGGCCTGCGCCTCAAGGACGCCTGCGCCGAGGTGTCGCAGAGCACCGGCACCGCCCGCAAGGCGCTGTACGACGCGGTGCTGGCGGCGCGCGCGGCCGAATAACCGGTCACCGCTTGCGCGCGCGGGCCTGTTTGGTGAGTTCGGTGATCCGGTCGGGGCGTTTCGCGCCGTTCAACTCGGCCACGAGTTCATCGGGGCACAGCTCGTAGAGGTCGCCCCACCAGCGGCGAATCTTGTTGTCCCAGATCCGGTATCCGCCGGGGACGCCGCGTGCGACGAAGCGTCGGCCGATCAGACTGCCCTGGACTCTTCGGTTTTCACGAGCGGCTGTACCTCCGTGCTGCGCGGGGCGGGGCGGAACGGGGTCCACCAGTTGGCCGGGCCCATCAGTTTCACCAGCGCGGGGACCAGCAGCATGCGGACCAGGGTCGCGTCGATGACCAGGGCGATCACCATGCCGAGGCCCAGGAAGCGCATCGGGGTCAGGGGGGAGATCGTGAACGCGCCGGTGATCAGCACCAGAAGTGTTGCGGCGGCGGTGATCACGCGCGCCGTTTGGACCGTGCCGACCCGTACCGCTTCCTCGGTGTCCGCCCCGGCGTCGTGCGCCTCCACCATGCGTGAGAGCAGGAAGACCTCGTAGTCGGTTGACAGGCCGAACACCACCGCGATGATCAGCACCAGCATCCCTGCCGACAGCGGCCCGGGACTGACGCGCAGCGCGTCGGCCAGGTGGCCCTGATCGAAGATCCAGGTCAGCACGCCGAACGTGGCCGCGAGACTCAGGAATGCCATGAGCACCGCCTTGACCGGCAGCACCACCGAGCGGAAGGCCAGTGCCAGCATCAGCAGCGTCACGCCGACCATGACCACCAGCATCAGCGGGAGTTTGGAGAGCACGGCGGTGACGCTGTCCGCGGTCACCGCGCTTTCGCCGCCGACCTGGAGTTCCGCGCCGTCGAGGCGAATGTCCCGAATGGCTTTCACGGTGTCCTGGGCGGCGGGGGAGCGGTCGGGCGCGGCCAGCGCGGTATGGATGATCGCCGCGTCCTCGCGGACGCCCAGCGACAGCGCCTGGCGCACACCGGGAACCGCGCTCAGCTCGCGCAGCGCGGCGCTGATGGTCGCTGGAGTGGGTGTCCCGCTGCCGGTTTCGCGCAGCAGCACGGTCGCGCCGCTGTTCGCGGCGGGGAAGTTCGCCGCCAATTCCTCGACCGCCACGCGGGTTTCGTTGCCCTTGGGCAGCGCGGTGTGGTCGATATCACCCAGGCGCACGCTGGTCAGCGGCGCGGCCAGCACCAGCAGCAGCGCGCCCACCGCGATGGCGACGGTGCCGGGACGGCGCATGACGGCGGTGACGACCCGCCCCCAGAAGCGCTGCGCGCGTGCCTCGGCATGCTCGAAAGCATCGGCGCGCCAACTCCATTTGCCCACGCGCGAGCCGAGCAGCACCAGGATGGCGGGCAACACGGTCAGCGAGAGCAGCGCGGCCAGGGCGACCGCCGCCATGGCGCCGAATCCGAGCGAGCGCAGCACCGCCTGAGGGAAGACGAAGGTGCCGGCGAACGCGCACATGAGCAGCAGCGCCGAGAACAGCACCGTGCGCCCGGCGGTCTGCAGGGTCCTGGTCAGCGCCTCGGGGACGGACCGCCCCGCCGCCAGCTCCTCGCGGAAGCGGCTGACCACGAAAAGCCCGTAGTCGATCGCCAATCCGAGTCCGAGCAGCGACACCACGTTCATGGCGAAGATGCTGACCTCGGTGAACCGGGCGATGAGCCCCACCGCGCCCAGCGCGCCGATGACGGCCAGCGTGCCGACCAGCACCGGCAGCAGCGCGGCCACCACGCCGCCGAAGACCAGCACCAGCACGATGGCGGTGAGCGGGATCGAAATGGATTCGGCGATCACGAGATCGCGGCGCGACTGGTTGCTGATGGTGTCCGCGAGCGCGCTGTACCCGGTCAGCTGCGTCTCCACCCCCGGCACCCGAAGATGTTCGGCGATATCGGGATACACCGCGATGCGCCGGTTGTCGTCGCCGGCCGCGAACACCGCGGCCACCGCCTGCCGCCCGTCGGGCGAGCGCAGGTACTGCTGCCGCGTGCTGTTCCAATAGGTTTCGACCGGCCGGTCCAGCAGCGCCGGATCGATGCGTCCCACCGATTCCAGCACCCGCGGCCCGATGTCGGCCAGCGTCTGCCCCTCGGGAGCGGTGTAGATGGCGAGGATGTCCGGGTTCTGCGGCCCGAGCTGCTCCTTCACCCAGCGATCGACCGCGCTGGATTCGCTCGCCGGGTCACTGAATCCCGCCGCGCTGACCTTATCGGCCAGCCCGGTCGCGAAGAGCCCGCACGCGAGCGCGAACAGCACGCCCGCCGCCAGCACCGTCTTCGGCCACGAAACCACCAGCCGCGCCCAGGTGTTCATCGGTTCACAACTCCGTTTCGATGGTGCCGAGATTCGTGACCGCTCGTGAGCCTGCCGCCTCGCACCGGAATCAAGGTGCCGCCGTTGTGTTTCAGGCCGAACAGGGCAGAGGTCGCCGGGCGTCCGGCAACGGGTTCCCAGGCGCCGGAGGCCGGTTCCTCGGTTGGAATCGCTTGCTTCCGTGTGGGAAATACCGCCGATGTGCGGGCCGCCGTCGAGAGCGGGGACCCGGCTGCCCGGAGTACCCCGCCCGCGGCCGCTCTCAGCACCCGGCGGATTCCGGTCATCGCCCGGCGGTCCCCGTCGCGTCGGTTCCAGGGGCGACAGTGCGGGATGGCGCCGAATCCGCCGGTGTCAGTTCGCTTTCCAGGGTGCGTACGATCCTGTCCAGCAGCGCGTCCAGGCGATCGGGAATGCCCTTGCCGCTGCGCACCGAGACCGTCAGCTCGGTACGGCCGCCGCCCTCGGTCAGACCCATGAGGATCGGCATGGCCACGCTGTGCTGGGGCAGCACCCGGACCGAGGTGGGTGCGAAACCCGGCACCGCGAGCGCGTCCAGGTCGTAGCGGCCCATGTGGGAGACGGTGGCGGAAGCCAGATTCCGGCCCAGGCGCGCGCCCATCCAGTTGAGCGAGCGCGCCAGCGCCCGGCCTGCGGCGGGCGGGAGCTTGGTCAACCCGCTGTTGTCCATCTGGTTGAGTTCGCGGCCCTCGTCGAGCCCGGCGCGCTTCTCGGCGTTGAGCTGTTTCCAGTCGGTGCCGGGCCGCGCGTCCAGGAACAGGGGCAGCGCCAGATTGCCGGTCGACCGCAGCTCCGGATCGTGGCGGCGCAGATCGACCGGAATCATGATGCGCGAGAGCGGCCCGCCCTCGTCCGCGAGAATGGCCGCGACCCGCATGAGCGCACCCGGACCCGCGGCGTGAATCGTGCGGTGCCGCAACAGGTGCCGGTGCTCGCCCGGGAGCTGGCGGCCGCGCCCGAGGGCGGAGCCGAAGCGCGGCACCATGAGCGCGGGCTTGCCCGGCGCGCCCACCTCGGCCACGAGTTCGGCGTCGGCCACCGGATCGGCCGCGCCGACGGGCTCCTCGCCGCGCAGCACGCGCAGGATGTCGGTGGCCCACATGACCATGCCCATGCCGTCCATGACGCCGTGGAACACCCGGAACACGATGGTCACCGGGTCGGCGGTCAGCAGCAGCACCTCGGTGGTGGACTCCGGAGTCGGCCCGATCGGGCTGGTGAGCACCGGATCCGCCTCGAGCGCCGGGAACTGCAGCGCGTGCCGCACCTCGCGCACGGTCGGCGCGACCCCGCTGTCCACCCAGTACGAGCCGTCGCGCACCAGGCGCGCACCGGGATTGGCGGCGGAGGCGATCGCGACCGCGCGCCGCAGCCGTTCGGCGTCGAGCGTGCCCTCGCCCTCGATGGCGAGCTGCATGAGGAACGGCGGCGCGAGATCCCGCATGGGGAAATAGATGAGTTCGGTGGGAGAGATGGGCCGGCGGAAGGTGCTCATAACTGCCTCTGCTGCGCGCGGACCGCCGGGCTGGTTACCGTAGGTCCTTGGTCAATTCGGTGACGCCGCCCTGGGTTTCGAGCCAGGCCAGGAATTCGGCCAGCCCGGTCTCGCGGTCGACGACCGCCCGGTACTCGAAATCCGCGGCGGCGGCGCCGGTGTCGTAGGTCGCGGTGCGGGTCATGAGCGCCACCACGTAGCGCGACAGCGGCGGCGACCAGCGGGTGGCGACGTAGGGGATGCGCCAGATGGTGTCGATGACGGCGACGACCGCGCCGAGCACCCGGGGATTGGGCTGCCGGCTGGGCCGTTCGTAGCCCAGGCCCTCGGCCACCTCGCCCAGGAAGCCCCACACGTCGGTCTGCTCGGCGTCGGCGATGAAATACGCCTTGCCGCCGACCTTTTCCGAGGCGGCGGCCTTGACCGCGGCGTCGGCGATGTTGTCGACGTGGCACAGCGAGGCGTACACCTGCTTGCCGTAGGACAGGTCCGGCAGCGATCCGGTGGCCGCGCGGCTCAGCAGCCGCACGATCGGACCGGACCGGTCGCCCGCGCCCCAGATGGCCCGGGGCCGCAGCGCTGAGGTGGTGAAACCCGGTGCGTCGGCGGCCAATACGGCGCGTTCGGCGGCAGCCTTGGTCTCGGAGTACAGGTTCAGATACCGGCTCGGGTAGGGCACCGACTCGTCGATGTTCACCTGGTCGCCGCCGTCGCGATCCATGAGCGCGCTGGGGCTGGAGATGAAGACGAAGCGGCTCGCCCCGTTGCGCCGCGCGCTCGCGAGCAAATGTTCGGTGGCCGTGAGGTTCTCGGCCACGAACTGGGCGCGGGTGCCGCGCTCGTCGACGCGGGCGGCGCTGTGGAAGACCGCGTCGACGCCCTGCGTGGCGCGATCGAGCGACGCCGGATCGGTGAGGTCGCCGGTGACGATCTCCACCTGATCGATGACCTCGTCCAGATCGCGCAGATTGCTGGTGGGCCGGGCCAGCACGGCGACCCGGTAGCCGCCGTCGGCGAGCAGGCGGCGCACGATGGCGCCGCCCAGGAAGCCGGAGGCCCCGGTGACCAGTGCCTTCTTGGTGCTCATCGGGCAGCCTCCTGCGTCTTCCACCAGGTGAGGCCGAAGATCTGGGTCATGATCGCGGTCTCGGCCGGGGAGTGGCCGCTGCCCGCGGTGGCGCGCAGCGCGGACGGGATCTGCGCCGCGTGCACCACGATGCTCAGGAAGGCGTCGATCCAGAAGATCGCCCGCAGCAGCCGATTGGCCGGCGCCCGCCCGGTGCCGGCGGCGAGAACTCCCGCGAACAGGTACAGCCAGCCCAGAATCGGAATCGCCCGCAGTAGGGTCACCTTCATCGTCCCTTGTCCTCTCCGAGCTGCTCGGTTGCCCAGACGGCCAGCTGCTCGCGGCCGATCTTGGCATTGTGGCGGATGTCCACGGGGAACTTCGGGTGGAACAGGAAGTCCCGCACGGGCGCGGTGACCTCGAACGCGGCGGCGCGATCGCGCAGTTCGGCCGTCAGGCTCAGCGGGTTCGCGCCGGTCTCGGTCTCCACGCAGAGCACGGGTCGCTGCGCGCCACGCGGGCCGACCCCGACCAGGGCGGTCCGGGCGACGCCGGGCAGGGTGTTGAACACCTGCTCGACCTGCACGCTGAACATGGGGCCCGCCGCGGTGTGCACGCGCTGGGACTTGCGCCCGCAGAACCAGATCCGGCCTTCGTCGTCGATCCACGCGAGATCGCCGGTGCGATGCCAGACCACGCCGTCCTCGACGATCTTGCCCGCGCGGTTCGCCGCGTGCGGCCAGTAGTAGCGGGTGCTGACGTTCGGGCCGGCGACCACGAGTTCGCCGATGCCCCGGGTCGCGACCAGTTCGGCCTCGCGGGCCAGCGCGTCGGACCAGTTCGGCAGCGGATCGTCGGTGATGGCGACCAGGCGCGCGCGCACGTTCTCGGCGGGGCGCCCGATACAGGTGCCCTCGCCCCGATGCGCCCGTTCCACGAGACCGCCGAGCAGTTCCCGGGATTCGATGGTCGACATCGGCAGGGCCTCGGTCGAACCGTAGCCCGCGTGCACCTCCGCGTCGGAGCTCAGCACCTCGCGCAGACCGGCGATGCACCAGTCCGGCACGGGTGCGCCGCCGGAGTAGATGCTGTGCAGCGTGGGGATTTTCACCCCGGTCGATTCCAGGTGCCGCAGCAGCGGGATCAGGACGGCGGGGGAGGCGAACATCGTCCGCACCCCGAACCGGTTGATCGCGTCCACCACGTGCGCCGGGTCGGTCGATCCGACCTGGCTCGGGATCAGCGGCGGCAGTACGCATCTGGAGCCCAGCAGCATGTCCAGGATGCCGACCAGCGGCAGGGTGATGAGCGAGGTGCCCGGTGCGACGCGCGCGCGGGCGGCGTCGACCTGGTCGACCATGGCCGAGAGGTTCCCGTGCGTCATCTCCACGGCCTTGGCCGGTCCGGTGCTGCCGGTGGTGAAGGCGATGAGCAGCAGCTCGTCCGCGGGCGCGGGCGTGCGCTCGACCGCGGTGTAGGCGGTGGGCAGCGAGGCCGAGCCGCGCTCCCAGGCCGCACGCGCGCCGGCGAGCTTGGCGCGCACGGCCCGCACGCGCGCCCGGGCCGCGCCGCCACGACCGGTCGCGGGCGCCGATGCGGCCCCCGCCGCCACGGCCGCGGGCCCGCCCCAGCTCTGCAGGGTCTCCCCGCCCCAGAACCAGCGCGGCCCCACGGTGATCGGGACCCGGATGCCCCGGAAGTACCGGCGGAACAGCACGCGTGCCGCGTGCGCCTGCGGAATGCCGATGAAGGCCTCCGCGTCCGCCGCGCGCAGGCAATTGAGCATCTTGCGCAGGCCCATGCCCGGGTCGATGACCACGGGGACCGCGCCGATCTTCAAGAGCCCGAACATGATCGCGTACAACTCGGGGCTCGGCAGGACCAGCACGATGGTGCGAGTGCCCCGGCCCACCCCGGCGGCGACGAGGTGCGCCGCGATGGAGTCGGACCACTCGTCGAGTTCGCGATAGGTCAGGTGCCGGTACTCCGGGAGTCCCGAAGTCGCCGTGCCCGCCGGGAAGATCACCACTTCCCGGTCGGGCTCCGCGGCCGCGACCGCGCGGAAGCGGTCGATGGCCTGCCAGTAGGTAGCGGTTGTCACGCCGCGGCTCCGACGGCGGCGGGGAGCCGGTAGAGCACCGCCGCGGCCGAGGGGCCCGCGCCGGCGGCCACGAACAGCACGTGGGTGAACGCGTCCAGCGAATCGTCCTGTGCCGCCAGGTCGTACGCGAGGGTCAGCGCCGCGGTGTGCGGATCGCCCTGCGAAAGATCCGGCAGCAGTACCGCGTTGGGCGCGATGCCCAGCTCCGCCGCGAGCCGCTCGCCGAAACCGGCGGCCGGGGTGGAGGCGATGAGCGCGGTGCGGGCCTGGTCCGGCTCGCCGTCGGACAGCGCCAGCCGCGCGGCGTCGGCGGCCACGGCCAGCAGCCGATCCTCGGCGCCGGGCTCGCGCACCACGGTCATGAGGTCGCGGCCCCCGGTGCCCATGGTCGCCACGTCCACGTAGGACTCGATGACCGGCGTTCCGGTGCCCGCGACGGTGTGCACGCGGCCGAAGCCCTCGGGCTCGTCGGTGCGCTCCAGCAACAATGCGGCACCGGTCGTGGCGTAGGGGAATTCCGCGTCCGCGGTACCGCGCTTGGTCGAGGGGTGGGTGTCGCCGGAGACCACGAGAACGTGCTCGGCGCTACCGGTTTCCAGGATCGACTGGGCCACCTGCACCGCGTTGAGCGCGCCGACGCCCGCGTTCATGAGATCGAAGGAGAACGAGCGCGGGTCGTCCTTCACGTAGTCGAGCCCGATTCCGGCGGCCTTCTGAATCAGCGCGGACACCGCGGGTTCCACGGTGTTCGAGTCGCGGAAGATGCCGGCGTTGATCAGCACGCCGACCTGTTCGGGGCGAACCCCGGCCCGCTCCATGGACTGGCGCGCGGCCTGCCCGCTGAGCTCCACGATGCTGAAAGTGTCTCCGGCCCGGCTGGTTCCGGTGGATTTGATGCGCACGCCCATGTCAGACCTTCAGGGATGAAATCGTGGTGGACAGGAAGCCCCCGACGACGCCGGAGGCGGCGGGGACCATCAGGATCTTCGAGCCGGCCGGGATGGCCTCCTGGCTCAGCTGATCGTGGAGCACGATGAAGTGCGAAGTGGTGGAGGTGTTTCCGTACTTCTCGATCACGTTCAGGTCCGGCGGCATGGGGCTGCCGAACTCGCGCTCGGCGATGGCGTTCATGAAGGGGATCGCGCCCGCGCCGAACTGGTGATGGATCATGTAGTCGAAGTTCTCCTCGGCGAAGGTGTTGCCCTGCCGCTCGAGGTGGTTGCGCTGCGAATCGGTCCAGAGCAGGAAGCGCGACTCGTTGTGCATCTTGCGGTTGTCGGTGTAGAGCGCGACGCCCTGCGACTTCTCGCTCGGCATGCCCAGGCACAGGTGCGAGAACTCCGAGGCGGTCATCAGCTCGATGTAGTGGATCTTGTCGTTGTCGTCGACGGCTTCGTCCAGTACCACGGCCGCGCCCGAATCGCCCACCGTAAGTGACGCGAATTGCAGATCGTATTTCTCGGTGATTTCGGTGACAGCGGTTTCCGCGATGGGGGTGATGGCCTCGCCGCTCACCACCATTCCGCGGCGGATGGCACCCGAGCGAATCATGCGATCCAGAATGTAGGTGCCGGTCATCATTCCCGCGCACGCATTCGAGAGATCGAACGAAATAGTGTCTTCGCGAGCGCCGAGTTCGCGCGCGATGGAACCGGCGAAGGACGGCTCCATATACATCTTGGTGCCGTCCTTGCTACGCGTGATCGAGGTCGAGATGATCACGTCCAGGTCGGTGGCGGCATACTGTGACCTGGAAAGACAGTCCTGTGCCGCGTTCATCGCGAGCGTGAAGGAGTCTTCGGTGTTCTCCGGGCTGGTGTCGCGGAATCGTCGTTCCTGAACGCCCGTGATTCTTTCGAGATCGAATGGAGGGGCCTGCTTCAATTGCGCGACCAGCTCTTCTGTGGTGACGCGTTTCGACGGCAGATAAGCGCCGATCGACTCGAATCGAGAATGCGGCACAGGGACTCCTGAAAGTGCGAAGAAAAGCAATCTGAATCAGTGACGGATTGAGGCTACCCGACGGTAATGACGCGAGCGACCGATCCGTTTGCTCGATGCTGTCTGGGACACCGCCCCCGTCGGCCATCTGCGCCGGTGAGAACATAGATACCGAATGGTTCGCTGTGAGGGACTTCACCTGATCACCCGTCCGGCGAAAAATGTAACTGACAGTTACATCTATGCCGTAACGAAACTGTCTGAGCGGCACTGGATTTCGAAAGTCGGCTCCGGTTAGGTTGGGCGCATGCACTTTGCGAAGGCCCTCGCGAGCGGGGTGGTCACCGCTCAATCCATAGCCCTGCTGACCCTCGGGGCGAATGGAATCGCCACTGCCGCAAACGAAGTCGGAGGATGTACGGTCCGCTCCGCGGCCACGGTCGCGAGCGGCTTCGGCGTCCTGGAGAACCTGGCATTCGACGGGACCGGCGGTCTGCTGCTCTCGGAGACCTCGTTCGGCGGCGACGGCGGCGGGCTCGTTCGCCTGACGCCGGACGGTAACCGCGTGACCGTCGCCCCCGTCGAAACGCCGGGTGGCCTGGTGGTGTCCGGCGGCATCGCGTACGTGAACACCGGGAATACCTTCGCCAGTGGCGTCTCGGACACCCCCGACGGCGCGATCGTCGCCGTCGATCTGGCCACCGGCGCCGTTCACACGGCCGTCACCGGCCTGCGCATGCCCAACGGCCTGGCGCAGCTACCGGACGGCGGCTTCGTGGTCAGCCGCGACGTCGGGGCGAACACGACCCTCACCCGGGTCGCGGCCGACGGCTCCGGCGCGCACACGCTGGCGCCGGAGCTGACCTCCACCAACGGGCTGGCCTACGATCCCGCGCGCCGAAAGCTGTTCGTCTCCACGACCTTCGACGCCGACACGGTCATCGCCGCGGTGGACATCGACCATCCGGAGGCAACCCCGGCCCGCATCGTCCTGCCCGGGTTCGGGCCGCTGAACTCGGCCGACGACATGACCGTCGGGCCGGACGGCGCGGTGTACGTGGCGCTCAACACCGCGGGCAAGGTGGTGCGCGTCGACCCGGACGCCGGGACCCACTGCACGATCGCCGAGGGCCTGCCCTTCATCACCTCGGTGCGCTTCGGCGCCGGACCGGGCTGGGATTCGACGTCGTTGTACGCCACCGGTTTCCTGGGCGCGGTGACCCGCCTGACGGTCTGAGGCGCGCCCGCGCGACCCGGGCAACGCCGCGCACACCCCCGCGCGAACGGCGGCCCCGCGGCCGGAGATCGGACACGGGGCCGCCGCCGGGTATATCTCGTTAAGCCTTGGGCTCCCCGAACTTCGGGGACACCACCGCCGGCTCGGGCACCGCCCGACCGGGCGCCC